>CAIQQM010000001.1 GCA_903873945.1 uncultured Verrucomicrobiota bacterium
CAAACCGCTCGAAAAGAAAAACGCCGGCATGCTGCTGGACAAGGTTGCCGAAGGCGCCTGGATCTGCGGCGACCCCGGTCTCCAATACGACGGCGCCATTCAACAATGGCACACCTGCAAGGGCACCGAGCCGATTCACTCAACCAATCCCTGCTCCGAGTACGTTTTTCTCAACAACACGGCCTGCAATCTCGCATCGTTGAACCTGCTGAAGTTCAAACGCGCGGATGGCGCCTTCGACATTGAGCAGTTCAAAGCCGCGGTTCGCATCTTCATTACCGCGCAGGAAATCCTTGTCGATAACGCCAGCCACCCCACGAAGGAAATTGCTGAAAACTCCCACATCTTCCGCACTCTGGGACTCGGCTATGCCAACCTGGGCTCTCTCATCATGAGTTACGGGCTGCCCTATGATTCCGACGGGGGCCGTGCCCTCGCTGGAGCCATCACCGCCCTGATGACGGGCCACGCCTACGAACAATCGGCTGAAATCGCGGCTGTCATGAGCCCATTTCAAGGCTACAACGATGCGCGCTGCGCACATGTACCAACGCCGCTCCTTGAAAACAACGTCGCATCCATGCTCAGGGTCATCGAACAGCACCGAGCGGCCATCGAATCAATTCAGCCGAGCCGGGAATTCAATTACTTGAAAGAGGAGGCGCGCAAGACCTGGGACAGCGCTCTCTCACATGGCCGAGCAACTGGTTACCGTAACGCCCAGGTTGCGGTGCTCGCCCCCACCGGCACCATCGCCTTCATGATGGATTGCGACACCACCGGCATTGAGCCGGACATCGCACTCATAAAGTACAAGCTTCTGGCGGGAGGCGGCCTCCTTAAAATCATAAACCGAGGCGTCCCCGAGGCATTGCGCCGCCTTGGTTACAGTCAGGAGAAAATTGACGGCATTATCGCGCATATCGCAAAATTCGACACCGTTGAAGACGTTCGGGAAGGTGATCAAATGGTCAGGAGCGGGCTCAAGGAGGGCCATTTACAGGTATTTGACTGCGCGTTCAGGCCTCATCGTGGCAAGCGCAGCATCCACTATCTTGCACACCTGAAAATGATGGCGGCGGCGCAACCGTTCATCAGTGGCGCAATTTCCAAAACGGTGAACATGCCAAAGGAGAGCACCGTCGCCGAGATCCGCGACGCCTACGTGCAGGCCTGGAAGATGGGCCTTAAGTGTGTCGCTGTTTATCGCGATGGGTCAAAACTTTCGCAGCCGCTTAATACCAGGAAAACGGCCGTGTCGGACAATTCGGCGCTCGACGCGCGCCTGAAGGAACTTGAGGCCGAGGTTCTTCGCCTGCGCGAACAGGCCGGCCAGCCGCTACGTCGGCGCCTCTCCGACACACGCACCGCCATCACCCACAAGTTCGATATCGCTGGCCACGAGGGTTATCTCACAGTCGGTTTGTTCGAAAACGGGCGGCCGGGTGAGTTGTTCATCACTATGGCCAAGGAAGGTTCCACCATCGGGGGCTTGATGGACAGCGTTGGCACCTTGACCAGCCTCGCGTTGCAATACGGAGTGCCCCTGGAAACGCTCGTCAGAAAGTTCGCCCACCAGCGCTTCGAGCCCTCGGGTTTTACGAAGAACCCAGACATCCGCAACGCTTCTTCCATCATCGATTACGTCTTCCGATGGCTGGCCAATCAGTTCATCCCGGGCTTTCGGGAGGCCAATGCGCCAAATCGCAATCAACCTGAGCTCGCCATCCCCGGTTTGCAGGAAGAAGTGAAGAAAAAGGTCAACCGACCTGTCCCCGAATTGGCGCTTTCGGAAGACACCGACATTCTGGATGTGACGACCGCTGCCGCCGGACACGACAACAGCCACCAACATGCGCCTCCGTCTTCTACGGAAAGGACTGTGCAAAGTCTTAATGATTCCGTCGCCCACTTTCAGCATGACGCCCCTGCCTGTCCCAACTGCGGTCATGTAGCCGTCCGCAATGGCGCTTGTTACAAATGCCTCAATTGCGGCGAAAGCCTCGGATGTTCGTAGGCCCTCTGCCAGACCGTGCACCACGGGTTGGGGCAAGCAATTCGACAACCCGCGTACTGCTGCGGGCGAACCAAGTGTATCAAATCAGCCATTTAAGGACCGGGCTTACAGTCGCCACGGCTGAAATGCCACACATGCAGAGCGTAAGCCTCGGCTTGTGGGTCGGTGTCGGCTCGCGTTATGAACCCGCCCGACTCAACGGCGTCTGCCATTTCATCGAGCACCTGTTCTTCAAAGGAACAAAAAAACGCGCCGCAAAGCAAATCTCACAGGCTGTCGAAGGACTCGGCGGCTACATGAATGCCTTCACCAGCGAGGAAGCAACCTGCTTCCATGCCCGGGCCCGCCACGACCATTTTCCCGAACTCCTCGACGTGCTGATGGATATGTTTCTCAACTCCAAATTCGAAACCGGCGAGATCGACAAGGAGCGTGAAGTGATTAAGGAAGAATTGGCAATGGATCTGGACGAACCTCAGCATCATGTTCAGGAGCTGCTGAACTCCACACTCTGGCCGAATCAGCCTCTCGGCCGGACCGTCACGGGGACCGACCAAACGCTGGACAAGCTCACGCGCCCATGCCTTACCAAGTTCCTGCGCGACAGTTACGTTTCCGGCAACACACTGGTTGTCGCCACCGGAAAACTGCGCCATTCCCAAATCGTCAAATCAGTGGCTCGCTATGCGCCCCGGTTCAGAACCGGCAACCGCCCGCAGTTTTTCCCTGCGCGCAATGAGCAACAGCGGCCACAGTGTTGTTTGCTCACAAAAAAGACCGAGCAAACACAAATCGCTCTTGGCATCCGCACGTGTTCGCGGCACGACGAACGCCGCTACGCGCTACGCCTGCTGAACGCGATTCTCGGTGAAAATATGAGTTCGCGCCTCTTCCAGAGCGTGCGCGAGGACCGAGGCCTGGCTTATTCAATTTACAGCACCCCAAGCTTCTTCAGCGATACGGGAGATCTTGTCATTTCAGCCGGGATTGATTTGGACAATCTGCCGAAGACCCTGCGCCTTATTCTCCGCGAACTCCGCCGCCTCAGCCAAACGCGCCCCACCGCCGGCGAACTGCGGCGCGCCCGTGATTACGCCATCGGCCAACTCGCCCTCAGCCTCGAAAGCACGGACAACCAGATGAACTGGCTTGGCGAACAGCTGCTTGGCTATGGCAGAATTTTCCAGCCGTCAGAAATCGAACGGCAGCTCGGCAAAGTTACGCCTGCTCAAATTCGAAGTGTGGCTCGCGACTTCTTCCGCGAGGAACGCCTGAACCTGGCTGTCGTCAGTCCGCTCCAGAAGAAGGAGGAGTTGGAGGCACTGCTCAGGCTTTAGCTCGAAAATAGCGCTTGATTCCCGTTCCTCGGCCTCCTATATTGCGCACTCTTTTTGAAAGAAAGCTGATTTGATTTATGCGTCGTCCAAAAGGCATTAGAACCAAGAAGTCCGTGGCCAAGCGGTTTAAGATTACGGCTGGCGGAAAAGTTATGCGCTCAAGCGCCGGCAGGCGTCACTTGATGCAGACCAAGAATCCCAAGCGCCGTCGCAACCTTCGCGGCATGAGCGCCGTCCACCCGACGGATGTTTACCGCATCACGCAATGCCTGCCTTTCAGCCACTAAACACGATTTAACTCTCAACGACTTTATGCGCGTTACCAACGCCCCCGCCTCCCGCAGACGCCGCACCCGGATGATCCGAGCCGCTAAAGGCTACCGGATGCGCCGCTCGAAACTCTACCGCTATGCCTCCGACGCCGTCGATCATGGCCGCGTCTACGCCTATCGCGATCGCAAGACCAAGAAGCGCAATTTCCGCGCTCTTTGGCAGGTCCGTATCAACGCCGCCGCCCGCGCCGCGGGCGTCACTTACAGCCGTTTCATGGAAGGCCTGAAAGCGGCCAAAGTCGCCCTCGACCGCAAGATTCTCGCTGACCTCGCCGCCACTGACGCCGCAACTTTCTCTGAACTGGTCAAGGTTGCCCAGAACGCGCTCAAAACCAAAGCCGCCAAGGCTTGAGTTGAAACGACGATAGCGAAACCGGATGACCAATGCGGTGCTGGCCGCAAACATCCGAATCTCAGCCGAATTTAGCAAACGGGACGCCCAAGCCGGCTGCCCGTTTTTTCGTTGTCCTCCTTATCGCATCCTCTATGCTCCGTCTTCGCTCTCTATGACGTTCCTGGACCAAATCGAACCGCTCAAGCAATCCGCGCTTGTGGAATTAAGCGCCGCTCTCGACCTGGCCTCCCTTGAACAGGCCCGGGTCAATTACCTCGGCTCCAACGGCAAGTTCACCGGCTTAATGAAACAACTCGGCGCGTTGTCCAAGGAAGAGAAGCCAGCGGCCGGCAAGGCCATCAATATCGCCAAAGTCGAACTTGAAAAGGCCCTTGCTGAGCGCCGTACCGTGCTTGAGCTCAAAGCCTCGCTGCCAAAGGACCCAACCGATTTTACCCTGCCTGGCCGTCGTCGGCCACTCGGCAAGCTCCACCCCCTGACGCAGGTGACCGAAGACATCGTCCGCAGCTTCCGTAAAATCGGCTTCGTCGTGGCAGATGGACCGGAGGTGGAAGATGAATACCACTGTTTCGACGCGCTCAACACTCCTGCCGACCACCCGGCCCGCGACACACAGGACACTTTCTATTTGCAGAACCCGCAAGCCAATGCCCAACCCTCAATGCTTCTCCGCACCCACACCTCCTCCGTCCAAATCCGGGTGATGAAGAAGCAACAGCCCCCGGTGCGCATTATCGTGCCGGGCCGCGTCTATCGGCGCGACAACGCCGATGCCACGCACAATCCGACTTTCCACCAGGTTGAAGGACTCTACGTTGACCGGAATGTCACCGTTGGCGACCTCAAAGGCACGGTCCAGTTCGTGTTCGAGGATTTGATGGGCTCCGGCACACGCATCCGTTTCCGGCCGCATTATTTCAGCTATACGGAACCCAGTTTCGAAATCGATTTCAGCAGCACCTTGACCCGCAAGATGGGGAAGGAATGGCTCGAGATCGCCGGATGCGGCATGGTCCACCCGCAGGTTTTTGAAAACGTCGGGTATGACCCCGAAATCTGGACCGGCTGGGCGTTCGGTTTCGGCATCGAGCGCATCGCGATGATTCGCTACGGCATCAACGACATCCGGCTCTTCTACGAAAATGACGTTCGGTTTCTAAGGCAGTTCTGACATGAAAGTCACACTCAACTGGCTCAAGCAATACGTTGATTTCAACTGGTCGCCGGAAGAACTCGCGGACCGGCTCACGATGCTCGGCGTCGAAGTGGAAGGCGTCCAGAAGATCGGCAGCGAGTTTGACGGCGTCGTCGTCGCGCAGGTCATCACGAAGGACAAACACCCGAACGCAGACAAGCTCACCCTTTGCCGTGTCAACGATGGCATGGGCGAACGCCAGATCGTCTGCGGCGCGCACAATTTCAACCCCGGCGACAAGGTGCCGCTCATCCTCCCCGGCCACAGCCTTCCTCCCAAGCCGGGCGAGCAGCCCATGACGATCAAGGTCGGCAAGATCCGCGGTGTCGAATCGCACGGCATGATGTGTTCGCCGCAGGAACTTGGTCTCGGCGACCTGGTGCAGGGAATTCTCATCCTGCGCAAGGATGCCAAGATCGGCCAGCCCTTTTCTGAATATCTCGGCCGCACCGGCAGCGACGTGGTCTATGACCTGGAAATCACCCCGAATCGGCCCGACCTGAACAGCGTCATTGGCATCGCCCGCGAAATCGCCGCCGTCACCGGCAACTTGCTTCGGCTCCCGGAACTCACTCAAACCTCGAGTCCCGGCTCGCAACCGGTGTCCGCCCTCGTCTCTGTCCGCATTGACGATGCGGACCTCTGCCCGCGCTACACCGCTCGCGTCATCCGCGGCGTGAAAATCGCGCCCAGCCCGGATTGGTTGAAGAGCACACTCGAAAAGGTCGGCATCCGCAGCATCAACAACGTGGTAGATGTGACCAATTACGTCATGCTCGAAGTCGGCCAACCTCTGCACGCGTTTGATTATCACTTGCTTCAAAGCAAGGCGGCCACCCACCCAACGATTATCATCCGCCGCGCCGCGGAAGGTGAAAAATTCAAGACGCTCGACGGGCAGGAACGCAAGCTCACCAGCCAAACGCTTCTCATCGCAGACGAAGCCAAAGCCGTCGCCCTGGCTGGAGTCATGGGCGGCCAAAACAGCGAAATCAATCCCAGCACAGTTGACGTCCTGATCGAGAGCGCCTATTTCAAACCGCAGAATATCCGCGCCACGTCCAAAAAGCTCGAACTGCGCACTGAATCCTCTTATCGCTTCGAGCGCGGCGGTGACATCGGCATTTGCGATTGGGCGAGCCAGCGCACCGCTCAATTAATCCTGGAAACCGCCTGCGGTACGCTCGCCGAAGGTGTTGTGGACGCCTATCCGAAACCAGCCGAGCCAAAGCACATCGCATTGCGCCATCACAAGGTCACCGGACTTCTCGGCATCGAGTTGCGCCCCGAAGAAATCGAATTGTATCTGGGCCAGCTCGGCTTGAAAGTTGTCAACCGCAAACCCCATCCCGTTGGCGCCGGGATTGGCGCATCCGAGCCGGTCAGTTTCCTCATCCCCACATTCCGGGTGGACCTCAAGCGCGAGGTGGACCTCATCGAAGAAGTCGCGCGCCTGCACGGCGTGGACAAAATCCCCGCCACACCCCCGCGCGGTGCCATCGGCTCGAACCCTTACGACGCTGTCCACGACCAACTCGCCGATGCCCGCCGCATCCTGACCGGCATGGGACTACATGAGGCTCAAGGCCAAACCCTGATCTCGGACACCGCTGCCAAACTGGCTGTCGCCGCCGAACTGGCCCCGCTTTCCAATCCGCTCAGCAGCGACATGAACGTCCTCCGGCCAAGCTTGCTGCCAGGTCTGTTGGACGCTTTCCGGCACAATCTCAGTCACAAGAATTACGACGTAGCGTTATTCGAACTCGGCCGCACGTTTCTCAGACCGAAGTCCGCGCCCGAGGAAACCAATGCCGCTACCCATGAAGAACGCCGTGTGGCCATCGCTTTGACGGGCCAACGCCAGCCAATCTTCTGGACTGGCGCCGACCGTGAAGCCAAATTCGACCTCTATGACCTGAAAGGGTTGCTCGAGGAATTCTTCGACCAGTTCGGCCTACGCGGCCTCAGCTACACGCGCCGCAGCGACAGCACCGCTCTCTTTCTCGAATCCGCCACGATTCACCTTGGCAAATCCCATGTCGGCGTACTTGGCCAGCTCCTTCCCGCCCTGGCGAAGCAATATGACCTGCGCGATGCCGTGCTGCTTGCAGAGTTGAATCTCGACCTCCTGCTCGCGCGGCGAAACCCCGGCAAATCCTTCAAGCCCCTGCCCTCTTTCCCGGCGATCCAGCGAGACGTCGCGATGCTTATGCCCGAAGCCACCTCCCACGAGGCTGTCCTTCAAGTCGTGAAGCAGGCCAAACCGGCGAATCTTGAATCCGTCGAATTGTTCGACGTGTTCCGTGGCAAGAATGTTCCTCCGAGTCAAAAGAGTATGGCCTACGCCTTCACCTACCGCAGCCCCGAACGCACCCTGACGGACGCGGAAGTGAACACCGCCCACGAAAAGCTCGTCGCCCAGCTCAAGCAACACCTCCAAGCCACCGTGCGGGAGTAAAAGGAGAGACCAAAAGTTAGCACTGATTTGGGCGAGCTTCTGCTTCAACTCAGTCGCCCACGGGCATTCCATTTTGAAGGGCCAAAAACGCCTATTCCCGAAGTAAGTTACGACCTTAAACCAACTTCTTGAGCTTTGGGTCCTTGGCGAGGCGCCGGACGAGTTCTTTGACTTTTTGGGCCTGGCTTTTGTGGGCGAGCAGTGTGGCATCGTCGGTCTGGACAAGGATGGAGTCGCGCAAGCCGACGACGGCGATAGGTGTGCGGCGGTCTTTGGTGCGGGCGTCGAAGATGATGTTGCGGGCAGCATCCACATGGATGAAGTCCGCGACGGCACAGTTGCCTTCGGCGTCGTGCTTGAGGTGGCGGCCGAGCGCAGTCCACGAGCCAAGATCATCCCACTCAAAGGCGCCGTCGGCGACGACGACGTTCTGCGCGTGTTCCATAAGGGCGTAGTCAATGGAGATCTTCTTGAGGCCGGGATATTCCTTGGCGAGAACTTTGTTAAGCTTTGCTGGGTCGGCGGCAACTTTGAACCAGCGCTGGCAGGTTTCGTACATCTCGGGCTGATGCTTCTGCAATCCTTCGGTGACTGTGACAAAAGACCAGATGAACATACCGGCGTTCCAACGGTATTGGCCGCTGTTGAGGTACTCGAGGGCGCGATCGAAATCCGGTTTTTCGACGAACTTTTCGGCGCGATAGAAGGCGGTTTTGTAAGACTTCACGCCCTGCGGCGGCGGCAACGGTTCGCCAACGTGAATGTAGCCGTAGCCGGTAGCGGGCTCGGTGGGCTTGATGCCGATGGTGATAATGGCCTGGCCGCGGCTGGCCAGATCGAAGGAATCGGAGAGGACTTGCTGGAACTTTTTCTCCTCGGGGATGACGTGGTCGGCGGGAAGCACGGCCATCACGCCCGTGGTGGAACGAGCGCCAACAAGCGCGGCGCCCAAGGTAACGGCGGCGCAGGTGTCGCGGCCCACCGGTTCAGCGATAACATTCTGCTTCGGCAGTTTGGGCAGTTGCCGGCGAACCTCGGGCGCCTGAACTTCGTTGGTGATGACGAGGATATTTTTGATGGGAACCAGCGGCAGGACGCGGTCAACGGCTTGCTGAAGAAACGAGCGGTCGCCGAGAAGAGTGATGAGCTGCTTGGGGGTCTTCTCGCGGCTCACGGGCCAGAAGCGCTCCCCTTTGCCGCCGGCCATGATGATGACGAAACGATTGTTGGTGTCGGCTTTGGATTTCATGATTTTTTCACGGCTTGAACGAGCGATTTTACGAACTTCGTGACACGCGGCACCAGGTCCGGTCCTCGTCCGCACAGAGCTATCTGGTTCACGATGGCGCTGCCCACGACCACAGCATCGGCGCTCGCAGCGACGGCCTTCGCTTGCGCGGGCGTCGAGATGCCGAAACCAACGGCGACCGGCAGAGTCGTGTGCGCCCGGATCTTCTTTGTCATTTGCGAAATGGTGTCCGCGACTTCGGTCTGCATGCCCGTAACACCTTCGCGGGAAACGTAATAGATGAACCCGGCACAACGTTTTGCAATCAGCTCCATGCGGTCGTTGGGTGTGGTCGGCGCGATGAGATAGATGTTGCACAAACCGGCCTTGCGCATCAGAGCTTCGTAAACCTCAGCTTCCTCAGGCGGCAAATCGAGCGTCAGCATCCCATCCACACCCGCTTGCGCCGCGTCCCGGATGAATTTCTCCATGCCGTAACGGTGTATGAGGTTGAAGTAGATGTAGAGGACGATCGGGATCTGAGATGTTTTGCGGATGGCCGCCACGGTCGCCAGAACTTTCGCGGGAGTTGTGCCCGATTCCAGGCCACGCTGGGCGGCAAGCTGGTTTACCAGACCATCGGCCAATGGGTCGCTGAACGGCACACCCAGTTCGAGCACGTCCACCCCAGCTTTATCGAACGCCAAAGCGAGCCGGCGCGTGGCCGCAAGTTGCGGGTCGCCCGCACCGATGTAAGCGACAAAGCCCTTTTTGCCTTCCCGGCTAAGCCGGGCAAAGCGTTCCACAATGCGGTTCATTTGTGGCGAGTTTCGGATTTCAAATGGCCGGTTTCAAGAGGCAAGTTTGCGGAGAAGCGCCGCCAAGAACAGTCTTGCCCGAAGGAACGCACTGAAGCATCAGTCGCCGCCGTGATGCGCTTGCCAGACCAGCCGGAGGCCTTCCAGGGTTAGCAGCGGGTCCACCGCAGTGATCTCAGGCAATTTGGCGGCAATCAGCCGGGCGTAACCGCCGGTGGCCACGACCGGAAGCCGGGGCGTTCCAAGCTCGCGTTTCAGCTCGATGACGAGCTCGCGAATCAAGCCGCGATACCCATGCACAGCGCC
>CAIQQM010000002.1 GCA_903873945.1 uncultured Verrucomicrobiota bacterium
AACCGGACAAACCTTTGTACAGCTGCCGCACCGCAGGCATAGCTCGCGGTCAGCTTTAATGATCGTGTCCATTTCGCATTCCTCTTTTAGTGTTGCCACACTGCGTCTTTCATTAGTTCACTTTGTCACAATCATCGAACGGGACAGCATGCCCCCGGAGATATTCCGGGCCTTGAACCCGTTCTGCAAAAGGATGCGCGTGGCGTAGTAGGCGCGCTGGGCAGAGCGGCAGATAACGTGAATCTCGCGGTCGCGGGGCAGTTCAGCCAGGCGGCTGCGGAGCTCCGGCAGCGGTATGTTGACCGCGCCGGGAACAGCCTCCACGGCAAGCTCCGGCGGATTGCGCACATCAAGCAGGAACCCGCTAGCCGCGGCGTCCCAGTGGCAGAGCGGCATGTCGCCACGGAGGATATTGGCTGCGACCATACCCGCAAAGTTGACAGGGTCCTTAGCGCTGCCGAACGGGGGCGCGTAGCAGAGTTCGGCTTCTTCAAGGTCGTACACCGTCGCGCCCATCTGGATCGCCATGGCAAGGGCATCGATCCGCTTCTCCACGCCATCATGGCCCAGCGCCTGCGCCCCGAGGATGCGTCCGTCGGATTTCCGAAAAATGACTTTAAGCACGATTGTTTTGGCGCCCGGATAATACCCCGCATGCGAATTCGGAAAGAGATAGGTTTTTTCGAAATCCTTTTGGCCCAGCCGCATGAGAAGCTTTTCGCTGGCGCCGGTCGCGGCGACCGTGGCCCCGAAGACGGCGATGACCGAGGTGCCCTGGGTGCCGCGGAAACGGGCATCGCGGCCGGCAATCACATCGGCTGCGATCCGGCCCTGCCGGTTTGCCGGTCCGGCAAGGGGAATGAGCGTCCACTCGCCGGTGACGAAATCTTTGACTTCAACCGCGTCGCCGACGGCGAAGATATCGGGATTGGAGGTGCACATGTGCTCATCAACCCGGATTCCGCCGCGCTGGCCGATCTCGATGCCGGCCATCTTTGCAAGCCCGGTTTCCGGACGCACGCCGATGGCGAGGATCACGATGTCCGCCGGGTGCGCCTTGCCGGATTTCGTAAGAACTTCGAGCGAGCCGCCTGCGGCCTGCCTGAAGCCGGCCACGCCGTCATTCAGCGCAAGGCGCACGCCGTTCTTTTCCAGGTGGCGCTCGACGAGGCGGGCGCATTCCATGTCAAGCGGGGGCATGACCTGATCGAGCATTTCGACCAGCGTCACTTCGAGACCGCGATGGACCAGGTTTTCCGCCATCTCGATGCCGATGAATCCGCCGCCGATCACCACCGCGCGCCTGGCCTTGTCCAGCGGCTGGAACCCCAGGGACGTTTGGTCCCCGGTTGAAGCACTTACGGTTGAAACACTTGCACTTTTCTCAATCCACTCACGGATTTCACGAGCGTCCGGCACGGTCCGCACCGAAAATATCCCCGGCAGATCAATGCCGGGCAGGGGCGGGCGGATCGGCGCCGCCCCGGGCGACAGCACGAGTTTGTCGTATTTCTCGATGGTCGTTTCACCCGTAGCATGGTTCTTAAGCTCCACGGTTTTCTTGTCCGCTGAAATGCCGGTCACTTCGCAGCTCGTCCTGCAATCGATGGCGAATACTGCACGGAACGTCTGCTCCGTCGCCACCAGGAGGCTCGACTCTTTTTCAATCACGCCCCCGATATGGTAGGGCAGCCCGCAGTTGGCATACGATACATACGGCCCGCGTTCCACCAGAAGTATTTCGGCTTTCTCATCCAGCCTTCGCAGTCGCGCCGCACACGATGCCCCGCCGGCTACGCCACCAACGATGATTACTTTCATAATAGTCTCTCCTTGTTCAGGCATTTTAATGCTTTCATTTAAACTGTGTGTTGAGCCCGCAAAAGATCTGCCA
>CAIQQM010000003.1 GCA_903873945.1 uncultured Verrucomicrobiota bacterium
CGCCGCGCATGGACTCCTGCCGGTACTGGCGGATCGTCTGTTCCGATGCGCCGGCCTTGCGGAGCGCCGCTGAGACGGTGCCCATGATCGCGAAGGCATTGCCGTCGCGGCCGATCAACTTCACGCGCGGGCGTGGGGCCGGCGTGGTGACTGGAGGAGCCGGCGAGACTGCGGCAATCGGGTTGGTTCCCGTCTTGAGCCATCGGGCGGCAAGGACTTTGAGCTCCTTGGCCCATGAGTCACATATCTTGTAATAACGATTGTCGAGAGCGTCCAACTCGTCTCCGTTGATGACCTCTTGGCAACCGCAGCCGCCATCGTCTTCCTCTTCCTCGGTATCGCCAATGACGACGCGAAACTCGCGCAGGATGGGGTACACCGCGGCCCCGGTTCGGGTCTGATGAATCCCGTATTTGGTGAGGAGCGCCAGCATCTCCCGGTGGAGTGTGATGTCGTCTGAGTCGCGGCAGCGCCCCGCTTCGCTGGCATATCCGTTGTCGAAGTATTGGATCCAACCGCCGTTGCAAACCTGGTGGTGGCAGGCGCCCAGAAGGATGAGAAGTTTCACGACCTCGCCGTAGGTTTCCCCGGCCTGCTCGACCATTTCTCCGTAGCTCCACTTGCAGTTTTCAGGCTTCTGCCACTCCCGGTAACCCAAGTCGACAAGCCGCTGCCAAGGGCACCCCTCTTTGCCGCCGTTGAGCGCTTCACGAATTTTCTCCAGATTGAAAGCTTTGGTGTTCATTGCTGTTCCTGCAAGTTCAGCGGAGCTGCAACTGCCTCTCGCAGCGTGTGTCCAGCGCGCATGGATCTGCTGGCTGACTGGGCGAATTGCGGATTGTCTGGAAATCGCGTTTTACGAGAGCTCGCGGAGAGCGAACGTGTCCACACAGCTCTCGAAAGCGGCGCGCGGCCAGGAGACGGAGTATCTATTTGTCCCCTTTTTGGAGACCAGAGTGGTGATGCTGTCTCCGGCCTGCTGCACGGTGAGTTCATCGCCCTGTTCGTAAACACACGGGTCGTGCGCCAAGAATCCGAACATCCGGGTGACCCTGTATTGTTTCTGTGGCCGGATGCGGTCGAGGCGAGCTTGTCTTGCGCCGCAAGGCCCCTCTTTGAACATGCGGACGAGCCACGGATAATCGTGCCCGAGGACCGCGCCGCTGCTCTCGGAGAAAGTGGCCGACGCCAGTGGAAGCTTCCCCTGTGTGCGGGTCTGAACGCGGCCCAAAAGCGTTCCGGCCACGAAACCGCGGTAAGGCTGCGCCAGGAGGACCGGCGTCACCCGGGTGACAACACCTGGGCGGCGGTGAATGGCGGTCGGGCCCAACCTCAGGCTTATTTCAGAAACGGTGAACAGATCGAGGGCCTTCATGCCACCGCCGCTTTGAGGAATTCTTTGGTGCCCGGCAGGAGCTTGTCGTCCGGCATGTCGTGAATCTGCGGAATCGGAATGGGGATCCACGGGCCGTGTTTTTCAGGCTCCATGTTCTTCGGCTGAAGCCCGTCGGGCAGGCGCAGCACGTATGCCGTCGTTCGGTAGTGCCCAAAATCCTGGGTGCGAAACTCCGATTGCCCTACGTACTGCAATTCGCCGGCGGCGACGGTGAGGCCCATCTCTTCAGCCAGTTCGCGGGCGGCCGCCTTGGTTGGGTCCCCGTCATGCTGTTCACGTTTGCCCCCGGGGAAACCGAGTTTCCCAAAGTTATCGGAGATCTTGAGTCGCGGGGCCAGATAGGCGTGTCCCTTGCGGATGACAATGATGGTGACGGCTTCTTTCATGAACTCGCTTTCTGAGTTCCCTTTTTTGGCGCAGCCATTTCCCTTTCCGTGGGTTCTCTTTTCCCGCTTGCAGGCTATGTGAGAGATGCGCTCAGCCGCACCTTGGCTGAGAGCGGCTTGCCGCTTTTGCCGGTGCGGAGCTCAATCCGCGGCCAGCCACCGTCATGCTGCGCGTCTTCTTTTGGGAGATTCGCTCCTTATGGCCCCCTTCAGAGGTATCGGAACCGTCGTCATTTCCTGGAGATTGAGGAAGCAGCCCGCTACCCGGATTTTGCCTCGCCGGAACATCGTCCACACCAGATGCAGGGCGAAAGCCGTGAGCGTGCGGTTGACGAACAATTCCTGGTGCGTGAGCGCTTCCGCGAGGCTGCAGGATGGCGCGTCGTTTTCGTAGCCCTGCAGCATCTCCGGGTAAAGCTCGGCGACGTTGGGCAGGCGTTTTTTCGCGGGACCAACCTGGCCGAGAACGACCTGGCCGTAATCGGGGCCGTTGCCGAGATCCATCCAATAATCCGCCTTCCCGGCCCGGATGCGATCGTAGATGCCGGCACGGGCCTGTTTGGAATCAACACAGGAGATGAGCAGGTCCGGGGTTCTTTGGTACGGCCGGTATTCCAGCGGAATGCCCCACCAATCGAGGCCAAAGGCTATATTCAGCCGGTGGATCAAGGTGAGGGCTTTGTTCTGGCCGATGTCCTCCTCCGTGAATAGCTGGCGGCCGAGGTTGGCCTCCGACACCGTGTCCGGATCGAACGCCGTGACTTCGATCCCGGGATGTCCCAACCCCCGCAAAGCCTTTTGAAGCTGGGCCAGCCCCATGAGCACATGGCAGCCGTTTCCGCCACAGCCGGCGACATTCACATGCACGGCTCGCGAGTGCCATTCAGCCGGCAGTTTATGGGTAAAAGTGCTCATGGCCGCCACCCGGGTCTGGATTCTGCGCTGCTCTTCAACCAATCGCCCAAGGTCATCTCCAGGGGCACGAGCTGCTCGACCGGGAACTTCGGATACGGTTCCTCCGCCTGCGCCAACCACAGCCCGTCATGGCCGCTTGGATGTGAGGTGATGCGAAAGGCGCCCCCATGCGGATGCGTGAAGGCGGAGCGAAAGAAGGCGCGTTCCCATTGGGCCAGGGTTTCGGGCCGGCTTTCACGGGGACCTTTCATGCTTCCCTGGCAGACTCTCCCTTCCGCGCTGACGTTGAAGTAAGGGGCGCGGAGGAGGTTCGTTTGGAGTGTCGGGCGTTGGTCGTCCGGCAGGGCGGCGATGTGCAGGCTGCCTTGATTCACGTAAAACAGCAGGTGCGGATGCAGGACCCGGGCGCCGCTCAGGGCGTTGAGCTCCTCCTGGTTGGTTCGGAAAAAGAGGGGCTCGATCCGGCTCGGGCAGTGCCACAGCAGTTCACTGGGCGTGTGCCGCAGGAGGTTCCACGGCAGCAGCCCCTGATGGGCGATGTTGGGATTAAACCGGGTCAGCAACTGGTACAAGGCAGCGGCGCTGGCCGGTTTGCCGGGCAAGAGCACGTAACGCCCAGGCGCCTTGGCGATGGCGTGCGTGGTGACGATGGCTCTGCTGCTGCCGCTCCCGCCGCTGTAGAGCAGCAGTGCGTTCGTCGCGCTCAGTTCGCTGGGCTCCTCCTTCGGAATGCCGATGGTTGCCGGACGCGGTTCGGCGGCGCCGAGCAGGCCGTCCAGGACATCCTCCACCGCTTGGAGGACCTCCAGGTAAAGCTGGAAATGCTTCCACGCCTGCTCGAAGGATTCAAGGGAGCGCGGGTTGAACTGAAACAGCCACTGCGCGGTTTCGTACTCCTGATTGAGGATGTCGAAGTGCTCGTCCGTCACCTGGCTCATCACCGTCCCATCCCAGGGGATGTAAACGATGGGGATGCTGCGGCTC
>CAIQQM010000004.1 GCA_903873945.1 uncultured Verrucomicrobiota bacterium
CGCCGTTGCCGATCTGCCGAATGTTGGAGGAGCATGTGGCCAGGCGGGTAAGGTACTTGGCACGGCCGAGAACAGGCGACAGGATCGAGACCAGCAGGACGACGATGGCGATGACCACCAGCAGTTCGATGAGGGTGAAGCCCATCCTCTTGCCACGGGGAGGAAGGCCGGCGATGCCATTCATTTTCATATTCATTTTTGATTTTGTTCGGTTTTCGCGTGATCCGCAAAAAATTTCATGACAATCAGTTTTGTTTTGATTTCATCTGCGTGCTCAAAGGTTATTGCAAATGAATTTAGCACTTCCGGGGTGGTCCACCTATAGTTCTTTCGGGCTATACGCCTACCCCGTCGCTCCTGAAAAACTCTTTTACCGACGGGAAGCTGCAAGGGCTGGAGTCAAGTTGCCCGCTAGCAGGATGTTGAAATACGGGTGAATTTTCAGTCGTGCAATTTTTCATGGGTGAAATATTCAAAATCCCGCATCGGAGCGGCGGCAACCGCTGGCCTCAGTGGGGCCGGAATCCGGCCATCGGATTCGCGGAACACCGCGCGTTACGCGCGCACTGGGCGTTTTGCCCGGTCTTGGGCTGCGTTTCAGGCCGCCGCGAGCCGCGCCATCCGCAGCAGGTTGTAAGTCGGTTGTAAGTCTGAGGCTTCTTCGATTTTGCAGACACGCGAGAGGAGTGGTAGAAAAGAAAGCGAAGATCTATGCCACGAACACACAAGCCCTATGATGCCACCTTTCGCCAACAGGCGGTGGAACTGGCCCAGACCAGCGGGAAACCCTATCGCGACGTTGCTCGTGATTTGGGTGTCAGTGTCGACACCCTGCGTGCCTGGCGGCACCAGCAAGCATCCCCGTCGGAGACCGGGCCAGTTGCCACGACTGGTAAGCCCAGCGAGCTGGAACGCGAAAACCAGCGCCTGCGCCGCGAACTGGCCTATACCCAACGGCAGCGTGAAATCCTAAAAAAAGCCTTGGCCATCTGCTCGGAGCAGCCCGGTCTGCTCGGCGATTCGAATTGATCGAGCAGATGGCCATGCAAACCGCCGAACCCATCAAGCTGCTCTGTCAGACGCTGGACGTTTCCCGCGCTGGATATTACGCCCACCGCCACAAGCCGGAACGGCACCGCTGCCAGCAGGATCAAAAGCTCCTGCCGCTCCTCCGTCAGGAATTTGAGGCCAGCCGTAAAAGTTATGGCAGCCCCCGATTGCAGGTGGCGCTGCGGCGTCAGGGACATCCTTGCGGCAAAAACCGCGTGGCCCGGCTCATGCGCCAGGCCGGCCTGCGGGCGCGTCAGAAACGCCGGTTTCGACCCCGCACCACCCAAAGCAACCATGGCTTTGCCATCGCGGAAAACTGGCTGGCTAAAGTGCCCGCGCCAGCACTTCCCAACCAGGTCTGGGTTAGCGACATCACCTATCTGCCGACGCAAGAAGGTTGGCTGTATTTGGCCATGACGCTGGATGCCTGCAGCCGCAAAATAGTGGGTTGGTGCACGGACGACTCCTTGGAAACATTTATGGTAACAGAAACCCTGAAACTGGCCCGGCAACGCCGTGGTCCAGCTCCAGGGCTCCTGCACCATTCGGATCGGGGTGTTCAATATGCCAGTAGCGCCTGCAGGGCGCTACTGGCCAATTATAAAATCACGGCCAGCATGAGCCGCAAAGGCAACTGTTATGACAACGCCATGGCCGAATCGTTTTTCGCCACCCTCAAAACAGAAGCGTTTGAGGACGGCATCCCCGCCACAAAGGCGCAAGCAAAACAGCAAGTCTTCGTTTATATCGAGGGCTTCTATAATACACGGCGGTTCCACAGCGCCTTGGATTATCAATCTCCTGTGGATTTTGAAAACCAGTTCAGTTAAACATTAACCAAGCACTCCGCTTTACCTGTCCACGTTTTCGAAGAAAGATCA
>CAIQQM010000005.1 GCA_903873945.1 uncultured Verrucomicrobiota bacterium
CCCCAATGCAATCGGCCTGTCCTGCGTGCGACTGTTGAGCGTTGAAGATAACCGGCTTCGTATAAGCGAGCTGGACATCCTGGACGAAACTCCCTTGCTGGACATTAAGCCTTATGTGCCCGCTTTTGACTGTTTCGGAGGTTGCCGTGCCGGATGGCTGGAGGGTAAAGGCCTCCAGCCGGTCATGGCGGACAGCCGTTTTGAACTCCCTGAATCCAAACCACATCAATGTTAAACGAACACGACCAGGATGTCCTTCCGCGTTGCCCCCGCCTCGGCCACGAGCTGACTTTCGGTTATTGCCGGCAGGAAGCGGGCCGCAAGCCCTGCCGCCTGATTCTGGACTGCTGGTGGGAACAGTTCGACGTGCGCGCCTTCCTGCAGGCGAATCTGCCGGCGGAAACCATGACCCAGGTTGAAGGCGCCAGCGCATCTCCCCCTCCCTCAAAAATGCTGAGCCTCGTGGAGATGATCCAGCAAGCAAAAGAGCGGTTGGCCTCCGCTAACCCGGATTCTGAGGACCCGCCGAAGCAGGCACCTTGAGTAAGGCCTGCCCGGCGTGAATCTGCCGCTACATGGCCGCACTCCGCGAATCGGCTTGCGCTGAACACAGAGAGCCAGGCTCGCAAGTTGCGACGGGTGCCACAGCTGACAGTTGCATTTTGCAACTCCTCGAGCCCAATCCAGCCGGTTCGCTAATTAAAAATTCACCCTGATTTCAAGGGAAACTCGCCTCATTTGCCGGATAATTCACGGCTGGCATGAAACTCGCGTTACGGCCAGCGTGCTGATTGCGGTTCCCAATTGTCAGGGCCGTGTGTCGCCCGTGTTCGACGTGGCGGCCCGGCTGCTACTGGTTCGCCTCAAAGGCGAAACCGAACTGGAACGCAAGGACATCGTACTTTTTGAGAAACAGCCGGACGGGATCGTGCGCAGCCTCGGTGAATTGGGCATCCAGGTGCTGGTTTGCGGGGCGATCTCGCAAGGGTTGCAACTTGCTTTGGAGCAGGCGGGCATACGCGTTTTGCCACAAATCTGTGGCAGACTTGACTCAGTAATCGCCGCCTATCGCCGGGGGGCCCTAGGTCAGCCGGAGTTCGCAATGCCCGGCTGCTGCGGCCGGCGTCGGGAGGCTGAGCGGTGGGGTGCCCGGTGCCGAAAGGATTCCAATTCCAGCCGCTCAGGTCCCCCCTGCCACTCAAAAATGAGATAAGAGAAAGGAGATCAGCTATGCCACTTAGAAATCGAATGGGGCTTATGGGCAAGGGCATGCGAGCCAGCCGAAGGGCTGGTTTCTGGATGGATGTTAAACACGTCGATTGGATTGGTTTCATGCCCGGATGGCGAGGCATAAGCGGCTGGGCCGGCAAACGGCATCATCGGCGCCGGCAGAGATCCATGGGCTGGGCTGGTTGGCGGCGAGCGTCCTGGGGAATCCCTTGCTGGGGACTGGGCGCCGTAGCGGGCTGGCCTTGGGGTTAACCAACCAGTGTTTATCAATTTAACGGACAGATTACAGAATTATGAAAATTGCTATTCCTATTGAGAACGGTCGTCTGAATTCGCATTTCGGCGGCAGCAGCCAGTTTGCGATCATTGAAGTGGACCCCAACACCAAAACCACCCTGCGCACTGAAACTCTGCCGGCGCCTGAGCATCAGCCGGGAGCGTTTCCGCGCTGGCTCCGCGAGTTGGGGGTTGAAGTGGTCATCGTCGGCGGGATCGGCCGCCGCGCCCTCGACATTTTTGTCCAGCACGGCATCCAGGTGCGGGCCGGACAGCCCGACGCGCCAGTGGAAGCCCTGGTTGCAGCTTATTTGGCCGGACAGATGGTCCAGGCTCCCGAGGGATGCGCACACCACCACGGCCACCATGGGCACGACCATGGCTGCGGCCAGCAAGGCCAAACAGAGGCGGCGCACTGAGCCAGATAGCTTTTCGTGCTTGGATTAAAGCATGAACAGCGCCCTTAAGTGTGTCCCGTGTTTTCTGTCCCAGGGACTGAATGTCGCGCGTCTGGCGGCAGCAGTTTCTGGATTATACACGCTATGAGCTGCATGTGCGGCGATTCATGCAATGGATATACTGACCCCAGCTTCACTCTAACCTTGGCCGCGCCTATCAGTCTTTCGCTAGGGTTGCTGGGCAGCGGCGGATCGATTATCGCCCTGATGATTGGCTCCGTTGAATATTCCGAGTTCGTAACGGGCGCACAGGAAGTCAGCTTGTAACCTTTTTGAGGTTTGTGGCTCGGTAATGGGAACGACAAAGAACATGGAAGCTATGAACAACATGGTTGAGCTGACCGAAGACAATTTTGAAATGGAAGTTATTCAAGCGGCCGTTCCGGTGGTTGTGGATTTCTATGCGCCGTGGTGCGGACCGTGCAAGATGCTCGCTCCGTTGCTCGAACAATTTGCCGGTGACTTCGCAGGCCGGCTGAAGTTCGCCAAGGCGAACGTGGACCACGCTCCGGATCTGGCTGGCCGTTACGGAGTCACCGGCGTGCCCACGCTGATCCTGTTTCGCGGCGGCGAAACCCTGGATCGGGTTGTGGGATTTCCCGGCCCACGCCAGCTCAAAGCCTGGCTGGACAAAGCGGCTAACGCGGCAGTCACAGCTTAAATATGCGACGCACCATGATTCTGCGCATTATTATTGGAGTTATTGTCGGCGGCGGTTTGGGTTTCGCTTATTACAAATTTGTCGGATGTTCAACCGGGACTTGCCCCTTGACGAGCAACCCCTTCATTAGCACGCTCTACGGCATGGTCGTCGGGGCGCTGGTAGCGGGCAGCTTTCACTAAACTCAATCCACCGAACACTCTATTATGAAAACGCATATGCTCATCCGCCGGTTTGCCGGCTCGTTCATCCTCCTCAGCCTCGTGCTTGCGCACTACCACAGCCAGTACTGGCTTTGGTTTACCGCGTTTGTCGGCCTCAACCTGCTTCAATCGTCCTTCACGAACTTTTGTCCGTTGGAGATCATTCTCAAAAAGTTCGGAGTGGGCGGGTGTTGCTGCGAAAGCGATAACTCGGGTAGCTCCTGCTGCGAAAAATGAGGAAGCAACTGGGACTTGGCGGGCTGTTGCTGGCATTTTCGCTGGCGGCGAACGCGGCCGAACCGTGGACACTGGAGCGCTCCCTGGATTATGCGTTCGCCCACAACCCCGACGCGCGCATCGCCCAGCAGCGCATCGCCGCCGCTCAGGCCGGACTGGAGCAAGCCAACTCCGCCTTCTGGCCACGGCTGCAAGCGCTGTCCAGCTATACTCGCACCGATAATCCGATGATGGTTTTCGGTGACATCCTCAACCAGCGAGCCTATCCGAGCTCCGGTCTCAACTTCAACGACGTTCCCGATGTGGACAACCTCAACGCGCGGGGCATTGTCACCGTCCCGCTGTACGCCGGCGGACGGAATGTCGCGGGGCGGCAAGCTGCCAAGGCGAACACCGAAGCCGCCAGGCAGGAGAGTGGAGCGGTCCGCAACGCGCTGGGCTACGAAGTGTCGCGCGCGTTTTACACCGTGCTGAAAACGCGGCAGTTTATTCAAGCCGCTGCGGCCGCGGTCAACTCCATTGAAACCAACTGCGTCATCGCCCATAAACGTCTGGAGGGTGGCACCCTGTTGAAGTCCGACGTGTTGGACATTGAAGTGCGCCTGGCGCAAGCGCAGGAGGACCTTGTTCGCGCCCGCAACGCAAACACTCTGGCCGAGCGCGCGCTGCGCAACTTGCTGGGCATCGAAGAAGGCGTGTTTACCGTGGCCGACACCGCGCCCGTCGTCAGCGCGCCGAACTCGGGTAATTTCACGCAACGACCGGAGCTAGCCGCCGCCCGCGAGCGCGAAAGCGCCGCGCAAGCGCAAGTGCGGGGCTCGAGAAGCGGCTACCAACCGCGGGTGAGCGCTTTTGGCAGCCTTGATTACGATTACGGCTGGGTCACTGGTGGTGATGGCAAGAGCTACACGGCGGGCGTCATGGCGCAATGGGATTTATGGGACGGCTTTTCGACTCGCGCTAAAGTTCGTGAGGCCCAGGCCAATCTCGAATCTGCCCGCGAAGAACAGCGCAAGCTGCGGCTGGCGCTTGATCTGGAAGTCGAGCAAGCCCGGCTCAACCTCAACGCGGCTGCCGAGCGTCTGGCGGTGAGCAGCAAAACAGTGGAGCAGGCCGCGGAAAGCGCAAGTCTGACCCGTAACCGCTTCGAGCAGGGGCTTGCCCTTTCGACGCAGTTGATTGATTCCGAAGCGGCGCTCGTCGCTGCCCGCGTTCGCCGCGCTGAGGCTGAGTCTGACCAGCGCATCGCGGTCGCCGCGCTGCGCAAGGCTTTGGCTTTGCCCCAACTCGATAACTAGCCCCCGGCCAAATGATATGAAAGGATTCTTTCCAGGAACTGTTGCTCTTCTTTCTACTGTTGCCGTCGCCTTCATGCTCGTCGGCTGTGGTTCGAAGCACGAGAACGCAAAGGAAAACCCAGCCAGCCTCCCGACTGCCAAAGTTCGCGTGCAGACCGTCGAGAACAAATCTCGAAAAGTGACCGAGGAAGTCGTTGGCACGGTGCAGGCCAAACTCCATGCCACCCTCGAAGCGAAGCTAAGCGGGCGTATTGACAAGTTGCCTGTGGTCTTGGGACAGCGTGTCAAAGCCGGCGAACTGGTCGCCTGCCTCGACGCGGCTGAAATCAATGCCCGCCTCGACCAGGCTGAAGCTTCATTGCAACAAACAGAGCGCGACTGGAAACGTGCCTCGACATTGTTCGAGCAGCAGGCTGTCACACGGGCAGAATATGATGCCGCTCAATCGAAATACCTCGTGGCCAAAGGCGCGGTAGCGGAAGCAAAAGCGATGATGAGTTACGTGGAAATTGTCGCCCCCTTCGACGGCGTCGTGACGAAAAAGTGGGCCGACGTGGGCGATCTTGCCGCGCCCGGCAAGCCGCTGGTTGACATCGAGGATCCATCCTCACTCCAGATGGAAGCGGACGTGCCGGAAGCCATTGCCTCGCACATCCAGCGGGATTCCCAGCTGGGTATTCGCGTTGATGCCGCGAACAGCCAATTCGAAGGCGTCGTGAGGGAGATCGCTCCTGCAGCCGATCCCTTGAGCCGCACCTTTCGGGTTAAACTGGTCCTCCCGCAGACGGCGGGATTGATGCCGGGACAGTTCGGGCGGCTGGCTGTGCCCATCGGACAAAGCAGTTCTGTGCGCGCGCCAGTAGCGGCGGTGGTGCAACGGGGCCAACTGGAGATTGTTTTTTCTGTCAGTAATCAGCACGCACAGTTGCGCCTGGTGAAGACCGGCAAGCGCGTCGGCGACGAGATTGAAATTCTTTCCGGCCTCAATGCCGGCAATGCCGTTGTCATCAGCGGCGCGGACCAGTTAACTGATGGCCAACCGGTGGAGGTCAGGTGATTCCTTCGCCGGCTTCAAAACCAGCCAGTCAGGTCGGCATCGCCGGACGCATCGCACGCGCGTTCATTGATTCCAAGCTGACGCCGCTCATCGTCATCACGTCCGTATTGCTTGGCGTGGCGGCGATCATCATGCTGCCACGCGAGGAAGAGCCGCAAATCAAAGTCCCGATGATTGACGTGCTCGTTTCCATGCCGGGCTTCAATGCGAAGGAAGTCGAGGAGCGTGCGACCCGCCCGATGGAAAAACTCCTTTGGGAGATTCCCGGCGTTGAATACATCTATTCCACTTCGCGACCGGGCGAGAGTCTGGCCATCGTCCGTTTCAAAGTCGGAGAGGATGTCGAAAAAAGCCTGGTGAAGCTCAACCAGAAACTGCAATCCAACTTTGACCGCATCCCGCGCGGAGTTTCGTCACCCCTCATCAAGCCCAAGTCTATTGATGATGTCCCGATCCTGGCTCTGACATTTCATGGCGAGCACTACGATCACTTGACTCTCCGCCGGCTTGTGGCGCAGGTGGATGACGCGGTGAAGCAGGTTCCGCTTGTCGCCGAAACCACCATTATCGGCGGCGCGAAACGGCAATTGCGCGTGCTGTTTGATCCGACGCGCCTCGCCTCCCGCAATCTCACCTCGGCGGAACTTGTCCCGATGCTGACCCAAGCCAACCGCCAAAGCGTCGCTGGTGGAATCACCAGCAACAATCGTGAAACCATCGTCGAGACAGGCGGCTTTCTTTCCACCGCGCAGGATGTCGGCAGCGTTGTCGTCGGTGTATATGGCGGCAAGCCAGTCTATCTGCGCGAGGTCGCCGACATCGAAGACGGCGCGCAGGAACCTTCGCAATACGTCTTCTTCGGCAGCGGCTCAACGCATTCGGCAACGATTGGCGAACAGCCGGCGGTTACCCTGAGCATCGCCAAGCGGCCCGGCGCAAACGCCATTTCGGTGGCCCGTCAGGTTTTGAAGAAGATTGCTGCGCTCAAGGGAAGAACCATTCCGGATGATGTCCAAATTTCCATCACGCGGAATTACGGCGAGACCGCGGAGGCCAAATCCGACGAGCTTCTGCTGCACATGGGGATCGCGGTGGTCGGCGTGTCACTGCTGATTCTGCTGGCTCTGGGCTGGCGGGAGTCGTGCATCGTCGCCATCGCCATTCCGTCCACGCTCGCGTTGACGCTGCTGGTCTTCTACCTCTACGGCTACACGCTTAACCGCATCACCCTCTTCGCCCTGATCTTTTCCATCGGCATACTCGTGGACGACGCCATTGTCGTCGTCGAAAACATCGTCCGCCACTTTCACTTGCCGCACAACAAAGGACGGAACTGGTCCGCCATCGCCGTCGAAGCGGTGAACGAAGTCGGGAACCCCACGATCCTCGCGACATTTGCGGTCATCGCAGCGGTGCTGCCCATGGGCTTTGTGGGCGGACTTATGGGGCCTTACATGCGGCCCATCCCTGTTGGCTCGGGTGCGGCAATGTTCTTCTCGCTGGCGATTGCTTTCATCGTTACGCCGTGGGCCTCCATTCGCATCCTGCGCTGGGGTAAAAAGTACTCCTCCCTCACCGACGGTGCCGCCTTCGCGACCGGGAATGGCAAGCCGCACTCAC
Organism: uncultured Verrucomicrobiota bacterium; assembly: GCA_903873945.1. Lineage (GTDB taxonomy): Bacteria > Verrucomicrobiota > Verrucomicrobiia > Limisphaerales > UBA8199 > CAIQQM01. Next base: position 7,041 of record CAIQQM010000005.1, read on the forward strand.
ATTTCGAACACGAGGAAGATTTCTTCACCCGCATTTATCGCCGCGTCATGGGGCCGATGATTGCGTACTGGAAATGGCGTTATGTTTTCCTCGCGAGCATCGTCGGGTTGCTTCTTGGGGCCATGGCGTTGATGGGGATCGGTTGGGTCAAGGTCAAGATGCTGCCGTTCGACAACAAGAGCGAGTTCCAGATCATCCTGAACATGCCGGAAGGCAGCGCCCTCGAAACCACCGCTCAGTGTGCGCGCGAAATAGCCCAAGCCGTGCGCGTCGAGCCGGAAGTGACAGACTATCAGGTTTACGCGGGCGTAGCTTCGCCCTTCAACTTCAATGGCCTCGTGCGGCATTATTTCATGCGGCGCGGCGCCAACATCGCCGACGTGCAAATCAACCTGGTGCCAAAAGGTGAGCGTAAAGCCCAGAGCCACGACATCGCCAGGCGCGTTCGCCCGCGTGTCGCGGAGATCGCGGCGAAATACGGTGCGCGTGTTGCCGTGGCCGAAGTGCCCCCCGGCCCACCAGTGCTGCAAACGCTCGTCGCCGAGATTTATGGGCCAACTGAGCAGAGTCGGCTGAAGCTGGCTAACAAGGTCATCGGCATTTTCAAGAACACTCCCGGTGTCGTGGATACCGACTGGTATATCGAGGCGGACCAGCCCGAAGCGCGATTCGTGGTGGATAAGGAGAAAGCTGCATTGAACGGTATCGACGCGGAATCCATTGCCGATACGTTGCGCATGGCTGTCGGCGGCCAGGCCGTGGACCTGTTGCACGTGCCGCGCGAAAAGGAGGACGTGGACATTCTGCTCCAGCTTCCGCGCGCCAGCCGCACTACAACGGATGAATTGCTGGCCCTGCGAGTCCGCTCGACTGCCCATCCCGCCGCGCCGCTCGTGCCGTTGCGCGAACTGGTGAAGGTGGAGCAAACCATCGTGGACAAGAGCATCTATCACAAAAACCTGATGCCGGTAACCTACGTCATCGGCGACGTGGCCGGTGTCGTGGAAAGTCCGGTTTATGCGATCCTGAACATGAACAAAGCGTTGAAGAAGCTCGACGCGCGGGACTTCGGGGGCTCGGGCGCAACGCTGAAAGTGCTCAACGCCGTCCAACCGTTCACCGATGACAAACCCTCCATCAAATGGGACGGCGAATGGCACATCACGATTGAGGTCTTTCGCGACCTCGGCACGGCCTTCGCCGCGGTGCTGGTGCTGATTTTCATCCTCATGGTGGGCTGGTTCCGTTCGTTCCTTACGCCACTTGTCGTCATGGCCGCCATTCCCTTCTCGCTGGTCGGCATCCTTCCGGCCCATGGCCTTATGGGCGCTTTCTTCACCGCCACGTCGATGATTGGCTTCATGGTCGGCGCAGGCATCGTAGTGCGCAATTCGATCATCCTGGTGGACTTTATTGAGCAGCGCCTGGCGGAAGGCATGCCGCTCGATCAAGCCGTCGTCGATGCGGGTGCAGTCCGTTTCCGCCCGATGCTTTTGACCGCTTTGGCTGTGGTGGTGGGCGCCAGCGTGATTCTGGCAGACCCCATCTTCCAGGGCCTCGCCATATCCCTCATGGCCGGCGAGATCGCCTCGCTCCTCATCAGCCGCATGGCCGTGCCTGTGCTCTACTTCATGGCCTACAACCGACGCACCAAAGCACTGGAGGCAGGCTTAAAATTGGCCGATTAACGGCTGAAAGTCTTACTGCGATTCAAAGTTCAGCTTTAGCACCGCCGTGTTTTTTGCCTCGTCCTGCGCGCGCAGCAGCAGGCTGTGCGTCCCTTTGCTCAAGCCGGTCAATTCGATGGTGAACGTTTCGTTGGTCGAGTCGAAAATCAATCCGTCCGGGCGCAGCGCCACGTCGTCTTTGCCGTCGAGCGAATACGCGGCGGAGCTAATCACGCTCGCGCTGTCCGCCGCATCCACCACGAAGCGAGCATGATCCTTGTCCACGTCCTGTTTTCTGACTGTCAGCGCCGGCGGCGTATTATCAATCAGAAATGCCTCGCTGGTCTCTTCCGCTTTTCGGGCGGTTCCGGGCGTATTGGAACGTTCGTCCGACGCGGTCACTTTCACAAAATAGCGTCCTTCGCGGAATCCGGTGCTGCCGAAGGAAAAGAATGTGTCGTCCGTTTTGTCCACCAGCGTCGTCCATTGCGTTTCAGATTCGGCGCGGATCCCCACGGAATAGGTCAATAGATCCTGGTTAGGATCGCTGGCCACCCAAACCACCGTGCAGAGGCCGGAGCTGCGGGTCGTTCTCAACGGCGGGTGCATCCCCATCATGGGGCTGGCCATCGTGCCGCCGCTCAAAAGTTGATCCAGATTGACCGGTGTGTCCATCGGTGGCATGGGCATTTTGGCGACGCCAAATCCTTTGGCGAAGACCTTGACGCGCGAAACGACCGGCACGGCATTCTCATTCTGATAATAAAACTCCACGCGCCGCACCTGTGCCGTGGCGACTGCGGATTTGGCTTCGCGTTTGAATTGCACGCGGTACTGCAAATACCGGGCGGGCGGACTGGCGACGGTGATTTCCGAACTCAATGGTTTAGCTTCAGACCAGTCGCTCCAGGTCTTTTCCGGTTTGTCCGTGTTGCCGGAGCGCGTGGAAAATTCCAGTGTTGTGCCGGCGGGCGCTTCGCCGGCGGGATGAATCCTGCCCCAAAGACTTTTCTGTTTCGCGTCAAAGGCCCTGGATGTGTAGGTGCCGTTGGTCGCCAGCGCGAAGTCGAGCCGGTAAAGTTTTCCCGGATGGCTGGTCGCTGCAAAGTATTGTTTCGCTTTGCCCGCATCCGCCAGCAGCGCGGACACCTGCGCGCCATCGCTGGTTTTTTGCAGCAGTTTCCAGTGGTTTGCATCGGCAATGGAATAAACCCGCCCTTTGTCGCCCGTCCCCGCGAGCAGGCCGCCGTCCGGCAACAAAATCATCGAGTAAATCGCCTCATCGGGCGCACTCCAATACTTTTCGTGGAAGCCATTCGTGTCCACGCGGTAAATTGCCCCTTTTGAAGTGCCTCCCGTGCCTGTGCCGCCGGGCTGGCCGAACGCGCCGCTGGCCATCATTGCCGCAAAATTGGTTGATGGCCCGTCATCCATTCCCGCGGGTGGAGGCGGTGGTGTATTGGCAGATGGACTGGCCTTGGCGGTGGTGTCAAAGGTGCCGCCGCCCGCGCCGGAAATAGTGAAGGCGGGCGAACTCGAACCCGACGGCGATTCCAGCCGGCCAGTCTCGACAAACGTGGAGGCGTAAATCGCTCCGTTGGTTGCGACGGCAATCTGCTTGATTTCCTTGTCGCCAGAATTGAACAGCACGAAGCCGTGATTGGTCTTGTCAACCCGGTAGAGATACCCGTGCGGGCTGGTGCCGGCGAGCAGTCTGCCGCCCCTGTCCCACGCCAGCGCGGTGATGTGAGTTTCTTCGGTTTCAAAATAGGTTTCGGCCTGGGCGGGCGCGGCATTCGTCGACGCCACGCGCAAAATTTTTCCGCGGTTGCCCGTGGCGAGATAAAGCGCCCCGTCCTTGCCAAAGGTCATCGCCCAGACGTAAGTCTCGCCCGGATTACAAAAAACCTCGGCGCGGCCGTCGGCCTCGAGGCGATACACCCGGCCGTTCGGCGATGTCGCGGCATAGAGCCGTCCCTTGCCGTCAATGGCCAGCGCGTGGACCATCATCTCGTTCGGCGCGAAGAAAGTTGAAAGTTCGCCTCTAGGCGTGAGCTTGTAAATTTTGCCCTGGTTTCCGGTGCCGAAAAACACATTGCCGTTCGTGTCCTGCACCGCCGCCCAAATGATCGGGTCGGTGGCGCCAACTGCATTCGTAATAGCCGGCGCGAGTTCCAGGTGGCCATCACTGGTCAGCGAGACGTTGTCGAACTCCCCCTGGTTGAACTCGGCAAACGTGTCGTAGTCCGCCTTGTCCGTGTTCACCGCGGTTACCGCGGGCGCGAAACTCAACGCCAGCGCCGCTCCCAAAAGCCAATTCATACAGCTTCGTTTCATTTAATCCTCACTGGTAAGGTTATTTGTCCGCTGAAAGTTCCCGCCACAGGGAAATTCGTTTCCCAAAGTGTGATCCGGTTGAGCGTCGCCTTCTCGGTGTTGGAGTTGGGCGACGCAAACTGCGCCGCCACCGACGGCGGCAGGTCGGGAAGATTCTTTCCCTCCACAGAAAGGCCGGACGCGCTTTGCAGCAGCTTGACGCAGACGTTTTGATGCGAGCGCCGCTGCCGGATGCGATCGAGCACCTGCCCCAGCGTTTGCGGTGGCACGCGCGGCGGTTCGTCCATCCGCAACGCCGCATCGGCATCGCCGGCGAAAAGTTGCACCTCCGCCACCCGCAAATCCGCCGGGATAGGCACCGGGACCGTAACCGTGGACGCCTCGCCACGATAATTGCGCAGGCCGATCACCGCATTGAGCGTCTCGCCCGGTTTGGCCGCATCGCGATCCATTTCCAGCGAATCCAGCCGGGACGATTTCCAACCGTCCGCCATGCGCACGCCGAACGTCAGCGACTTCACGTTCGGAAATTCGCATGGATTGTTGAGCAGCGATGCGTAAATCATGAGCTGATTCATGGCGAGGGAAAAGCCCGCGTTCTCGTTGCCCGCCACGTCCGCCAGCTTGACCGGTTCATGTCCGGCGACTTCCATCGTCGTGTTCAGGTAAATCGTCTGCTCGTCCGCCGATTCCATCGTCGAGTGAATGGATTCCAGCAGCGACATCGCCAGGATGATCGGCGACAGTTTTTGGTTCTGGAACAATTCGCCCTGGAAGAACCGCGTCTTACCCCCCGGCGCCTCCAGATGCGCCTCAAAATGCGTGGTGTGCGGCTTGCGGCCAATTTCGCCGGCGATCGCCGTCAGCCGGTCCTGATAAATCGTGCCGATAATCGGGCCGGTATTCGATAGCTTGAATGACCGCGCGACGGACTGCACCACGGCGATAATCTCCGCCGCAGCCATTGGCATTTCTGTCGGCCCGCTCTGCAGGAAGGGATGGCCAAAGGCCAGGATGCGGTTGCCTTGCCGCCACGTGACCGTGCCGGTGCCGGCGAAATTGAAATCGCCGCTCATCAACACGCCGGCCAGCGGTTGGCCCGCTTTCGGATCGTTATCAATGTCATGCGAAGCCCGGCCGGACGGCGCCTGCATCACGTCAAGACCCAGCGCGGTCAGCTGCGAGGAAAATTTCCGGAGCGTCCGTTCCGAAACCCCGGAGACGAACAGCGGCGTCGGCAGCGGCTTCATGGCCGTTTGCAGCGCGGCCAATGCCGGCAGGCCGGCCGCCTCGCCAGCCGGGGCCGCCAGCCATTGCGGGTCCGCGCCGACCTCCGTGCGCGCCATCCTGTCCGGTCCCGCCTCGCGTGCAGTGGGCGGATAATTGTTTTCCACCTTAAGCATTGACTCGATGGGCGTCACGCCGATCAACGCCTGGTCCTTCGGCCAGGTGAAACCATACGCATAAGCGCCGATGAGTTTGCCGTCAATGAACACCGGGCTGCCGCTCATGCCCGCGACCGGACCGGTCAGCTTGTTTGTTGCGTCGAGCGCCTGGCAGATAATGACGGGCCGTTGCGGGCCGATGAAGTTTTCCGCGATGCCCACCACCTGCATCGGAAAGCTATCCACCCGGCTGCCGGAAACCGTCGTGTGCCACTCCCCCAGCATCCCCGGCTTGATCTCCGACAACGGCATGATCGGCGTGTCATCCGCCGCGCCCGCCGGGGCCAAAAACAGCGAAAACAAACTGAAAGCGGCGGCAAGGGAGGCTGAGAAGCGCGTGCTCATTTTCTGATTGGATGTCGGCATCTTGATTCCACGCCCACCGCACGGCAAGGTGAAAAACAGTCTCCAAGAGACCGTCTGACTACGCGCGGGCAATCCGCAGTTAAAAGTCTTACCAACCCCACCGCTCCCGGATGGCAAAACTAGTCGCCATCCGTATCATTCGCCCACCGCTTCGCGAAACTCAACACGCCTCTGGCCTTGATCGAAGAAACATCAGTTCGCGCGCCACTCTCCGAATCATTGCGCACGCAACAGAACCACGAAGCGCTCCACGTTGTTCAGTTTCCATTATCGGATGTTCCTCACCGCGTGCGGATATACATTCATCCAGTTGGCAGGTTCCTTCTGGATTTAAACTTCCCGGGTATCGCACACGTTTGGCGCGTGCAGGTCAGCATGGGGAAAGAAAAAGCGGAATCCGCTGACGCGGCCCAACCAAGAAACCAGCACCCTGTGCTGACGGTACAAAAAAACAACCCAAAGCAACCCCGAAAACATTCGGGGCACCCCGGATTGCCTATCGCGGAAATTATATTCCCCTCTCCTCCGAAGTGGGAGGAGAAGAGAAAAGGGGAGAGGCGGCTAACCCCCACCGCAGCCGTTACTTCTTCAGATGCTTGGAGACCAGCTTGGTCATCTCAAACATGCTGACCTGCTTTTTGCCGTTGAACACGGCTTTCATATTTTCGTCAGCATTGATGAAGGTCCGTTTTTTTGAATCCTGCAACCCTTGCTTGCGGATGTAGGCCCACAGCTTCTTCGTCAACTCGGTCCGTGGAAGCGGTTTTTCACCGACAACTTTGGCGAGCTTTTCGTCCGGGGTAACCGGCTTCATGAATGCTGCACTCGGGGTTCGTTTTGCCTTTTTTGATGTTTTAGCCATGCCTTCATTTGCCATTTTGGCTCGAGGAATGCAATTTTAATATTTCCGGCATTCAGGAGACATGAAGGGCCGTTGAATTATGGATCGGTCCCGGAAAGGTGACAAAGGTGACAACATAGGCGTCGCGGCGTGGGGCGGCACCATCGCCGAAGCCACTCACACCCAGGGATTCGACCGCGTCACCGCTTCGCGACCCTGAAGCATGCCCACGAATGATGTGGCGGTTTTGAATTGGCATCATTGGGGAATATTAATCGTTATTATTTACGCAAGGGTATGCGTATTCGTTCGGTTTCTGGTTGGGCAACAAGGATGCCGCCGGCTACGGCAGGCAAGATGCCTGCCGCCACGAAAATACGCGCCTCGCTTATATAAATTGCTTAAGACAAAGCCGGAACGCCCACGGGTTTGGAGAAAATATAACTACAGCTTGTATGGGAATACCCCAAGCGCGCCCACCAATTCCGACCACTCTCGGCTGCCGACATAAGCCGTCAACCGCATCGCTCACCCGACCGCTTCGCGACCAGCGACGCACCGCCCGCACTTGTTGCTCAGCCTGAACAGCCACTCCAAAATCCGTCACAAATCCAACATTTCTGTTCGTTTATGTTCATTCTTGTTCGTCTATGTTCTACATTGCCAATATTCTCAGCTTGGGTTCGCAGTCTTCTTTGGGTCCCAAAAGCAGCACTTGTGTTTCTTCGGCCACGGATTGAAGCCGAAGGTCGGCCTCCCAAGATTAAACGCGGATTTTTTTGCCACAGATTGCACAGATTTACACAGATTTCACAGATGGGACTTGGCCACTGATTAAACACGGATTTTCGGAGCAGGAATTTAACGCAAAGACGCTAAGGCGCTAAAAGAAGAAGGCAACAAACTTGGAACAGCGGCGCGGACTGACGTCCGCGGCTACGAGCCTCCTCCCAGCTCCTGCGGCGGAGGGGGGAGTTCAATCTGTGGCTGTTATAGCGCGCAACTTTGATTTTGCGTTGGTGTTTGCTTCTTTGACCGCTATATTGAACTGGAATTATGACGCGGACCGTGAAGTTGCTGACGAGCCTGGCAGGCGGGCTCATGCTCTGCGCCAGCGTCGGCGCCGTCGTCGCTGATTCCGGAGACAATCCCTACGCGGGCATTGTCGAACGGAACCTGTTTGGCTTGAAACCGCCCGCAGCCCCGGTCGATCCTGCGTCCATCAAGCCGCCGCCGCCAAAAATCACGCTGACCGGGATCACAACCATCCTGGGCAAGAAACGGGCGCTGATGAAGGTGGTGCTGCCGGGCGTCAAACCCGGACAACCGCCCACGGAAGCGTCGCTGATGCTGGCCGAAGGTCAGCGGGACGGGGAGATCGAAGTGCTGGGAGTCGATATGAAAGAGGGCATGGTCAGGGTGGATGATTACGGCACGGTCACGAACCTGACGTTCGAGAAAGACGGCGTCAAAGCAGGCGGCCCCGGCCCGACGCAACCCGGCATCGTGGGAGCCGCCCCATGGCCACAACCGGAAGTCAATCCATACGCCGCAAGAGGCGTCCCCCCGCGCACGTTACGGACGCCGACGCAGAGTGCGACCGGCACAGGAAATGCCCCGGCAAGTTATGGCGCGACCGCACCCGCCCAGCCTGCTTTCAACACAACCGTCAATGCGGCTTCGGTGCAGCAACCGGCGCAACAAATGGATCCGGAACAAATTGCGGTTCTAATCGAAGCGAACCACGCGGTCGCAGTTGCCGCAGGCGATCCGGTGGCCGCGATTCTTCCGCCCACGATGCTTAACCCCACGAGAAATGTCGCACCCGGAGCCGACGATGGCGAAGAATCGGCCGTTGGAGTTAATGCTCCGGGGACACCCACAACCACACCGACGCCACAGGCTCCGGGGCGGCCGCCGGGGTTTCAACGCCCGTTCTGATTAGCCACGACGGCGGGGCGGGATCCTGGCCACGGATTTCACAAGGATTTTTTAGCCACAGATTGCACAGAGTCGAAGTTCGACTTCCCATAGCAGCCACGGATTGAACAGCCGAAGTTCGGCTGCCCAAGATTAAACACGGATTTTTAGCCACAGATTGCACAGATTGCACAGACGGGGAATAGGGGATTTAGCCACGGATTTTCACGGATTAAACACGGATTCTTAACGGGAGGGGAACAAATCCGGGCAGCGGCGCGGAAACTGACGTCCGCGGCTACGATAACGTGGCATAACGCCCATCTACCCACCCCCAACGGCGCGCACGGGAGTGCTCGCCCTACCTGCCTGCGCCCCCAACGGCGCGCACGGCCTGTCCCGCCGTAGCCCCCCCCCGCGAAGGCGGAAGTGCTCGCCCTACCTGTACAAAAGGAAAGCCCCGAAATTACTTTCGGGGCTTTCGTGAAAAAACTGACTTAAGCTATATTAGCTGCGACGGCGGAGGGCCAACAGAGCAGCCATACCGAGGCCAGCCAACACGAACGTAGCGGGCTCGGGCACCTGTGTCAGATGAATGTCAGACGTCATGTCCAATGTGCCAGTTGTTGGAACAGAGGGAGGAAGGGACGCATCGCCAGTCGTGGACGTAAAAATGCCCGTCTCACCAAACCATGCGCCTGGGGTTGTCAGCGCTGCGGCATAAGTCGCAGCCCCGGACCACACTTCGACTTGGAAGTAGCCGCCTGTGAAGGCCCCAACGCCCGTCACGGAACCGTAGCCAGCATCAAAGTTGCCATCGCCAGCACTGCCCTGTCCAACAGGGAATATCGTGCCTATGCCGAACGCAGTGATTGCTGACATGGAGCTAGATGTAGCACCGCCGAACACTTCGATGCTAGCAGACCCACCTGCCGCCAAATCTGTTCCCTGATAAATCTGGTAGCTCGAATCGTATGTGTTCAAATCGATCCAGCCTTGAGCCTGCACCTGAGCCACGCTAAGGAGCCCCAGCGCCACTATTGATACAATGTATTTTTTCATGTTTATGTTTAGGTTTTGGTTGTGTGTATTACTTGGATTAGATGGTTATTATAATTTTTGTTGTCGCAAAGTTAAAATTTACTGAACATTAAAGGTTGAGGTCCAGTTGCCTGCGGTCTGATTCGCCCCGGGATAATATATCATGCCACCCGCAACGCTTAAGTTTGGCTCCCCTGTTCCGCCCGTCCAAGTGGAGGTGCGGCGAGTAGTAATGACCCAACCCTGACTTGGCTCGCTCCACTGATAAACAATATCCCCCTTTACCGCAGGAAGACCCAGCGTGGTTTGAACCAACCCACCCATAGGGAAAGGATACGTAATATAGTTGTGCGACGATGCCCCGCCGTAAGGTATCGATTTGGTCCCCTGGGGAACATTGCCCACCAGCGTGATGGTCTCGTTGGCCACATACGACGGGTTGACAACCATGAACGGAATTCCGGGCCGCAATCCAACTACCGAGGTGTAAGTCGAGCCACCAGTCCAAACGGTAGTGCGCTTGGTATAAATGTCATAACCGCTACTATTGGTATTCCAAACGTAGCATTTCGTTCCCGGCGCAGCGGTGATCAGAGTATTGGACACTGACATATCCGAGTTGGTCAGCGGATTCGAGAAAAAGTCGAATTGGAGCTTGGTCGACGAGATACTGTTCGTGACCGTGAGGTTTATGTAACCGACAACGTTCAGGGAATAAACGTTTGATTGCGCCTGGGAGGTGGCGAGACCTGCTGCGAGGAGTGCAGCACAGAGTAATGCTTTTGTTCTCATGTTTCTTCTTATGTGTAGTTATATGTTACCGTGTGTGTTCAAACTATCTCAGAGTGCCGGTGATGTGTCAACAGTTTTTCGAAATATTTTTGAACGGTTTTAGGGAGCATTTACCGGGCCACAGCTGTTTATTGGGAACCTATTGCTGTGCAATGTGTTATGTGCGCGGTGGTGGGGTTAATGGGGGGAGGGGGGACAGGCCACGGATTGGAGACGGAATCTTCCATTTCGGATTGCGGATTGCGGATTGCGGATTGAAGCCAGAGGGTCTGGCCACAGATTGAACCAGACGGGATTAGCCACTGATTGAACACGGATTAAACACGGATTAGAAAACCAAACGCTGGAATTCGACTTTGGTCCGGCCGAAGTTGATCAAGAGGCCGACTTTGATGCCAGTGGCTTTCAGTTCGTTGAGCAATTGTGGTTCGTCCTCTGACACATAGTTCTTCGCCACTTTCAGTTCCACGATGACCTTCTCCTCGACGAACAGGTCCGCCTCATAGTCCCCGACGACCACGCCCTTGTAGGTTACCTTGATCTTGCGTTCGTTCTCCACCTTGAGGCCGACTCGTTCAAGCTCTACTTGCAACGCTCTCTGATAGACCCTCTCGAGAAAGCCATAGCCCAGCAAACGATACACCTCGAAGGCGGCGCCGATTACCTTCTGCGTAATGTCCTTGTGCTCGAGCTCGAAGTTTTGGATGTCTATCTTTTCCATCTTTGTTTGTGTTTAACCCTGTTCCGTCTGTGGTTAACGTTTTTTCATTCTACAATCCCTAGAGGAACTCCCTTCCCTCTTGATACATACTGGCAAGTTTACGGTCATATTCGCAATCCAAGAATCCGTGTTTAATCCGTGGCTAAGGTTTTCCTTCTTTGCTGAATCTGTGGCTAAATTCGTCTGTGCAATCTGTGCAATCTGTGGCTAAAGTCCTTGCGTGTTAGCGATTCCAAGAACCATGCGGGCGGTTGTCTACCGCGGCGCGAATGATCTCCGGCTGGAAACCGTTCCCGTCCCGCGCATCGGGCCGCATGAGCTGCTGGTGAAAGTGGCGGCCTGCGGGGTCTGCCCGACGGACATCAAAAAGATCCAGCACGGGACGGCGGCGCCCCCCCGCATTTTCGGCCATGAAACCGCCGGGGTCATCGTCCGCACGGGCAGCCGGGTGAGGAAATTCAAGGCCGGCGAACGCGTGGCCCTGCATCATCATGTGCCCTGCCAGGAATGCCACGCCTGCCGGCACCACGCCTTCGCCCAGTGCGAACAGTACAAACGCACGGGCATCACCGCCGGGTTCGAGCCGGCCGGCGGCGGTTATGCCGAGTTTGTGCGCGTAATGCCCTTTGCGCTGCCCGGGGTCGTGAGAATTCCGACACGCAATTCGTTCCTGGAAGGAGCCATGCTCGAGCCCGTCAATACCGTCCTCAAGGCCGTGAAACGCCTGGCCCTACTGCGCGGCGATACGGTGCTCGTTGCCGGGCAGGGCCCGATTGGCCTGATGTTCACACGCCTCCTCGCGCTGCGAGGCATGAATGTGCTGGCAACGGACCGGATGCCCTCGCGCCTCAAGCTCGCCCGCGAGTTTGGCGCAACAGAGACGATACAGGTCCGAAGCCCGGCCCGCCAATCGAAAGCCGCATCCGCACAGTCCGCAGCCAGGAAAGCGGCGGGCGTTCGCGGTCTCGATGCGGCAGTGGTCGCGGTGCCGTCAGATGAAGTCGTCCGCGACGCGCTCGGGCTCGTGCGCGGCGGCGGCCAGGTCCTCATCTTCGCCCATACGCGGCGCGGCGCGGAAACGGCGGTTGACCTCGCGGGGATCTGCGTTGACGAGAAGGATCTGATTGGGAGTTATTCGTCGGATTTTCTGCTGCAGGCAGAGGTGGCGAGCCTGGTTTTCTCGCGGCGGCTCGATGTGCGCCGGCTGGTGACACATGAGTTTCCGCTGGACCAGACCGCGGCGGCAATTGCGCTGGCCGCCAAGCCGAGCACGGATTCGCTCAAGGTAATGGTAAGCCAGGGCTGAGGGCGGCCACTGATTGAACACGGAATCTTCCATTTCGGATTGCGGAATGCGGATTGCGGATTGCGGATTGAAGCCAGAGGGTCTGGCCACAGATGGCACAGATTTACACAGATGGGGAAAAGAAATTCAGCCACGGATTAAACGCGGATTTTTCACGGGAGGGAAACAAATCCGGCAACGGCGCGGACTAACCAGAATGTATGACGTCCGCGGCTACGATAACGTGGCATACGCCCCATCTCCCACCCCCAACGGCGCGCACGGGAGTGCTCGCCCTACCTGCCTGCGCCCAACGGCGCGCACGGCCTGTCCCGCCGTAGCCTTTTGTTTTGGCGAAGGCGGAAGTGCTCGCCCCACCCCACTAACTTAAAAAACCGGAGGCGGAAATGGTCCCGGAACCCGCCTATTCCATGGCGGCCAGGAGTTCGTCGAGCGAGAGGGTGGCGAAAGTGGTGGCGTAGTCCGACATGGCGTAGGGGATGATGAGCCGCCGGCCGTGCAGAAGGCTGCCGCAGGAATAAACGACGTTGGGGACATAACCTTCGCGTTCGGTTTCGTTGGGCTTAATCAGGGGCTCCGGGAGGCGGCCCAAAACCTTGGTCGGGTCGTCGAGATCGAGCAGGAAGGCGCCGATGCAGTATTTGCGCATGGGACCGACGCCGTGGCTGAGGACGAGCCAGCCGGCTTCAGTTTCGATGGGTGAGCCGCAATTGCCCAACTGGATGAATTCCCAGGGAAAGGCGGGTTTGAGCACGAGGTGGGTGTCGTGCCAGAAATGGAGATGGTCCGAGAACATCACATAGATATTTTCGTAGTCCTGCCGGGCGAGCATGACGTAGCGCCCCTGGATTTTGCGGGGGAAGAGGGCCATGCCTTTGTTCTGCACGGCCGGGCCGTTCAAGGTGACGAATCGGAACCGGAGGAAATCAGGCGTCTCGATGAACTGCGGCAGGATTAATTTGCCATCGTAGGCGGTGTAGGTGGCGTAGTAGGTGTGCGCGCCATCGTCGTCTTGAAAGCGAACGAAACGGGCGTCTTCGATGCCGTTGCTCTGGGAGGGCGTGACGGGGAACAGGACCCTTTCGGACAGGCTTGAGTCCGCATCGAACTGGACTTCGTAGTTTGACTGGGCCAAGGCGAGGATCTTTCTGGCGATGGCTTCGGTTTGCTGGTCGCGGGCCTGTTGGTCTTTGCCGGCGAGGCCGACGCCGGCGCGGAGTTCTTCCAGGGTGAAGGAGTCGCCCAGCCCCTGAAGCACCTGGCGCGTGAAATCGCCGACCAGGCCCAGCTCGCGGAGTTTCCGCTCGAAGAGGCTTTTCTCGTAGGACGCGTTCGGAACCTGCTCCGCTTCGAGGCTGAAACGGGTGGGTTCACTGACGGTGATGTCGCCGCGGACGTCCAGGAATCCGGTGCGGAAGGTGACCGAGGAAATGTGGCCTTCACCGGTGGCGCGGAGGCTGAGGACGAATCGGAGCGAGCCGGGAGGAAGCCCGGACTGGTCCGGGTGCGGGACGATGGAGGGATTGAACAGGGCGGCGGCTTCTAGGGAATATTCATGAGTGAAGTAAGCGCCGAGCAACAACTTCCTTTCGGTGGAAAGCTCCCGGCTGGCAGACAGGAACTCGCGCACCTGTTCGAAACGGCGCTGGAGGAACTCGCGGGTTTTCGGGTGTCGGTCGCCGAATTCGCCCATGACCTGGTCGAGCAGGGCGCAGACCTGCTCCTGCGGCAGGGCCATAACCTGGGCGCAGATCCTGACGGCGCGTTCTTCGGTGGTGGGGTTAAACGGGCGGACCAGCACGCGCGCCGGGTCGGGATGCAACGAGAGGTTGGTGCGGTGGAGATGGATGGCTTTCATAAAGTTCGCGAAGCAGAGCCGGAAGCGCGCACGTTGGGGCCTTCATTTTTTCCAGGAGCCCGCTTAAAAATTCCGGGGCCCACGCCAAAATCCCCCGCCGCAGCGCCCCGCGCAATTTTCAAACAGGCTCCAAGCATTTTCAACGATGAGCATTTGGTTAACATCAGGAAAGCCTTCGGTTTCCGGTACATTCCACACGTTTGACCGGGGCGCAACTGCCGAAATCAGGCATTGAGTCAGGAAGCGGGCTGGTTAAAGACGGTCACGGCGTTTTGCATGAGCTGCAGTTCGGCCAGTGAGAGCAGAAAAGCGAGCGCAGATTCGGCCCCCTGGTTGCCGTTGACGCGGTCCACGTGGAGGGCGTCTCTGCAGCCGCCGGTGTTGGGGGAATAGAGCTCAAGACCCAGATCGTTCCAGCCGAGGAACCAGTCGAAAGCGCGCAAGGCTTGCTCATGCCACGAGGGGTCGGCAGTCGTCCGGTAGGCTTCGAGGCAGGCGGACACCATTGAGTGGGCCTCGATGGGCTGCTGATCGAAATTGGCGCGCGAACCGCCACGGCGGTAGAAGCCGTTGCTGCCGATCGGCCGGAAGTGGCCATTCTCCGAGGTCTGGATCTCGGTGAGCCAGCGCAGGGCGCGCAACCCCCGGTCAAGCACGGCTTGCTGTCCGGTGGCATGCCCGCTCTGGATCAGCGCGTGGGCCAGTTTGGCATTGTCATAAGCCAGCACCTCCTCGAACCAGGGCCACTCCGGCTGGGCGGCCCGGTCGAAGAGTTCCATGAGGCGGGTGGTCAGAATGTCGCGGGTTTGGGCGACCTGGCGGTCCCCGCTGAGCCGGCGCAGGTACTCGTGAATCCCGAGGAGGCTGAAGGCCCAGGCCCGGGGCGAAGTAAAATCGGCAACGGCAGGCAGCGCCTGGGCGAAAAGCTGCCCGGCCATGACCTGGAAGCTGCGATGAGGCGACCGGCCCACACCCAGGCCCAAAGCCCAAAGAGCGCGGCCATGCGAATCTTCCGAGCCCTGCTTGTCGAGCCAATGGCGGTCGAAACTCAAATGATTGTGGAATCGCCTGGTCTTGAGATCAAAGGCGTAATTGAGGAAGGCGGCGTAGGTTGTGGCGAGCGCGCGGGCGCGGTCCGGCTCTTCCTCGAGCTCGTCGAGCAGGACGGCCAGAATAAAGGCGCGAGCGTTGTCGTCGGTGCAATAGCCCTCGGAGAAATTGGGCACCGTCAACAGGGCATGCTGAAAAATGCCGGTGGAGTCAGTCATCCGGCAAAGATGATCGAGTTTGAACTCCGGCAATTCCCTCGGCGCCTTATCGAGAGTTTTGGTGGCGAAGGTTTTGCGCGACAGCACGGCGCCTTCGAGCCGCGCGGAATCGAAGGAGCGAAGATACTGTTTGGCGACCTGGCTCCAGACCATGTCGCGGCCGAGCTTATAGGCATTCTTGCGAATGGCGGTGCGGCGGACCTCGTCGCGGAGCAGGCCGATGACTTCGCGGCCGATGGCCTTGGCGTCGGCAAAGGGCACCAGAACCCCGCGGTCGGCGGCCAGGAGTTCGGTTGCGTGCCAATACGGCGTCGAGATCACAGCTTTGCCGGCCCCAAAAGTGTAGGCCAGGGTGCCCGACGTGATTTGCGCCTCGTTGAGATAAGGCGTGATATAAATATCCGCCGCGCCGATAAACTCCTTGAGCTCCTCCAGCTCCACGAAGCGGTTGTAGAAGATGACGTTCTTCTGGACCTTGTTTTTCTTGGCGAGCCGTTCCAGGCTGAGACGGTAGGCCTCGCCCTGTTCGCGCAACTCGTTGGGATGCGTGGCTCCCAGGACGATATAAACCACCTCCGGGAACTCCGCCAGGATCGGCGGCAGCGCGTTCAGCACATGCTCGATTCCCTTGTTCGGGGATAACAGCCCGAACGTCAGCAGCACCACCCTGCCCTCCACCCCGAACTGGTCTTTGTAATAATTGGGATCGACAAACGGTATGTCGGGAATGCCATGCGGGATGACATCGATCTTGGCGGGGGGCGCCTGGAAGACTTCCTGGAGCATCTGGCGTCCGCGCTCGGCCATGACCACGAGGCGCGATGAGCGGGAGATCAACTCCCGCATCACGAGCTTCTGCTCGGAGTTCGGCTCGCGCAGAACGGTGTGGAGCGTGGTGACCACGGGCATCTTGAGCTCGCGCAACAGCCCCAGCACGTGGCTCCCGGCCGGCCCGCCGAAAATCCCGAATTCGTGCTGGAGACAAACGATATCCACGTTGCTGATGTTCAGGAAGTCGGCCGCGCGCTGGTAGGATGCCAAATCCTGCTCCTCGATTTCGAAGCGGACGACCGCCGGATAGTCGTAGCCGCCCTTGAGGTCATTCACCGGCACTGCGAAGCATTGGCTCCGCGGGTGCTCGGCGGCCACGGCGGCAAGCAAATCGGAAGTAAACGTGGCGATGCCGCATTTCCGAGGCACGTAATCGCCAAGGAAAGCTATTTTTCGGATTTCAGATGCTGTTTCCACAGGTTCAGGCAGCCGCCGGGTATTTCGCCATCGGAAGCGCATGGCAGCGCGGTGATGTCATACCATTGCCCGCCCCGCCGGGAAAGGCAAAGCTATTCGCCAGCCATCGGCACCTTCCATCCACTCTCGACTCCGGCTCCGATCCCCGCAATACTCATTCGCGTGAGGCCCCTATGAGCGTGGAAACCGTTCTCGTCACCGGAGCTTCGTCAGGCATCGGCCGCGAGCTCGCCCGGCGTTTTGCCGCCGACGGCTCCCGGCTTATTCTTGTCGCGCGCAAAGGCGATGCGCTCGAGGAACTGGCGGCTGAGCTGCGGAAGGCCCACAAAATACAATCCCAGGTTTTCACCGCGGACCTGGCCCTGCCGGAAACCCCGGCGCGCCTGCTGGCACACTTGCAGGCGGCAGGCGTGAAAGTGGACGTGCTGGTCAACAACGCCGGATTCGGCGCGCATGGCCGGTTTGCAGAGCTGCCTCTTCAACGGCAGCTTGACATGTTGCAAGTCAACGTCACCGCCCTTACGCACCTCACCCGGCTGATGCTCCCGGGCATGATCGAGCGCCACCACGGCGGCATCCTCAACGTCGCCTCAACCGCCGCCTTCCAGCCGGGCCCGGGCATGGCCGTTTATTTCGCGACCAAGGCCTACGTGCTTTCCTTCACGGAAGCCCTAGCCGAGGAGCTTGCCGGAACCGGGTTGACCGTCAGCGCGCTCTGTCCCGGCCCCACAGCAACGAACTTTGGCGCCGCAGCGGGCGGGCGGTTCAGGCCGCTGGCGAAGAGGGCGTCGATGTCGGCGGAATCCGTCGCCCGCGCCGGCCATCGCGCTTTCCGCAGCGGCCGTTGCATAGCCATCCCGGGATTGGGCAACAGGCTCCTTGCATTTTCGATCCGTCTTTTCCCGCGCGCAGCCGTCCGCAAGATCACCAAGAGGCTGAACGCCGCGTGCCCTGACTAGATAAGTAAAAGGAAAGCCGTGGATTTCACAGAAGGGACTTAGCCACAGATTTACACAGATTGCACAGATGGGGAAAAGGGGGATTTAGCCACGGATTTCCGGAGCAGGACTTAGCCACGGATTGAACACAGATTAAACACGGATTTTTCACAGGAGGGGAACAAACATCGAATGGGAATGCGAGGAACGAGCTGGGAGAGAGTTTCCCCGGCTCTTACAGCAAATCCGCCGCCAGCACCCGGATAACTTCCTCGAGCGTGGTCTGCCCGGCAATCGCCCGCGCGAGCCCGCTTTGCCACAGCGTTCGCAGCCCCTGCTGAATCGCGATTTCCTCGAGCGCGGACGTTGGCACTTTCTTGAGCACCGCCTCGCGAAACGGCTCGTCAACCACCAGCAACTCGCTGACCGGCAGGCGGCCCGAAAATCCGGTTTGATTGCACTGTTCGCAGCCCGCGCCGCGCCGAAACTCCGCCCTGGACACCAACTCTTCCGGCACCACCTTCAACTGGCTCGGAGGCGGTTCGTACCGCTGCGCGCAATGGTCGCACACGCGCCGCACCAGCCGCAGCCCCATCACCCCCAGCACGCTCGACGCCAGCATGAACGGCTCGATCTCCATATTGATCAGCCGCGTGAACGCCCCGGCTGACACACCCGAATGGATCGTGCTGATCACCAGATGCCCCGTCAGCCCCGCCTGCACCGCAATGGCGGCCGTTTCCGCGTCGCGAATCTCCCCCACCATGATGACCTGCGGGTCCTGCCGCATGATGCTCTTCAAAGCGACCGCATAGGTGAATTCCTGCGCCGGATTCACTTGCGTCTGGCTCACCATGGGCAGGTTGAACTCCACCGGGTCCTCCACCGTACTAATGCTCACGCTCGACCCGTCCCGCTGCATGACATGGCACAGCGCCGAATACATCGTGCTCGTCTTGCCCGACCCGGTCGGCCCCGTGAACAGCAGCAGCCCGCTCGTTCGTTTCAGCACGCGCATCAGGCCTTGCAGCGTGGAATCCTCGAAACCCAATTCGCTCAACTCGAAACGCCGGTCCCGCGGATCGAACAGCCGCACGACGATTTTTTCCCCACGCGTCGTCGGGAAGATCGAGACACGCAACTGCACCCCGTCCAGTTCGGCCCCGCCGATGGCCGTGCCGTCCTGGGGCAAACCGGCCTGGTAGGTCACCAAATTGGCCATCACCTTGAACCGCATGGAAATCTTGTCCAGCAGCTCCAGCGGCAGATGCACCACCTCGATCAGCACGCCGTTGACGCGCGCCCGAACGGCGATGGCGTTTTCCCATGGTTCAATGTGGAGATCGCTGGCGCCGAGCCGGGAGGCATCCTGCACCAGGCAGTTGACCAGCACGCTCACCTCAACACCCTGCACGGCCAGTTCCGATTGAAGATATTGCTCCGTATAACCCATATCATTTAGCGCCTTAGGGCGCATAACACCTGACCTTGTCTTTCGGCACAATAGGAGAGCCAACTCACAACCGCAAGCAGGACAACTCGCGGTTTTTTTGCCACAGGCCGAACGTCGGCCTCGCATAAGCACAGATTTCACAGGAGGGACTTAGCCACGGATTGAACACGGATTTTTTGCCACAGATTGCACAGATTTACACAGATTTCTGGAATCAGATTTTAACGCAAAGACGCAAAGGCGCAAAGACGCTAGAAGAAAAGCCACCGATGGCATAAGCGGGGAACAGGATTTTGGCCACAGATGGCACAGAGTCGAAGTTCGACTTCCCATCACAGACGGAATTAGCCACGGATTGAACACGGATTTTTGCCACAGAACTTCAAACGGAAATCTCTCGCAAAGACACAAAGAACGCAAAGATGTGAAAGGCGGACAGAATGGCCACAGATGGCACAGAGTCGAAGTTCGACTTCCCATCACAGATGGGGAATAGGGGATTTAGCCACAGATTTACACAGATTACACAGATATCAAACTTTGCGAGTCCTCCGGCAAAGCCGGAGGATTTCCTGTGGATTAAGGGACGGGTTCCCCGGGCGCAGGGAGGAAGCTGTGGAGGCCGCGAGGGAAATCGGGCGATTCGAGCCAATCAATAAGCAAGTGCAGCTCGATGGCGGTGAAGCCAACGCTGGAACCGCGTGTGAAGGAAAGCTGGTCGGGAGCGGTCCAGAAAACCCGGGTTGCGGAGTTGCCGAGCCTGGGCCCGGCAGCCTTCAACCAGGTCATGCCGACGGATTGACCCGATAACTGCTCCCGATTTGAAATAAACCGGATGAACTGGCTGATGTAAATCCATTGGTCGATCCGCAGGGCAGAGAACTCCTTTTCGCAGGCAACGAGGTTGGTTTGGCTGAGAAGCTGGGGAACCCAATCCGGCGGCAGGGAAGGGTCCGCCATGGGCGCCTGGAGCAGCCCGCCTAAAATGAGGTTGTCGTGATTGGTGACGATTGATTCCAGAAACGGAGTGAAGAAGGGCACGCCTCTCCACTGGAGCCCATTGAACGTTTCGGATTTTTCAATTAGCGCGGCCGGATGGTGTTCAAACCACGGTTTGCCTTTTTCCAACACAAGAGCGGAAAGTCTGGACACCTGGCTGGCGGCATCGGGCTGCGGCGCAGAGAAATAGGTAAGGGCCGGCTGACCCCAGAGCGCCCAGCAAAAGAATTGATTGGGCGGCGGGCCGATGTGGAGGTTTTGCCAGGCTTTCAGAGAAGCCAGCCAGGGGCGGAAGCCCCGGACAGCGGTGAAACTGACCAGGTCGCTGCCGACGAAATTGGTGGGGAAGTTCCATGGCTCGAGGTCGAGCCACAGCGGTTTGGGAAAATCCAACTGGCCCAGGGCGCGGACATATTTGCCATCACCAAAAAGAGCCACGAATGCCTTCGGAAGGCCGGGCGGCAGGTCGGGGTTGATGGCCAGGGCGCAAGCGAGGCCGCGAAGGTCGAGTCCGGCTTCGAGCCAGGCTTTGGGCGGCGCGGGCGGAGCCGCGTTAGCCGCGCTGCCGCGCAAGGCGCCCGGCACCAACGCGAAAGCCTGGTCCGGCGCCTTAACAGGGACAGGAGTGCCGTTCTGTTCAATCCGCGCCACCAGGCCCGCAACGAGCGCCCCGTTCTCCCGGGCCAGGCTCACGACGGTCCAGGCGCCGGAGCGGGAGAGGGCAAGAAGGGATGAAGGGTGACCAGCAGACGAACGTCGAACATCCAACTTGGAACTTCCAACTTCCAATTTTGAAAAAGCTGAGGACGGGAGTTGGAGGCGCCAGCCGCGGGCGTCGGAAGATGGTGAGAGAGCGGAGTGTGTGAGAGATTCGAGGGCGGCGGCGAGGTTGGTTTGCCAGAAGGCGGCGCGGTCGTCAGGGAGCCGGATGGCAAGGACGAAATCACCGGGCCGGTTCGTAGCGTCCATGACCTCGAGATAAGATTCTTCCTGGACGAGATCGTCGAAGAGAGGGCGCAAAAGGGAAGATAAGGGCGGAAAAGACGAATTTCCAACATCCAATTTCGAACTCCCAACTCCCAACGGGGAAAGGGAGGAAGGAGGGCGGGCAGGCGAACTTCCAACAGCCAACTTCGAACTTCCAACTTCCAACGGGGAAGGGGGCGGGGTGGTTCGACCCTCGACCTTCGGTCGCCCGCCCGCCTCCGCCAGCGCCTCCGCCAACGCCAGCGCCAGCTTGTCGAGCGTCCGGGCTTCGAGCTTTGCGGTTTCGGGTAGTTTCCAGATTTCCATGAACCCCGCCGCATTGGTATCGGCAGCGACCTGCTTCATGCCGAGCCAGTGAAGGCGCAGCATGGTTGAGGGCTGCCGGGGGATGGCTGAAGGACCCGCGGCCCCGGTGGCAGGAGATTTCTTACAGCCGGTGGCGCAAGCAACCACGAGCAGTGCCAATAAAACAACGCTGGTTCGATTCACACGCATAACAATATGCAAAGGGAAAGGTTATTTACTGTAAGATGGGCGCGGGTTCAAGATTTTGCTTAGCCACAGACCGAACGTCGGCCTCGCATAAGCACAGATTTCACAGAAGGGACTTAGCCACGGATTGAACACGGATTAAACACGGATTTTGTACAGGAGGGAACTGGGACAACGGAGGGGAGAGGGATTTAGCCACAGATTTACACAGATTTCACAGATGGGGAAAAGGGGGAATTAGCCACTGATTGAACACGGGCCGAACGTCGGCCTCGCATAAACACGGAATTTTAGCCACAGATGGCACAGATTTACACAGATTTCCGGAACGGGAAGATAACCGACAAACACCCTAAACACGCGAAAAAAGAGAACTCAATCCGTGACCGCGTTTGGTTTTCCTTTCTGTGCAATCTGTGGCTATTCCTTTCCGTGCCTTTTCCCGGAATCTGTGGCGCTCAACGGCTTTCATGAAACGGCTCGTGGGCTTTATAGAGCTGGAACAGCTCCTGGTTCCTGTCCGCGATTTTCTTCTGGCCCAGGGATACGGCGAGGTCGCGCGCCTTCTCCGCCGTCGCCATCGCTTCGTCAAACCGGCCCGCTTCGGCGTAAGCCGCAGCTAGGGTCCCCATAATCATCGGCTGCTTGTATTCCGTCACCTGACAGGCCCGCTCCGCCAACCGCACCGCCTCCGGTCCGTCACGAAACCGCGCTTCCGCATTCGCCGCCCGAATCCAAGCGAGGTTGTTCAGCAGACCCGCATCGCCAGGACAAATTTCCAACGCCCGCCGGTAATGCAAAATCGCCTCATCCAACCGCCCCATCCGTGACAAAAGGTCGCCCAAAGTAATTTGGGCCGGGGCATTGCCGGGCTGAAGTTCAAGGACCTTCTGAAATTGAACGATTGCCTCGCCAATTTGGCCTTTCCTGACGAGGGCAGCGCCAAGGCTGCAGCGGGCTTCGACGAAATCCGGCTCGAGACGGAGGGCTTCCCGATATTGGCGGATCGCCTCGTCAGTTTGGCCTTTCATGGCAAGGGCGACGCCGAGGTTGTGGTGGGCGTCGGCATGATCCGGTTTCAGGCGGACGACTTCCTGATATTGGCCGATGGCTTCGTCGATTTGGCCTTTCCTGCCGAGGGCGACACCGAGGGTGTAATGGGGGTTGGCGTAATCCGGTTTGAGGCGGATGGCTTCCTGGTATTGGCTAATAGCCTCGTCGGTTTGGCCTTTCCTGCCGAGGGCGACACCGAGGTTGTAGCGGGCCTGGGCGTAATCCGGTTTGAGTCGGACAGCTTCCTGGAAATGGCCAAACGCCTCGTCGATTTGGCCTTTCTGACCGAGAGCGACACCGAGGTAGTCGTGTGCGATGTGATTGTTCTCCGTGACTTCAAGTGCATGCCGAAAGAGGGTTTCACTGTCCTGCCAATAACCAATCTGCTGACGCGTCAACCCGAAGCAGAGGATGAGCGCGGCTGTCCCCGCCACCGACAACACAATCACGTGATGCCGCCAGCGCCCGGCCAGCTCGCACAGGCCACAGATTGCGAGGATCAACACCCCAAGCGATGGAATATAAGCATACCGATCTGCCATCGACTGCGCGCCCACTTGCACCAGCCCGATCACAGGCAGCAGCGTCCCGCAATACCACAGCCAGCCCATCAGCAAAAACGGATAGCGCCGCCGCTGCGCAATTAACAACACCGAAATGCCCAAGAGCACCACACCCGCCAGCAGCACCTGCTCGATCGGCCAATACCCGGGGTGTGGATAGAAGATGGCCAGGTCCACCGGCCAGAACATTTTCCCCAGGTAGCGGCAGTAGGAAATCAGGGCGTTCGCGCCGCGAACGCCGAGAGGCAGGGTTTCACCCTCCGTCACAGCGCCGCCATGCTTCTGCACGACGAAGGTCACTACGCTCGCGGCCACCGCAAGGGCGAAAAAGGGGATTTTCTCAAACACCAACCGCCACAAACCCGGATTTTTAGCCACGGATTGAAGCCGAACGTCGGCCTCGCTTAAACACGGATTTTGTACAGGAGGTAACTGAGACAACGGAGGGGAGAGGGATTTAGCCACAGATGGCACAGATTTCACGGATGGGAGGAGGGCCGCCCCGAAGGCTTTCGGGGTCCAGGGCTGGAAGCGGCGAAGGGGCCAGTAATCAAGCAGCAACATGACGAAGGGCCAGGTCACCAGCATCGCCTTGCTCATCAGGCCACAGGCGAAGAAAAAGAGGGCGAGGCCATAGTCGAGGGTCGAGTGGGTAGCCACGGATTGAAGCCGAACGTCGGCCTCGCATGAACACGGGTTTTTAGCCACAGATGGCACAGATTTCACAGATGGGGAGGGGGACGAGGGGCGAGAACCGGAGACCA
>CAIQQM010000006.1 GCA_903873945.1 uncultured Verrucomicrobiota bacterium
CAGGGGATATCATTTCAAGGTGAAGGTGGGCAAGCCGAAGAATGTGGAGGCGGCTAAGAACGGCACTAAACTCGCGCGAGCGAACTTTGCTTGCTTGATGTCGGGTACGCCCATCTCAGGGGACTACATCAAAGGTGAGGGCAAGGCTAGTCGCATGGGCGCACGGCTGATGGCTATTGTTGCTGAGGGTGTGCGCGGGCGAGTCTATCTAGCGCCAACGTCGGCGCATGAGGTAGTTGCGCAACAGGCAAACCCAACCTGGCGGCCTGAGGGAGAAATTGCAACCCGGATGACTGGTGGAAACTGCACGCCTTATGGACTTACGTCGTGGGGCGACCTCTTCACCCCGCGCCAGCTCGTGGCGCTGACGACGTTCTCTGACCTGGTGCAGGAAGCGCGGGAACGAGTGAAGGGCGATGCGCTGGCCGCCGGCCTGCCCGACGACAAGAAACCCCTGCGCGACGGCGGCACCGGCGCCGCCGCCTATGCCGATGCGGTGGCTGTGTATCTGGCGTTTGTAGTAGACAAGTGCAGTGATTACTGGTCGTCGATCTGTAGTTGGCATAACTCCGGCGAGAAGATGAGGAATACATTTGGTCGCCAAGCTATCCCGATGGTTTGGGACTACACAGAGGCAAATCCTTTCTGTACTTCGACTGGGAATTTCCTGGCAATGGTTGATTGGACATGGAAAGCGCTTGAAACGACGCCTGCGCTCATCGGTGGTTTTGCGCAACAAGCAGACGCTGCTGCACAGTCAATCTCCAGCGCCAAGACCGTTTCTACGGACCCGCCGTACTACGACAACATTGGCTATGCAGACCTATCGGACTTCTTCTACGTCTGGCTGCGTCGCTCGCTGAAACCCGTCTTCCCCGATCTCTTCGCGACTCTTGCTGTGCCCAAAGCCGAGGAACTGGTGGCCACGCCCTATCGTCACGGCAGCAAGGAAAAGGCGGAAACCTTTTTCCTGGACGGCATGACCCAGGCCATGCACCGCCTGGCCGAACAGGCCCACCCGGCCTTTCCGGTCACCATCTACTATGCCTTTAAGCAGGCAGAAACAAAACCTGGGACTCTGATTACTGGCACTGGGACCGCCGCCGTCTCGGCGGCTTCTCAAGGTGTTTCCAGTACCGGCTGGGAGACCTTCCTCGACGCGGTCATTCGTGCCGGATTCGCCATCAGCGGCACCTGGCCTATGCGTAGCGAACAGGAGTATCGGATGATTGGGATGGGGACCAATGCCCTCGCATCCAGCATCATTCTCGTCTGCCGCACTCGCGCCGCCGACGCGCCCACAGCCACCCGCCGCGAGTTCGTCAACGCTCTCAAGGCCGAGCTGCACCTGGCTCTTGCCCACATGCAGCGCGGCAACATCGCTCCGGTCGACCTGGCGCAGTCGGCCATTGGGCCGGGCATGGCGATCTACACCCGTTACTCCAAGGTGCTCGACGCCGCAGGCAAGCCGCTTTCGGTGCGCGAGGCACTCTCGCTCATCAACCAGACCCTCGACGAAGTACTGGCCGAGCAGGAGGGCGACTTCGATGCCGACAGCCGCTTTGCGCTTGCGTGGTTCGAGCAGTTCGGTTTCATCGAGGGGGAGTTTGGCGTTGCCGATGTCCTTGCGCGGGCCAAGAACACAAGCGTCGCCGGGCTCGTCGACGCCGGCTTCCTTGTATCGAGCCGTGGCAAGGCGCGGCTCCTGAAACCTGATGAGCTGCCGGCTGATTGGGATCCGATGACCGACTCGCGCCTCACGGCCTGGGAGATGGTGCATCACCTGATCCGCGTACTCGAATCCGGCGGCGAAGGCGCGGCGGCGGAGTTGGCGAAAAAGCTGGGAAGCAAGGCTGAAGTGGCCCGCGAACTGTGCTACCGCCTCTTTACCCTCTGCGAACGCAAGAAGCGGGCGGCCGAAGCGCTCTCCTACAACGCCCTGGTGCAGAGCTGGCCCGAGATCACGCGCCTGGCCCGCGAAGGCGGCAAGCCCCGCGAAGCCCAGGCGGAGCTGTTCGATGAGGATTGAAGAATATTCGCCTTTCCATAAGGAGCTTGAGAGTACCGATTTCTAGTGATCCGTCGGTCAGGCGATGAGTCTGGAACCCTCCGTTCTTTCGATATCAATTCTATCGCGGAGGAATTTCGCAAAGATTGGGTCATATTCGTCAACCGCGAGAAAATCTGGG
>CAIQQM010000007.1 GCA_903873945.1 uncultured Verrucomicrobiota bacterium
TAGCACATCCCGCGGGCTGGATCGGTTATATCCGATCCCTGCGGCGGAACAAAAAGCGAAGAGAAAAAACCTCTACGAGCCACACTTCATCCCACTTGCCGCCAGGGAGTTTTCACACAGGCTCGCGATTCGTTAGACCTCACAAGGCAACCATTATGCCATTCCTTCATGCTCATCACTTTCGAGCGTCATCCAGCAGCGCACTCATAGCTTTGCCGGTTGTCGAAAACTTTTGACTGCGTACTGCTTGAAGCGCTTTGTTCCAGGAGACGCGAACGCTGCCAGGCCAAGGGGGCAGCTTGCTGGACTCCGCATCTCCAAAAGTATAATAGGTAAAAAAGTACTGGCTGAAATAGGGAACGACAACTGAGATGTTCTCCTTTTGAGCTATCCCCATCAAAAGACTCAGAAATTGTTGATCCAAGGGGCTCCAGAAACTGAAATTATCCCGCGCGAAGATTTCCGGTATTGTCGCTTTCGGTCCTTCTTTGGTCTGTTTCAGGAGCCAGGCTTCACCGATCGTCACCTTCATACCCGGTCTGGTCTCCCGAATCTTATGCACAAGGCCGGCCAATTTCGCCACCTGGTCTTCTCCCTTCATTTTCAGGAGGTACAGGTGAATGTCTACATAATCAAGGTTCGTTTGTTGTGCGACCTTCAAGACAAAATCCTCCGGCTCATAGGTAACCCCTCCAGCGCCCAGCAGAGTATTTGGGCTGGCACCCGTGGCCTTTAAGCGCGTGCTGACTCCGCCGACCCAGTCTGCAAGTTCGGCTGCCGGAAAAGTGAGATGCAGAGATTGGTGAATTGCCACTTCCGGTTCGGTCAGGACACTCAGGTAATCGGGTTTGATTTCCCGGTAGATCTGAGTGACTTCCTGCTCCAAAATCTTGAGAAACCTTGTCCTGCCCTGAGGATCGTCCTGCAAGTCTGTGCGCGCGTCTGGCGCTTTATGATCCTGCGCGCCGGACGCCATGTTAGGTTGGAACGGTATATTGACGAAATGTTCCACATAAAGCTTCATGTGGCGGGCGTGAATTTCCCTGGCGAGGCGTTGATAGAAATCGATGAGGGTCCCCGTATCACCCAGCGCCAGGTCGGGCGCCATCATCTGCACCAGAACCGCTTTCATTCCCATGGCCTTGAAAGCGTCGAGCGTTTCGAGCAAATCCTGCCACCGTTGTGAATCGGACGCCGCAGGGCTGAAAATGCTCGCCGCAAGGCACAGGTTGGGAGCGACAAGCGGCGCATTTCCTTTTTCAAAAGGATAAAGCTGCCCGGCTTGCCGAAGGTCCTCCTCCAAGGCCTGGTACAACGGGCTGAACTGGTCCGGAATCACGCTGCCGGGGCCCGTGGCAAGAACTGCTGCGCACGACAAAATTAATGCGAGGTATGTTTTCATAAAGCGTGGCGCTACGCCTAACGGCAGAACTCAGCCACAGCCGCCGGAGCGGGACATGGCCTGCAAAAATGATGTTCGAGTCTCCACAAACAGTCAACGGCCCGGCGCGGCGGCTGTTGGCTGGAGTGATTTGTTAGACAATGCCGAGCCGAAGAGCAGAAGAATGGACCCCGTCAGAACGTTGAGGCCTGGCCCCAGTAGCGCCGGCCAACCGCAATGGCGGGGAATCGCGAACCCAAGGGCCGCGATGGCGTTTACGGCCGCATGGAAGACAACGCAGAGCAGAATGCTTCCGGTGCGCCCATAGAGCCAAGCCAAGATCAGGGCCGTACCAATCACGCCCGCCGCAAAAACCGGGAAGCTGGCCTCATACTGACTGACACCGGGAAGCAGGAAGAGCGGACCGTGCCAGACAGCCCACACCAGCCCAACCAACAAACCAGCTGCCGCACGCCCGGTGGTGCGCTCCACCTCTGGTTGCGCGACCCCCCGCCAGCCCAGTTCTTCCAGGCCGCCACCCGCGATCATGACAACGAAGAGGGGCAGGAACATGTACCAGGGCCGCACCGAAAGCGCACCCGACATATCGGGGGTGAGCAACGCAGTGACCGCCCTGGACGCCACGGCCAGCGCGATGGGCAGCCCGGCGGCAATGAGGTACCACCAGCCGGCGACTCGCCAACGGAGCAGTCGCCGGTGAAATTCGCTCAGCGGCGCCTGGGCCGAGGTCCCCACGACGGCTGCGTACGCTCCGATAGTCGGACCGAGGCCACCGAGCATGTAAAGGACCATGAAAGGCCACTGGCCATAGACGAGAGTGCGAGCCCGCGCCAGCGGCACCAAGATTCCCCACGCGCTCCAGGTTACAGCGAAGGAGACTGCGAGGAAGGTGGCGAGCCGCCGGTTCATCGAAAGTGGTAGCGAGTCTGAAAAGGTTGGCTAGTCACGGAATTTGCCTGTCTAACGCCTGAGGTCAGGGACGCGGGCGCCGAGCCCGCGTTCCCTACACCGATTTGTTCGCTCCCTTCTTCCATTCGTTCTTGAGAATGCCATAAAGCTCCGAGTCCTCGAATTTGTCCCACTTCTTAATGTGCCACCTCCGGGTGCCTTCGTGCTGCATACCAAGCTTCCGCATGACCCGGCCAGAAGCGGGATTGCGCGAGAAGTGGGAGCAATGGACCCGAATCAAACCCAATTCCGAAAACGCGTAGCTGTCCTAACGACCAGTTCATGAGACCGAGTTAAGCAGGAAAGTGGTTGACACTCCAATGATAAATGGAGTGTTAACGTGAATGAAGAGACCGTAGTAGAAAAGAAGAGGAAGAGCCCCCCTCGGGGGGCTGGCGGCGCGAA
>CAIQQM010000008.1 GCA_903873945.1 uncultured Verrucomicrobiota bacterium
CGCAACTCTGTCCATCCCTGGCTCCGGTCGGGCTTCGCCCTCCCTCCGCCAAGGATGGACAAAATCAGAACAAAAACATAACATCAACCAAGTGCTCTGACTAACTCATGGAGTGGTACAAAAAAGTGAACCCGGTCAGCCAAGTAAGTCGTAAATCCGAGAGCGTGACACCGATTTCTGCCGCCCATTGATCACAGAGAACAACTCGGCTTGAACATAGAAGGGCAGGTCAACGAGAATGGTGACAGCCACTTGAAAATCCTGATATTCGTCCTGACGTTCCGCCGCGAGTAGTTTTAGCCCCTCAACTCGGTGTTGGCCATCGATTATGTTGAACGGCTGTCCCACGGTTTCGGTTTCCCATTGAACGTCCAAGGTGCCCGAATCCGCTGTGAAGCGGACTTTTACGTCTTCCCTTCCTGCCAAAATGATGCTGTTTGGCAATATGGAGTCTTCCTCCAAAAGGTAGCTCGCTATGTCCCTGACACGTGCCTTGTCGAGGATCCGTTGGTAAGGATCTTCTTCATCGTATGAAGTTGCTTGGGCCGACATCACTTCCCGCGCAAAAGCAGAATCACCCAAGGATCGGACCAACTTTTTTGCATCCTCAAGCTTTTGCACACCGATCTCGTCTGGTGAAGTCTCTCGATACAGGGAAACTCGAAGACCAGAGCAAAGCGCGGACAACTCTTTCGCACGAACCGTGGTTAGGTAGAAGGTGACGTCCTTCTGCTGCACGTTAAGAACTTTGAGTGAAATTTTGTCCATAACCTTATTTCTCCACTGGTTTTGGAATCGTAGCATCTGCGTCAATCGCGGCAGCAGCAGTTGCCGTCCTTCCCCCCCCCCCGGCAAGCTTCTGTTCCTCGGATTTGGCAGCCGCTTCCAGTGCTTCAAGGGCTTTTTTGCTTCGCTCGAGCGTTTTGTCAAATTCAGCGACAAGCTTTGCCTGCTGCTGTTGGTGTCTGTTTATCTCTTTCAACTTGGAAGTGACCTCACCAGACAGCCGGTCCTTTTCTTTCTCCCAAAGATCCATGCTTAGTGCGACATGGTCACGTAAGTCTTCCTCTACTTCTCGCAAACTCTTTCTGACAAAATACCCAAAGAACACGCCAAGAACAGAGATAAAACCAAGAAGCATCGTAAGCAGTTTCCCGTACGTCTCAAAGATTTCTGAACTCTTCACTTCTATAGAGGCTAGCGCTGCGCCTTCTGGAGAGGTTTTGTCACTGGTCTGCGCCGGTGCTGTGTTGTTAATTCCGCCTGTAGCGTTCGTGACGCTCAGTGGCGACACGGTTGGGGCACTGACTGTAGCGACCTTCTTGACCGCCTCAATCTTCGCGAGGCGAATTCGGTAGTTGAAATAGTCTGACGCAAGTATGCCAGCAACAAACACCACCAATAAGAACGATCCCAAAAGGGCATACGGCCAAAATCGCACTGGCGGCCTCTGCGCTTTCGGTTGATTTGCTGGTTCACTCGGTTTCGGCGCGTTCGCGGGGTCATTTGATTCGTTCATTTTCCTCCGTCCTTCCAAAACTGCCTTGCAGCACCGGTGATCAGTTTGCTTTGTAGGCGTAGCGCAGCTTCGGCTTTTTTGAACTTCTGGTGAATGGTGCCACCGAGAATCAGCTTTTGGTCGGCGGGAGTCAACGTTTGCGGCGAGAAGTGGACACCGCATTCGGCCAAGTCAGCGAAGTTCGTTTCGTTCGTGCCGGTGGTCAGGAACTTATCGGCGTCCTGCGACGCCATCCATACCGGGAATCCCCACGACCGTCCTTGCCGGGCCAGCGAACTCAGCAGTCCGGCTTTGTTTTCTTTCGGCAGCAGCAAGTGGGCTTCGTCCACGAACAACACCATTCTGATGGGCTGAACGTCGTTCTTCACGGCGAGTTGTTGACTCATTTTTTTGATCAGGAAGTTCAGGATGAGCGCGACGGCCAGGGCTTTGGTATCGCTGTCGGTGCCGAATTCCTTGAAGTCAATGACCATGGAACTGTTCAGCCATTGCTCCGGCGAAATGGCGGTTTGAGCGCTGGCGAAGAGGTTGAACCGGTCAATTTTCTGCGCAATGGCGAGGTCAACGCCAGTCGCGCCGCTATTCTCCAACTCCAGAACCAGCGAAGGAAAGTCGGGGGCGGCGAGGCGTTGGTAACAATCGCAAATGTTGCGTTCCTGTTTCGCGCCGAGTTGGGGCGCAAAGCAACGAATCAAACTGGCAATTTCGTAGGCAATCTGCGCGTTCTGCGTCGGGTTCGGATGGCGGAATAGCGGATTGATTGGCAAGTCTTGCTGAATGAGGCGGACGTAACGCGCTCCCGTCTGCTCCAGAAACTTTGTGCGATTTTTTCTCTGCTGTGGACTGCGCGGGTCGTCCTCCAGTTCACCTTTCATATCGAAAAACACAAAGCGGACACCGAAGTTGGTGAGTTGCGCTAGGAGATCAAGCGCAAGCTGGCTCTTGCCGCTGCCGGGTTGCCCGGAAATTACCAACAGGCCGTTGTTCGTGCCCGGCCCGTTCACCGACCAGTCGGGTGCGTCCGTCAGGACTTTGAGTTTCACTTCCTTTTCAACCACAGGCATCGCTTGCATTTGCGGGCGCACGCCGCCACCAAGTCCAAGGTCACCGCCAGTCAGTTTCAGCAGAGTGGAAACGAAACGGGCTTGGTCGTTGCCTGATTCTGCCCACATCTGCCGCAATCGTTGACAACCGAATTCAAAGTGCCGGCGAAACTCCTGACGATAACCGCCTTCATCAAGCGTAAGCCCGGCGCGATGATTCAAGGCCGCGCGTACCAAGTCGCGCAGTTCATCGCCGACAACTTGTTCGTCGTTTAACGTCACGCCCTTGGCATCCTTGGGCTTGAACTCGATGGGCACGCCTTCACCCAACGCTAGGAACAGTGCTGCGCGTCCGAGAATCGCCTGATTCCGCGCGCCGACGCGGGCAAAGACGTTTTCAATGAACTCGTGAGCTTCGCCGCTGGTGTCGAATTTCATGCTGTTCCTCCCGTCCGCTGAGTCGCAGGCTTTGCATCGGCGTCATCTTCGGAAAACACCAAGTCAAGAGCGTAGCTGTAAACTGGCAGTTGCTCCATTTGAACGCCAAATTGTTTCTCAATCATCAAGTCCACAATCGCTTCTCCATCAATCAGGATTATGGGGACTGCTCCTCGCCGGAACGAGGCGGCCTCAGCACCCGCCGCAAATTGGGAGGTCGTAAAGAAGATTCCCTGCTCGAATTCACCCTGGATTGCTCCACGGAATTTGTCGATTTCGGGTCTTCCGACTGAGGTGCGATTAAATCTTTTGCATTGAAAAGCGACATTCAAGTGTGCGAGTCCAACCTTCAACTTTCCGTTGCCATCAATCCCGCCGTCCTTTGAATAAGGTGTCACCTTCATGTCAAAGAACCCGTATGCAATAAGGAGTCGTTTAGCGAAGTCCTCAAACGTGGCGGGATGGAGTTTCCTGATATGCGACAAGATTCCGGCGCGCAATTGAGCGTTGTATTTCTCGTGAGTCGCCTTAAGTTCCCGAAGCAAGGAGCGTGCGGTGTCCTTGCCAGCAACTTTGCTCCCGCTGACCTTTTCCCGCAATGGTTGTTCAAGGAAATAGTATTTGTCGTCCCCACGAAGTTCGAAATGCTTCGTCTCAGAGGCGGTCGGGAAATCCAATCCCTTGCAATGGCGACGGATTTGGCTCGCCACGACATGTACCGGCCTCTCTGCATGAAACGTATAAAGACCAGCGCCAACAATGGCTTCATACGCCTCGCGAATTGTCATTGGACCGCCATGAATTCGCATGGCCTCTTTGATTGCTTCGTTGATCGTTCTGTGAGTTTCAGAGGTCATGTCCAAAATAGTCGCTCGTGATTCGCACTTCGTAATTCGGGCTGTCGGCCTTCCCGTGCGGATGCAGCGTGTACACGCGAGCAAGCCGGTTGCGCACACGATCAAACAACTCGCCTTCAGGATCAATCTCCGCGTTCGTGCTAAGGATGATTGACTGGTGGCCGCTCAGATAAAGTCGGTCGAGCACATTGGCGCGCACTTCTTTGTCGAGACGAGCCAATGGCGTATCCACAACGAGCGGCGGCACGAGTTTGGCGAGACGGCGCAAGGCTTCGTAAAACGCCAGCATCCGCACCTGTCGCTGTCCGGCGGATGTGTTGGTTTCTTCCCATGTCACCTTCTTGCCACCGCGACGCACAAGCCAGCACTGCCAATTGCTATCGAAGTCCATGCCCTCAAACTCACGTTCTCTTTCGGCGATTTCCACCCACAACCGGCCAACTTCTTCGGAAACCTGCCGTCGCATTTGAATGGCGGCGCGGCTGCGAATCTCCCCGGCAGCTTCACGGTAGCGCGTTGACAAGGCAGCTAGGCTTTCGCCCCGTTCAGCACGATCGGCAATCTCTTGCTGAATGGTTTCCTGCCGTTTCAGGTCCGTAAGTTCAACGTCGAGGCGGGTGATTTCGGCATCAATGTCTTTCAAGCGTTCGGTGATTTGATCGCGCCGGTGAATGAGCACGGCTCGTTTTTCGTGGAGTTCCACACCCCGCTTGTATGCCGCGGTGTTTTGCTGCATCTGTCTCAGCTTCTGGTCAAGTTCACGCAATTCCACGTCCATTTTTTCGATATTGACGCACATTTCGGCCAAATCGTGAAGCTCCCTTTGGCTGGTGGCCAGCCGCGCACGCACCTGGGCACTCGTGTCGTTACGGTCTGCCAGATAAACCCGGTCGGGCATGCCTTGCGGCGGGGGATGAAATAAACGATGGAGCGCGTCTTCCAGTCGCTTCATGTAGAAAGATTCAACATCCGGTTGGAGTTCGAATTCCTTAGGGGTGCTACCAAACACGTCTCGTTTCACCTGTGGAATTTTTGGTTCGACGGTGGACTTGGCGCTTTCCCACTCACGGCGGCGCTCCTCGGTGGACAGGGCATCGTGCAATTCCTTCCGATAAACTCCCAACAGCGAAACGGGCAGGGCCAGTTCCCAAGCTTCTGTGAGCTTGGATTCGAGTTTGGCCTTGGCTTCGGTGAGTTCGGCCCGGCGCTCCTGAGCTTTTTGCAATTCGTCGGGGTCAACCGCGCCGAGTGTTTTCAGGTCGTCTTCAACTTCCAGCAATTCCACCTCGACTTCGTGCAAGTCACGCTCAAGCACGTCATGCTCCTTGCGGCGTGCCTTCAAGATGCCTTCAGCAGTGATAACCTGGCCGTTCAACTCGGCAAGCGTCGTTTCAGGGTCAGGCCCGCCGGCAGCATTGAAGACGCGAGGGATTTTGGAATTGATCAGTTGCCGGAGGTCGTTTTCCAACTCCGAGTACGTCCAGAGACCAAGGATTCGACTTACCCCGTCAACGATGTCTTGCTGTCCCAAGTTGATGCTCTGGCTGCGCTCGGCATCGAAGAAGAAGAACCGGGCCAGATGCCGGGGTAGAAAGGCGTCGCGGAGTTTGTGAATCACTTGCTCGTCTTCGATGCGTCCGGCGGTATCAGAACGTGTGGCGTAATGTTCCCAGACCGGTGATGAATTCGGACGAAACCGGACTTCGCGAAGGAGCTCAACTTTTCGACTGCCGATTTTGTCATCTCGGAGACGGACAACCGCTTTGAGGCGCATCGTGTCCAGGCCTTCGGCCAGTGCGCGGCGGTTCAACGACTTCTCGAAAGCAAATCGGGTTGCATCTGAGCCGGTTTCGACCTTTTTCAAGTCGCCTACTCCGCTTTCGCCGACAACTGCGAGGTACAAGGCGCGAAGCAAGTGGGTTTTCCCCGCGCCATTCTTGCCACCGACAAGAACGCCGCACTTGCCCTCCAAACTTCTGAGATCAATCGTGTGCTCGCCATAGAACGGACCAAAGTTCTCCAGCGTGAGTGTGTCAATATAGACTTCCGCCATGATCAGCCCTTTTCCCCTGCTGTCTGTTCAGCCAAATCGTCTTTCAAGATATTGAGCAAGTCGTCCGGCAAGCCGTGTGCGCGATTGCTATCACTGTATTCTTCCACCTTGGCGAGCATCCGGCGGAGAATGTCGGGGTTGATACTTTTTTCGCGGGCGACTTCCTCCTCCAATTCGCGGAGTCGGTTCAGTTCTTTCAGGTCAGCGCTCATGATGACACCTCGTTGTTTGTTGACTATTCGAGCGACGCCCCGGCCGTCGTCGGGGTCGCGTGCAGCTTTCCACATTTGCTGTATCAAGAGTAGTTCTTCCGGCGTGATGAGTGTCAGTCCGGTTTCCTCCTGAAGCCGGAGAAGGCGTTTCAGGAGTTCGCGGCGGCCTTCGATGGTCAATGGGCCTGGGCCATCATTGCCATTCATGCGGCGGCTATCGCGCCAGCCGTTTGCAGGATCGCGAAATTGTAGAAGCGTCTCGCGGAAGCCGAGCAGATGTTCCATACGTTCATCGCCAGCGGCAAGGAGTCCCTCGCTCGCCTTGTCGCGCTCGACGACGGTGCAGGTCCAGCAACCGAAACGGGAGTTACCGCAACTCGGCGTGCTGGTGTCAATTTGGATAGGGCATTCACCGTTGGAGGCGTTCGCGTAGAGTTTGTACAAGGCGCGATTGTCAGCACCCCATGCATTCGGTTTCTGAAGCAGATAGGCCCAGACTTCCTCAGTCGAGAAGAATTCAATCGGATTGAACACCCAAACGCGCGGCAAATCGGGGTGACGCCGCAAACCGTTGCGTGTTTCGCGGCCAGCCATTGCCTGAGCACGTGTGGAACTCTCAGCACGGCGAGCACCCAAATGCAAAATAGCCTCGCCCCAGTGCCCAATTCGTTGGTTCACAAAAGTCGAAACCGGGTCAATTTTCATCCGTTGCGTACACCATCGGAAAACACGATTTGGTGGCGGGTAGCCGCGTCCGATCATATTAACCCAGAACGATTGCTCAGGCGGCGGACGTAACAACTGGACTTCGATGTTGAGGCCGTTGTCCCGCGAAAACTTCTGCATCCGCCCCAAGGTCTCTTCAATTATCTCAACGATAGCAGGGATTTCCACGCGCGTGTCGGTGCAGAGAACTGCGATTTCTTTCTTTCGTTGTTCGGGTGGTACTGCAAGCACGGCATCGAAAACCAGTGACGCAACCATTGTGCTATCCTTGCCGCCACTGAAACCGACGAGCCATGGGCGCGGGTCGTCTAGGTAAAGCTGACGCAGCGAATCTCTGATTTCCTGGTAAGACGTGGATGCCATCACGGGCGAGTATGCCCGTCCGGGATTTGATTTCAAGAGCGTCGTTGGAAAATAGTCGGAAAGTGGGTGGCGGGCGATTAAGGCGACGCTTTTCCCGTGTTCGTTTGTGCCGCCGGTGGCAGAAACATCATGGTCGCCGCTTCCTTCTTGCTGTGGTGCCGCCGCAGATGGCCGTAAATCATCATAATCGTGCGTCCATTGTCCTTGTGCCCCATCCAAGACGCGATAGTCACGAAGTCCTTTCCTGCTTCGATGCATCTAGTCGCAAACAAATGCCGGAGGTCGTGGTGGCTCAAGTGTCCGATCTCAATGGCCGTGCAAGCGGAAGTCAGTACTGATTGCAGCGATTTGGTCGGCAGAATGCGATCCTCCGGTTTGGGATTCATGGCCGCTTTCACTTTCAACAGGAATTCCTTCAACTCAGGAAAAAGGGGGGCTTCATACGGCCCGTACTTCGCCTCGCGATAATAAATTGTCTCCTGTTCCCAGTTGACGTCTTCCCATCGCGCATTTCGAGCCGATTCGATGCGGCATCCCGTAAACAGGAGAAAATCGAAGAGCCAACCACCGTGGCTACCGTTGCGAAGGCAACGGTGATAAACTTCGCGCCTGAGTTTAACGACATTGGCGGGGGATGGGAGTTTCGAGGTCAGGCGCTTGTAGTCATAATTGACGCTGACGTATTTGAATTTGGCGGTGAGTTCTTCATATTGCGTTTTGGACAGTAGCTTGTCCTCGACCGCCAAGTTCAACATTTCGCGGACAACCGTGGTGGCACCATTGGTTCGGGTTGCACAGTATTTTTTCCGGAATTGAGTTTGGAATTCCTGATCCAGTTGGCCGGGATTCAAACGACTCATCGGCGTAACGCTGAAAGGCGGCCAGATCGCGCGTATCGTGAGGACCAGTTCGATCTTGTAATCGAACGTCCTGTCGTCGATTTCTTCCTTTACCCGCTTGCCCTGAAGCCACGCTCTGTATCGTTCGTAGAGCGACCAGAGCGTTCCTGTTGCAGCGGTCTTTTGTCCGCGCATGTTAATGAGCCAGTCGCGGAGTTTTTCAATCGCAAGGCGTTTGTTTACGCCAAAGGATTGTCGGTGAACTTTTCCTCCGATCTTGACTCGCCCGTAATAAGTGCCAAACTTGGCCAAGCGAACTAGATTTGGTATGCCGGTTGGCCTCCATTGGAATTTGACAGTTAATTCGCTCATAGCGAGGGCGAGTATATGGGGTGCAACTGCTGGGTGCAACCAAATTGTATAAGTTGTTGACGGAGAGATGGCCGAGTGGCTGAAGGCGGCGGTTTGCTAAACCGTTATACGGTCAAAAGCCGTATCGGGGGTTCGAATCCCCCTCTCTCCGCCATTTTCCTTCGTAAATCCACCGCAGTAACGCCTGAACCAGTGCAAAGCTTTTCCTTTCGAATCAGCGTATTCTGATTCATCTTGATGGGATGCTAGGTTTAATTGCCATTGTAGGCCGCCCCAACGTCGGCAAGTCGGCGCTGTTCAATCGGATCGTCGGACGGCGTATCGCCATCGTCCATGACCAACCGGGGGTCACGCGGGATCGCATCAGTGCCGAAAGTGAATGGCGAGGACACCCCTTCACACTCGTCGACACGGGCGGCATCGGCCTGCTCCGCGGTGAGAAGGCCGCTGATTCCATCGCCAAAGCAGCGCTTGAGCAGGTGGAACTCGCTATCGAAGCAGCAAATGTCATTGTGCTAGTGGTGAATGTTCAGGAAGGCGTTGTCCCCCTGGACCGTGAGGCCGCAGCGCGGTTGCGCCGCAGCGGGAAGCCGGTGCTCGTTGCCGTGAACAAAGTGGATACTGGACGCGCCGAACCCGGGACTGCTGAATTCGCGGAGCTGGGGTTTGACAGGATATTTCCCGTAAGCGCGATTCACGGCGAAGGGATCGAACCGCTGATCGACGCGGCGGCAGCCTTGCTGCCGATCTCCAGTCAGTCATCTGTGGCCAGTGACAGCAGTGTGGAAAGCGAAGAGCCCGAAACCGGCAAACCACCCGCAACGCGCCTGGCGCCACCTATTGGCGTCACCCTTCCCCTCAAGCTCGCCATTGTCGGCCGTCCCAATGTCGGCAAGTCGTCCATCATCAATGCCCTCACCCGGTCCGAACGGGTCGTCGTCAGCCCGATTCCCGGGACAACCCGCGACGCTGTCGATGTACCCTTCGAGATCGAAACCGATGGAGTGCGCCAATCTTACGTGCTCATCGACACCGCAGGCATGCGCAAAACCCGGCGCATCGATGATTCGATTGAGTTCTTCAGCGTCAAGCGCGCGGAGGATTCCATCGCCCGGTGCGATATCGTGGTTCTGGTCTTGGATGCGGAGACCGGCATCACTCAGCAGGATAAAAAAGTTGCCGATAGAATCGTCGAAGCGCACAGGGCTTGCATCGTGGTTGTAAACAAATGGGACCTCATGGAAGCGGCGGTGCGAACGGCGCGTGAAGAAGAAATCGAACGCCGCTCGAAAAAGGAGAACCGGAACGGCCCAAAAACCATGACCATGCTCGGTGAGTTTGGCGATTGGGTGCAGGAACATCTGTTCTTCCTTGATTACGCGCCGGTGATTTTTACGTCGGCCAAATCCGGCTTTAACCTTGACCGCCTGCTCGAAGCCGTTCGCTACGTCGCCGCCCAGTTGAATCAGACGATTCCCACGTCGATTCTCAATCGCGCCTTGCAGGATGCCGTCGAGCGCCGCCAGCCCGTGAGTTCCCACGGGCACCGGTTGAAATTCTTCTATGCCACCCAGGTCAGGCGAGCACCCCCGACATTTCTGCTTTTCGTCAACCGGGATGAGCTTTTTTCTGACCAGTATAAGAAGTATCTGTCCGACCAGATGCGCCGCGCCTTCGGCTACGAGGGTTGCCCGATATTACTGGTCCCGAAACCACGCCCCAAAACCATCGACCCGGTTCGCAAGTTCAAGCATCGTCACGAGATTGTCGAACCACGTCCATTCAATAGATACCGCAGAGGTAGCCGCAAACCATAATCTTGCCATCATAGCACTTGGCCCAGCGTCCGAATCATACATCACAGGGTTTGTTCGCTGAGTACTCACTTGGTTTTGCTGGATAGTTAACGTTTGCGTAAATTGTTTGAAAATTTCCTTGTTTACGCAATATGTGGGGGGTAAACTTTTAGCATTCCCCCACTAATGGGGGATGTCGGGGCCTCTTGGAGAGGCCCCGAATCTTTCAGAAGCAAGTGAATTTGAACCGGATACGTCACGAGTTTTGATCAGTTTAGTGGCTGATCGCAAGCGGCGGATCGTCCGTGAAAAGGACAGAATCATGATTCAAACCAGTGATGTAGTTTTGCCTGGTTCTCCGCGCCAGAGACCTCGCCGCTCTACAAGCATTACAGCAGCCCACGCCGGGAAGAAAGTGGCTCTTCCAGTGAAGCCAATGTTAAACATGGAACGGACGTTTAGCGACCCTGGAATCAATCCCTTCGACCAGATAGAATGGGAACGACGAACTGCTGAGATCACTGACGAAACCGGGAAGGTCATTTTTAGCCAGGACAACGTCGAGGTACCAAAGTTCTGGTCGCTGCTGGCAAGCAAAGTGGTGGTCTCTAAGTACTTTTACGGTGTCCTCGGCACAGCAGACCGTGAAACCTCCGTGCGCAAGATTATTCATCGCGTCTGCCGCACTATCGCGGACTGGGGCGTCCGGGATGGTTACTTTACCAAAACCGATGGCGAAGTGTTTTATGAGGAGTTGGTATGGCTTTGTCTGAATCAATACGGCGCATTTAATTCCCCGGTTTGGTTCAACGTTGGTCTTTACCACCAATACAACGCGGGCAACGGCACCAGCCGTGGCAACTGGTTTTACAACCGCGAGGCCGGCCAAGCCGAGCGGGCAAAGACCCAATACGAATATCCTCAGTGCAGCGCGTGCTTCATCCAGTCCGTTGAGGATAACATGGACTCCATCATGAACCTGGCCCATAGCGAGGCTATGCTCTTCAAGTTCGGCTCCGGCACGGGCACCGACCTCTCCCCAATCCGGTCGAACAAGGAGAAGCTTAGCGGTGGTGGTTGTCCGAGTGGTCCATTGTCTTTTCTCAGGGTGTACGACCAAGTGGCCAATGTGGTAAAATCCGGCGGCAAGACCCGGAGGGCCGCCAAGATGAACACCCTTCGAGATTGGCACGGCGACATCGAAGATTTCATCGAAGCCAAGATGAAAGAG
>CAIQQM010000009.1 GCA_903873945.1 uncultured Verrucomicrobiota bacterium
ATCCAGGTCGGCCAGCATTTTGAATTCCGTGGCCGCCGTTATAAAAAACTCGCCTTGAGCATGGCTAGCGATGAGGACAGGATCGGCAACATCTTCCAGGCCCAGACCGAGGTGCTGCCTGACCCCTTCCATCGAACCATTTTGCATCCGGAGGTCATTCAGGGTTAAATTGAAAAACCATGAAAAGAAAATCA
Source organism: uncultured Verrucomicrobiota bacterium (assembly GCA_903873945.1). Taxonomy (GTDB): domain Bacteria; phylum Verrucomicrobiota; class Verrucomicrobiia; order Limisphaerales; family UBA8199; genus CAIQQM01. The sequence goes on from CAIQQM010000009.1 coordinate 195, forward strand.
GAGTACTATCCGCCATTCAAAGACGATGGCGAGTTGATTGCTTCCTGGGGTGAGGCTCGTTTGATCAGATACCTGGACGGAAAGTGGGAACTGCGTGGGGGATCTGAAAATGACCTGGCGGAGGCGAGGGAGTGGATTTCTTTGTTTTGGCATGAGGCGATATTTGACGATGGTGTGGCAAAGAAGGCCACAGCTCATTCCTAATGGATCGGATGGGAGGGTATAGTCGCCAGCCAGCCTACGTGGCATCATCCTGCACGCGGTGCCGGTGCATTTTCTTTTGCAAGCTGGAAAAGAATCACCACCACCGTCTCAGGCAGATTTGGGGGGAGAGACACTCGCTGGTGGGAAAAGGTCAAGAAACGGCGACTTTCTGTGGTCCCCGACGCTGCCCCCGCCCTGCGCGTCTGCTCTCTCAAGGCATGGCAAGCGATTTGCTTTTTGCTTGTTCATCTATGACAAAATCATTCGAGACCATCAGCGAAGCCGTCCGAAATACGAAACACGCTTTTGCGAAAGCCGATAACTACACCAAAAAGCCTTTGCGTAACAGGTACGAGCGCAGAAAGGTCCAGAGCTATCTCACCCTGACGGACTGGTTGTTGGGAGAGTCGAATTAGGAACTTCCGGGATCGACCGTAACCGTGCTATTGCCCTTTGCCCTGACGGACAGTTTAAGGGCCATCCAGTTGCTGCCATGAAACAGGCTAGCCTTCCAACGGCAGTTCTCGGACAAGCGTGGCACAGGTCTTGTCGTTGCTTTGTTTAGGTGATCGAGGTAGGGGCGCCCGTTGCCGGGCGTCCCCCTCACAGGTCCCGGCGTGCAATTTTCCAGCACCGGGCTCTTCAGGACATCTCGCTTACGCACGTGACGGGGGGTGGTTGTTGCGTCCAAACAGCACATCAAGGGCTGCCTCCACGCCAACTGGGTCCCGTCGAATCGGCACAGGCTCTTTCTCCACTATCTCCACTATCCTGGGGTGCGGTATTTGAAAGCGGCGCAGGAGCCGCTCAAACCCAAGGGCCGTGTAACTCTTCCTCTGACTGCGCCGATTCAGCCATTTGTGCAGAATTCGGCGCGTCTGTTGGAAGAATTGCCCCAAACTCTTGAAATTACCCCTAACTCCATAATAATTCCAGTAGCCTCGGTACTTGCGGGCCAGAGTTTGCATTGTTTCCGGCAGCTTTCGATGCCGGCTTCGCCTGATCCATTCGGTGAAGACGGCCACACTTTTACGCATTCGTCCGCGTGCCGTGCGGCGTTGCACCAACGGTCGGCCTCGACGACTGAGCCTCCAGTAAAACTCGAAACCCAGAAAATCGAACCGTCCGTTATGCACGCCTCCGTTCCGTCCAAAACGCACCATCCGCGTCTTGTCCGGGGCCGTCTCCAATCCAAACTTCTTTAGGCGTTCCTGAAGCTGCCCCACAAACCGCTCCGCCTCGTGTCGATAAGCAAACCCACAAACAAAGTCATCCGCATAGCGGATGACGTAGCTTTGTCCGTGGTTGGCTTTACGCACTTTGTGCTCAAACCACAGGTCCAGCACATAATGCAGATACACGTTGGCTAACACCGGCGAGACGCTGCCCCCTTGCGGCGTCCCCGTCACCGGATTCACGATCTGTCCGTCCTCTTCCAGCCTGCCTTGAGCCACTTGGCAATCAATCCCAGCAGGGCACCATCGGCTATCCTGTGCCCCAGCATCTTTAAGAGCCAAGGATGCTGGAGATGATCAAAATAACCTTTGATATCCACCTCGTCCACAAACTCCACCCGCCCTTTGGTCAAAACCTCAGCCAGTTCCCGAGCCGCCTGCTGCGCCCCGCGGTTGAGCCGATAACCCTGATTGCATGGCAGAAAGTCTGCTTCGTAGATGGCACTGAGTATTCTCGCCACTGCCAGTTGTACTAGTTTGTCCTCCAGTACCGGTATGCCTAATGGCCTCCATTTACCCTCCCCTTTGGGGATGTACTTCCGACGGACCAGCCGGGCGTGGTAACTCTTGTTCCTGAGCCGCTGAACTAACTTCCGAAGATTCGCCTCCAAGTCCTTTTCATAGTCCTTGAAGGTAACTCCGTCCACCCCGGGCGCTGCTCCTTTCCGCAATTGGTAAAAGCAGGTCCGCAGGCTTTGTTCGTTCAGCAGCCCGTAGAGTCCGCCAAACCGGTGCCGTCTCTGTTGCTGTGCTTTCTTTGCTATGGCCCGCAGGGAGGTTGGCCAGTGGTCTTCCGTCGTTCTTACGGCACCGGTTTCCTTTGCAGGCTGCGATGTCCTGTTGCCCCCTTGGCTCACATCGGCCTTCTCGGTCGAAGGTTGCTCCGAGCTACTACGAGGCAATCTGACTCCCGGATCTCTCTGGACCCTCACTTCTTGTCGTTGTGGCGGCCTTCCCGCTTGGCTCTCGCAGTTAGTGCGGCGGGCGTGAACCGGGTCTCCCAAGTTCCTGACTGCTCTTTCCTCACATGCCACGCTCTTCGACCCCGGCAGGTCAAGCTGTCCCTTACCTGTAGCGGACTGGCTCGTTTTGGGTTCCGTGATAGGAGACTCCGTCCCCACCTGCAAGTATGCTCCGTATCGAGGCTGAGTTGCTTTAGCAGGGTGCGCTGCAATTCAGACACTGGGGAAGGGGTGTTAGAAATGTCAACTGGCGGGCGTTTCGCGTGTCCGGGCCAGTCCAAAAATAGTTTTTGCGGTTTTCTTCATTTTCCGATCATTTTATGCTTGCAATCTGCACGTGAACATATATATTACGTGCAGATGATCGAAGATCTCTCAGAACTTCGCCAATCGCTCGGGCGGGCTCACCAAGCCGCCGGCCGCACCCTGCGCCACCTCCAGCGCCGGGATCCCATGACCCCGGGATCCTTTTACCTTCAGAAGCGCCGTTGCGGCAAACCCGGCTGTCGTTGTGCGCGCGGCGAACTTCATGAAGCCTGGGTAATTAGCCGCAGCCTGGGCGCAACCTCCCGCACCTTGATGGTCCCTGCGGAACAACGAGCCCGTCTTCGCCAGCTTACCTTCGAGTATCGCCGCTATCAGCGGGCCCGGGCGCTCCTGGCTAAACGCCAGGCCCAGGTGCTGGGGCTGGCCGACCGCCTCGCCGAACTGAGGATGGTCCGTTGGCCGGAGGAGGCGCTCTGAACCTGGAAATCATTGAACTTCACCAGCAGTGGGTTCTGGAGGCTTTCCGGCGGGGAGAATTCGACCAGATCGAGGTCATTGGGGAAGCCGACGAGAAGGAGTTCTTCGAGTTGTGCTTCAAAGAAAAGATTGTGACGGCCCTGGCCCAAGAGATGCCCACGGCCAGGAAAAAAGAAGAAGTGCCGTTGTGGTTTGAACTGGCCGCCAATCTGAGTTTGAAGCTGCACCAGGAGAACTCCTATTACGCTTTGGAGCGGGTGGTGCAGTGTGGCGGTTTGCTCAGCGCGCTGCCTCCGGATCTGGCTTCCAAACATCTGGACCCGCAGACCCAGGAGATTTGGATTCAATGCCGCGGGTTTAATGACAAGAACACTTATCCGCGCAAAACGCCGTGCGACCATGACACTTTGCGCAAAGCGGCCAGGGACGTGGCCGCCTCCCGCTGGCAAGACTGGTTTAATGGGCCGGTGCAGCAGGTGTTTCAGAAATACGGCTTTTTCGACCCCAGCGGCATCTTCATTGGCGATGGCACTTATCTGTTCGTGCCCGACAATCCCCAGTATGAGGGGACGGTGGTGATGTGGTTTGATGAGCACAACCATCCGGTTGATTATGACAAACTCAGTCCGCAGGAGCGTAAGACCGCCCATCGGGAGCGCTGTTACAAGCTGGTAAGTCTGTTGCACGTTCGGGGCGATTGTTATGTGTATGCGGGCTTGCGGCTCGTCCCGGGCAATGCTCACGAATGTCCCGTGCTTTACGAGATGGTGGAAAACTTTGTCCGGGCCGTGGGCAAAGGGGTGATGAAATTATTGATCCTGGACCGGGGCTTCATTGACGGGAAGAACATCGGCCGTTGCAAACAAGAGTGGGGCATCGACGTGCTGATCCCGATTAAGCGCAATATGAATATCTGGGAAGACGCCTGGGCTTTAGGCAAAACCGAGCCGTGGCAGAGCGTGCCGGTCAAAGCCCCTGATCCCCGGGCCCCGGTTCAGCAGAAGCCGGAACGCATCGCTCGCGCGGAGGCCAAGCGACAACGCACCCTGGCAGAGCGGCGTGTGCCTCCCGATCCGGCCAAAACCCAGACGCATCACGACTACTGCTGGATCAAGGGTTTTGGCAGTTGGAGTGAGTTGCCCGTGCCGATCAACGTCTTACTGATGCGGGACCGTTACGCGGACGGACACGCCGAAGAGTGGGCGCTCATGAGTACTCGGGACTATGCGCAAGTGGAACGTCCCAGAGACGACTATGGTTTGCGGGTCAAAATCGAAGAGCGGCATCGCACGCTCAAGTGCTTCCACGATTTGAGCGATTTCTATTCCCGCAGTCTCAATGTGATTGCCGCGCAGATCGTCTTTATTCTGCTGAGCTACACATTGCGCCAGTGGCAGCTTTGGCGTCTGGAGGCCGAAGAGTTGTCCAATGACAGCCCCCAATCCATCCACCGGCGGCTCAACGTGCGCAAGCAATATATCGTGATCTACTTGGCCCGGTCCTACGCGCAAATCCCTTTGCTCCAGTTCACCCGCGAGGTTCTGCAACTGGAGGGCGAGGCGCGACAAAAGGCCTTGGCCAAAGTGCGCCTGCTGGAACGAAGCTTGTTAAGTCCTTTCGACGATACCTGTTGAACCAAACGATCCGAAAGAAAAGCCACCCGACATCCGAACCCAAATCAAAAGGTGGGTTGCCAGCAACCGTCGCCAAGCGTCGGGTTGTCTCGATCCTCTCCCCCCCGGAACTCGATGTCAGCGGCGAAATGGAAATGCATGAAAACCGCCGGTTTGAAATTGTATTTTCTTCCCTGGCGGTTTCTCTCCTGTAAACCCGACTCCCGCAACGGGGAGCGCCAATCATATTGTCCGCGATGCGACTGTCAGCACCAGCGCCGAACGCTTCGCCAGAGGCAGCGCTGGCAGAAGACGGCCCAGCGGTTCGACCCGTCTGAACCGCCCAACGGGTCCAGGAGGCTTCAGTCGGCCTCAGTCATCTCTGACGCTGACATCCGAGTAGAAAACCCCGTGATTATCGGGCTGATCTCGATGATCACTGGCATGAAGGATATTGAGGACATCCAAAGGGTTTACCGGTAACTCTGGTTGCGGAGCATGGAGATTCTCTCTGCGAACCACGGACAAACGCTACAAAACCCCCCAATAATCAGCCTTTTGGAGAAGAGGAAAGATCATGTGCATGAACACCACAATGTGCCCTTGACGTTGGCGGCCCGCTTCTCGCGCGGAAGGTGGCTCAATTTAGCAAAGCGACATCGGGAACGGGCTGACATCCCGTGCAATTTCAAACCGGCGGTTTTCATACATGTTCGCGCCGCTGTCCACACTCGATCCCCCCCGGAACTCGATCTACCTTCCCTTCGATCAAAATTCACTTTCCAACAGATCGAAAATCGCCGTGCGACGAAATCCCCTCCCCAGTGTCTGAATTGCAGTCAAATCCTAGCGGTATTGGACATTCCTGTCCGCTTCGGATATGAGAGTTGACTGCGTCCGATGCGCTGGTTTATGGTTTCATCAAGCAGTTGTCACAAAACACCGCGCTGGATGCGAACATCACGGACAACTCGAGGCGTGACGGATACAGAAGGTTTGCGCAAAGAGTTGCTCCATCGTGCAGCAAAGGCGAAGGGAGCTTGCCGGCGCGTGTGGGGTTTGTGAACACAACTGATTGATTATTCGTCGAAAAGACCATGACTAAGAAAGCAAAGCCTTCTTCATCTGAAGTCGCCAGCGCCAAGGCTGCCCGGAAGGTGTTTATCGTGGAGGATCACCCGGTGTTCCGCGAAGGACTGGTGCAGATCATAAACGGCGAGGATGATTTGACCATGTGCGGAGAGGCGGAAGACGCCGAGCACGCCATCGAGGTCATCCCCGGCCTCAAGCCCGACATCGTGCTGGTGGATATCAGCCTGCCGGGAATGAGCGGACTCGAGTTAATCAAAGAACTTCGGGCTCGAACCGATGGCATCAAGCTGCTGGTGCTTTCG
>CAIQQM010000010.1 GCA_903873945.1 uncultured Verrucomicrobiota bacterium
CATAGTGTTCACGAAAATGCCGATGTTCACGTCAGCCTGAAAACCTCGGCGCCGACTTTGGCGTCAAGGACAAGGGCGTCTGGTGCCTTGATCCCAACTCTTCGGAGGAAGTGGCTGTCTCGCTGTACGGAGAAGAGCTCTGCTTTCCACGGGCCTGTGCGTGCTTTACGCTATGGCCTTCATGATGGAGTTACCCGGGTGCTGTCGCCCGGGTTTGCGGCGGCGAGTTGAATCCTCCGCGCGATGTTCAGCAGGTGATCGGGGCGAATGTCGCCGTACACCTCTGCGATAATGGACGGACCAGTCTTATCGCCGATGTCCCGGCACTTGGACCCTCAAAGCTCTGATGAGCATGCCTTTATTTCAGCGCGCTCCAGCGTGGATCAGGATGGGTGATAGCAACGACGCAGCCGCCGGGTGGCGCCTACCGCGGTTTAAGTCAGCTTCCCCGAAACTATTCGCCGCCGTGAAGCTCTATAATGGGGTATGAATAAGAATAAGAACATTGCATTCTACGAACGACTGGTGACCGAAGTCCGGTCCGCTATCATGGAATCACCTCTGAGACCACGAGTGCCCCTGCCGCGCTTTTATCGAGTCAAAGGCAAATACCTCCTTCGCGTAAACATCAACGGGAAGGTCTATTCCGCGTGCCTTGGGGCCAAGCTCGACGAGGAAGCGTTGCTACGGGGGCTTCAGGAGCTCCTGAAATTGGTGGGCAATCGGGTGCAAGCATCTTCCAGCCCTCGGGCCCGGGATAGCCACAAGGGCCTTTCTGCCCTTGTGACACTCTTTAGCGTTGCAAGATAGAGCGACTCGCCCGGAAGAAAGCAACCGGGCGGCCGCGCCGATCTTCACAGGCATTTCCCATTCCCTGTTATAGGGCGTTGGAAAACTGACCTCGTTACCGAACGAATTCTGCTCCAACAGTCCGTTGTCCACCCTCCACCAGAGCCTCTGCCTTGCCTGGGAGCGCCGGTTTGCGTTCGAGGGGGGTCATAAGCGGTGTTTCGGACGCTGTTGAGCAGGCCGCGGCTCTCGGAGCAATTCCTTCGCCATCGCCTGCTGCAATCGCTTCCCGATCCTTCCCGCAGCAATCACGGTGAGCTCTCTAAGACGTTGTTCGGGAATTCCGAGCCTGCGGCCCTGTTGCAGAATCCCGCGCATTTCCCTGATAAAATGCCGATCGGACAATCCGAAGCGCGACCTGCTTGCGGCTCTGCGTTTCATTTATGTTTTCGCTCTTGGTTCTGACTCAGCCATCGCGCCCGCGGTGGGCGTGGCTTATGGTTTCGACGTGGCGTTGAGCGCGATTGGCTGGCTTTTACCACTGGGGTATTCCGCTGCCCATTGGGCTCGTGCTCGCGCGAAAGACCCCGTGAGAAGTGGAGGAAAAACCTGTCGCGCCCAACTGCGGACTCCTCCCTTAAACCTGGGCGCGGCAATTCTTGCGAGGAGTGGTTAGCCGCGTTTATTCGACCAAACGACCCCGCACACGGGTATGGGGACGATAACAATTTGGCGACCTCGCCGAGCGTGTGAAATCGCCCAGGACTCCTCGAGCCCGATCCATCGAGACTATTCATGGCACCAGCAGCGCCTCCAGATCTTCCTCGCAGTATCGTCTTTCCTGCCGCGTTTCCTCCCCGAGCTTCAGGCACTTGTAACGGAGTCTTCCCGGTACAGGCTCGTCCTGCCAGGGGATCGCCCGTCGCTCAATGGTGTCAACCGAGACGTCGAGCTTTTCAGCCGCACCCTTTCGTGACAGCCAGTTTCGTGAGGTCGCGTTCATA
>CAIQQM010000011.1 GCA_903873945.1 uncultured Verrucomicrobiota bacterium
CCTGTCAGATTCGTCACCACAGCCGTGTTGGTCTGGCAGAATAGCAATCCCCCAGATCCGCCTCCCCCACCGCCAGTTCCCGTCACGTTCAGGTTGCCATTGATGGTGAAGGTTCCTGCATTCGTTCCTGCGTAAGCGATCTTCAGAAATGCAGTGTTCGCCAGCGCGTTCGACCGCGTAAAATATATCTGATAATTCGTTCCAATGGCTGCCGGGTAGGAGTTGGAAACCGTCACGTAAGATGCGATCCACTCCCGGTTGAGCTGCGCCAGCTCCCCGCTCGTGAGATTCGTCGGCATGACCTTCCTTGCCGCGAGTTGCCTCACCGCTTCCCGGAACGACCCTGGCTCTTCAAAAATCAAAGTGTGCCCTCCTGCTCCCGCTGGCTGAATCGATGGGGCCGCTTGCCGACCGACGGCGTTGAGGTTTTCCCCAGATCCATGTTCGCGAGCGATCCCAGGTATTTTGTCGCCTCGTCGGATGCGTCCTTCCGTTCCTTCGTTTGCATCTTCGGCAAGGCCGGCGCTCCCTCGCTCACGAACCGCCACAGCGCGATCGCCGTCGCCCGCGCCTTCAGCCCGGCCGGAATGGTGCCGTCCGGCCCCAAGTCCCGGTTGCTGAGCGTGTAGGCTTCGCAGACTTGGGCGATCACTTGCGAGCAAATGTCCGCCAGATCATCCCGCCGCTTGATCCGCGTGAGCGCCGCCCGCTCCGCCGATGCCGGGTCAGGCCGATCATGCAGACAACCATTAACAACGCCCCGAGTCTTGATGTTCGATTCTTCATATTTTTCTTTTTTCTGTTTGAGAAGCGCCGGGCCGGAGCCCGGCGCTGTTGGGTTTAAGTTCTTCGGTCAAGCCTTGACTTACTTGATCGCGGCCACTGCGGCCGTGTTCGTGACCGTCGGACCCGTCGTCCAGTCCATCTTCAGGACCTGGTCGCGCTGATCTTCGGTCGTGTAGCTTCCGCTGCGGAAGAATCCGCCCATCCGGGCGAATGTCTTCATGAAGCTCGGGTCCATCCGGTTCGGCGTGCTGCTGCTCGCAAAAATCATCACGATGGAGTCCAGCAGGAACTGGATGTTCTCCGTCTGGCCCGGAGCGCTCTGATCGATGACCATCATCGACAGCTCGACTTCGGGATTGGTGATGAGCAACCCGCCCACGTCCGTGATCGTCGGCGAAACCGTGCCCACATTCGCCGCGCCGCCTCTGCCGCCCTGGGCGGCCACGATATAGCGGCTCTTCACGTTCTTGTTGTTCCTGAACTGCTTGAACTTCGTCGTGCCGAACAGCACTTTCACTGCCGCGCCGTTCTTGGCGGCCTTCATGACCGACAGGATCATGTTGTCGAGGATCGCGATCGGGTCCACGCCGTCATCGGTGAAATCCGCGGGAGCCGTGAGCGCCGACGCCAGGGCCGCCACTTGTGCCTTTTGCACGATCTCGTTTTCCAGCGCCAATGCGCTCGCGTCCGCCAATACTCCCTGCGCTTCCATCAGCGCGAATTGCAGGCCCTCGTCCGAGAGCTGCTCCGCGTTGGGAATCGGGAAGTCCAGGGCGTTGGGTTCCAGTGTCTGCGAAGCGTCGTCGCCTGCAAACCCCAGCACCGTTGCCCGCGCGCCCGGCAGCCGCCGCGTGTTCGGCACCCGGTAACGGTTCACTTCCGTGTATTTCTTGTAACGGAACGTCAGGTCCGGCACCTCACAGATCGGGGCGATGAAGCTCCCGACCGGCCGGATCGCTTTTTGGCTCGCCGTGATGGCGTAGTTTTGTAGCAGCGGGCTCGTCGCCAACTGCGCTAGTCTTGATTCTGGCATATTCTTTTATTCTTTATGGTTTATGTCTCTGGTTTTGATTCTCGTTTGGTTCAAGCTGCCGATTACGGCGTGAGGGGCACCGGCCCGATGGGTCGCACCAGGCACAGCCCGCCCGCTGCCGCAGCCTCTTCAGCCACGAACCACGCGGTGGTCGCTCCCGAGCCGCCTGCCGGCTTGTAGAGCTTCCCGTACGGCTACGGCGACGGCGACGGCGACGGCGACGGCTACGGCTGGTGAACGAATCTCCGGCACCCTGCGGGTGCCGGAGATTCCTCATTTAAGAAATGACGCGCCTGCCAATCAACCGTCCCTTCAGACGCCAGCAAACTTCCCAGGAACTGCGCGACGAACTCCTGCGTTTTATCCAGGTCCACTTCTACCCCAGCAACCTGATTCAATTCGCCAAAGACCGACCAAACCTCATGCGCTGGGTTGTCCTTAAATTCGCCGCCTGGCTAACGTCCCGCGGCGTCACAGTTACCCCTGAGCGATACCTGGATATCGTCCGCGACAACATCCTCATGCCGGCCCTGCAGCACGGCAGCACCGGCCAGATAGCCTATCTTCCCGCCTGGCTCGGCAAGGCCGTTGACACCCACCTGGCCCATCACGGCGAAGAGTATTACTACTCCGCCAAGACCGCTCGTGACGCCACGCAAGGCGCATTAGCCATCGCCCGTGCCGGCATCGGCCAATCCGACCCGATCCGCGACCTCGCCACCGCCTCCCGCCTCCTGAAAACTGGCAAAAAGCGGCCCTCAAAACCGCCCATTAAAGCCCAGTTAAACCTGCTCTAAAAACTGCCAAAAGTGAGTTCAAACCATTTTAATATGGCTGTTTTAGGGCAAAAGTTTCTCAAACCGGCGTTCCCGGCGAATTGCCTCCGTAAGTGCTTGATTTTCGGCCTCTTTCGGCCTCTTTCGGCCTAATTCCCCGTTTCTCAACCCTCGCGCTAAGACTCAACTTTCCTGCCGGCGAACCACCTCCTTCACCTTTTCCACCGCGTTGCCGGGCGCCGCCAGAAATCGCGCGTAGGTGCGGGAAAGCATGGGCAAGTCGTTCATGTGGTCGCCCGCGGCAAACACCTGGGCGCTGGTCAGCCCAAGCCGGCACGTCAGCTCGCCCAGGGCGGTTCCCTTGTTATAGGCGCTGTGGCTTAACCGGGCGTAAACGCCATTGCGCACAACAGCCAGCCCGGGGATGCTCTGGCTGTAATCTTCCAGAAATTCCTGGATGGCGTCCATATCGCCGTCGTTGGCGGTATTCAGGCACAGCGGGGAGTAGTCATCTTCGTAGAGGCGGGCGTCGAATCGCGCGCTGACCCAGGCGCTGATGCGTGGCAGCTCGGCATTCACCCGCGCGAAAAGCTCGGCGTGCGCCCTCGAGCAGGCCAGGTTCCATTCCTCCAGCCCCGTGAATTCCGAGTCCCCGTGCGGATGGATTTCCCGTTCTACCAGCACAAGATAGTCGGGTTCGATGGCAAGGTCCGCGCGCTCCAGCCCTTCCATGATGCCGGACTTGTCGCGGCCCGTGTTGATCGCCCATTGGGCGCCCCGGTCCTGGAAAGTCCCAAGCAACGCCTGTAATCGTTCCGAGATTGGCGGACTGGCAAATTCCGCAAACAGCGTCCCGTCGAAATCCGTCGAAATCCGTTTTATTGGCAAAGACATGTTTCTGTGAATTGGCGCCCGGCAACCGGCTATTGCCAGCATCGTCCACTCGCCAATCCCGCACTTGCGACCGGATATGATCCTGGGCTACGCTGAATTGTCAAAGGGTTATGCTGTTATGAAAACTTCCTACGAATTGGCAATGGAGCGGCTAGGCAAAGCTTCGCCTGCCGTTGAATTGTCCGCCCAACAGAAAAAGGAAATGGCCGAATTGGAATCCAGGTGCCGGGCCAAAATCGCCGAGCGGGAGCTTTTCATCAAAGGCGAAATCGTCAAAGCGGTTGACCGTGGGGACGCCGAAGCGGTCGAACAATTGGAGAAGCAACTGCTTAGCGATCGCAAATCCCTGCGCGCGGAGTGCGAAGAGAAGAAAGACAAGGTCCGTCAGGCTGCAGCCTGACGGGCACCGGGCCTACTTCTTTCTTTCGCCTTTGGCCTTTAGCCTTTAGCCTGCGCGCCCGATGTCGCAGATGTTGAAATCGTCTGGCGCGATGGCCGCTGCCACCCTCACCAGCCGCGTTCTGGGCATGGTGCGCGAGATGGTCTATGCCGCCTTCATGGGCAACACCTGGGTTGCCAGCGCTTTCACTCTCGCCTTTCAGATTCCCAATCTCTTCCGCCGGCTGCTCGGGGAAGGCGCTCTTACCGCGGCATTCATTCCTATCTTCAAGCATAAAGAAGTCAAAGAAGGTCAGGCGGAGATGTGGCGTTCGGCCAACGCGGTCATCTCCGGTCTCGTTGCCGCTGCCGGAGTGGTCACTATCCTGGCCGTCGTCAGCATTTCGATCACCCTGGCCTTCGGCATTTCCAACGAGGAGACGCGGCTCATGCTCAAGCTGTTGCGCCTCATGTTCCCCTACATGTTGCTCGTGTGCCTTGCCGCCGTGTTCATCGGCATGGCCAACGCCCGCGGACACTTCTTCGTCCCCGCCCTCGGCTCCGTCCTCCTCAATGTTGTGATGATCGCCAGCGTCCTCTTTCTGGCCCCGCACATGGGCCGGACTTTGGAGGAAAAAATCTTCGGGCTGGCGATTGGCGTGGTTCTCGCCGGCATTGTTCAGGCCTTCTTCCAGTTGCCGAGCCTGTCGCGCGAAGGTTACCGCTACGAATGGGTTTCGCCCTGGCGCGACCCGACTGTCCGCGAAGTCGTTCGCAAAATGCTCCCCGGTTCCATTGGCGTTGCCGCGTTTCAAATTAACGTCCTCGTCACCCAATGCTTCTCCTTTTGGTTTGATCCGACCATCGTCAGCACCTTTAATTACTCCGTTCGCCTCATGGAGCTGCCTCAGGGCATGTTCGGTATCTCCCTCGCAACCTATTTGCTTCCCACTCTTTCAGGCCTGGCGGCGGAAAAAAAACACCCGGAGTTCCGCGATACGTTAAGGCAGGGACTGAGCCACCTCGCCTTCGCGAACCTGATTGCCGCTGCCATCGCCGTGGCTCTTGCCGAACCCATCGTGCGCCTTCTCTTCGAACGCGGCATGTTCGGCCCGAGCGCCACTCAGCGCGTCGCGCTGGCGCTGGTCTGCCTCGCTCCCGGCCTGCTGATGTTTTCCATGAACAATATCCTCGCGCGTGCGTTCTTCGCGTTGAGCGACATCAAAACCCCGATGAAGATCAGCATCTTCTGTCTGGCCTTGAACCTCATCCTCGCTTTTTTCTTCGTGAAACACTTTCAGCAGGCCCGGATCGGCGGCGAGGCCGGCCTGGGCATCGCCAATACGCTGAGCGCCACCTGCAACCTTCTGCTCCTTGCCTATGCCTTGCGCCGCAAGCTGACACGATTGGATCTGGGCGACTTTAAACGAACGCTCTTTGCTTTGCTGGCGGCTGCCCTGCTCGCGGGCACGGTTGCCGCCGTGGCGAGTTCGCTTTGGGGAAGGCACCTGGGCCACACTACGCTGGCGCTCAAACTCGGCGCCGTCTTCGTGCCGGGTACAATTGCCGGCGTCATTTATTGGCTGCTCGCGCTGTTCCTGAAAGTCCCCGCAGCTCGCGAGATTACAGATCTCCTGCTCCAGAAGTTCCGACATCATCCATGAAGGAGTGGTAGATCAAAATTGCCGTAATTTGCCGTTGCTTGGCGTTACGTTGGATTGCTTGCCACGACCGCGGCGGGCGCGTATGTAGTGGCAACCATCTTGGTTGCCGTAGAGCCCGGCATCCTGTCCGGGCGGATTTGACGCTCGAATTTCCACCCCGTTTCCCGGCGGTAGGAAGCCCGCCGCAATGACAATCCTGAATTGCGGCTCAGGCGCTTCGCGTACCCATGAATATGCCGATACCGGTCGCAACTGCCGAAGGCAGATAACCTGTCAGAAAATGCTTCAATGCGCCCAGTTCGCCCGTAACCCATTCCAAGCTCTGAGTGACGTGAGCCTGGAGCCCTGCCCAGTCAAGGTCAATCAACCCGGAATGCTTGCCCAGCGCAATCACGACCAGCGCCGTCGTCGCGAGAGCCAAGGCCATCTTAAGCGACCGCCTCAACAGCCAGCCAAAGAAAAATCCGCCAAGGTAGCCTGCGCCGAGTCGGAACAGCGCCGGCGAACTTGGTTTCAGGGCATGCGGATGCCCATCCGTCGCAACGGAAGCGGTCAGCGAGCCCGGAGAGCCTGTCCCGCTTTGTTGCCGAGCAGGTTCGCGACCCCATAACAGCAGGCCGAAAAATATCGCTGCGACAGAAAAAACCACAGACTTGGATTTCCAAATCGGCAGGCGATTCGGCACCTCCGGTTGCGCGGCGCCGGGATTCATTGGTCGTCTCATGCCAGCTCCCTACAGCCAGGGCATGGAAGCATCATATGTGCTCCGTGTTTCCACGGGGCCGTCGCTCTTGCCTGTCACTGCTTTCGGTTCACGCGCCCCATCTTCCACCCGCGCCCTCTCAACCTTCATGCCGCGCACCCGCAGAGCGGGCATGCCCTTCGAGTAGGCTCGCCACACGGCATTGTGGTCTGCCCGCATTCCCCGCCGCTTCAGCCACTCGGCGATTTCCCGGAACGTGAAATCCTTTTCTTCCTTTAGAACCCGAACTGCTTCCCGATAGTCATCAAGGGTCAACCGCTTTGTCTCGCGGTCAGCCTCAGTTAACAGTTTTTCAGGATCCGCCCTGAATTCTCCAGTTTTCATAAAAGAACAATATAGAACAAATACGAACACACAAGATCAAAATAGAAATATTATCAATTCGAGCTGCGTCTCCCTTGGGCGAGCCCGCTCATAGCGCCGGAAACCTGACTGGGTCGTGCCGGGCGCATCCGACTTGGTTGCGAACAGCATCGTATTTGCGTTCATGGCTACTTAGGTGTCAGGTGTCCGGTTGGCGCTGAGCGGTCATGCATGCTCTTGGCAGACTTGGCGAGAAACCGCGCCGTTCGGTCGCGACATCCCATCCATCATGCTCGGAAGCAAATAGCCTTCATCAGCGCCCCCGGCGTAAATTTATGGCCTGCTCCGGCTTGACACCCTGTTCTTCACTGATACTCTCTCGCGTTCCGTTTACGGAGTGTTTCCTGGCGAAGCGTCACTCGGGCACATGCCGGCGGACCGCGAACTGAACTAGAATTATGAAACGACAGTATCAACCGTCGAAAGTGCGTCGCAGACGGCAGCACGGATTTTTGAGCCGCAATTCATCCCGGAGTGGGCGCGCGATTTTGCGTAACCGCCGCCGGGTTGGCCGCAAGCGCTTGACGCCGGTTTAAAGGGCAGGCGCATGGCCGCCGAAACGCCACAGCGCCTCCGGTTCGGCCGCGCGGCACGCATAAAGTTGGGCCGCGACTTTGCCGCCACTCGGCGGGAAGGCGAACGTCTGGTTTTGGGTTGCCTGATTGCCAACTGGCGTCGGTTGCCGAATGGCTCCCCTTCGCGATTGGGTGTGATTACAGCGCGCACGATCGGTGGCGCGGTGGTGCGCAACCGCGCGCGCCGGCTCCTGCGGGAGACCTACCGCGCTCATCAGCATGATCTGGCGCAACCTGTGGACTTGGTTCTCGTGGCCCGTCCGTCCATTGCCGGAAAAGGGTTGGCGGAAGTGGAGAAGGATTTTTTGACGACATTGAGGAAAGCCAGATTGTTGAAGTGACCAGTTGCGGGTGAATGTAATCCAACACATTTTAATCTTTTGCTTGCGTCTTTATCGGTGGACGCTTTCTCCCGCTCAGGCATTTCTGTTCGGGCCGCTCGGCGGCTGCCGCTTCACTCCAAGCTGCTCCGAATATGCTCTGGAAGCCCTTCAAACTCGCGGCGCATTGGCCGGAATCTGGCTGGCCCTGAAACGGATCTGTCGCTGTCATCCGTGGGGCGGCTGCGGCCATGACTCCGTGCCTGCGCGCAAACCCATAATCCAAATCCGGGAACCTGGCGCGAGCGGCCGATGCTCTGCCCCGCCGTCGTTCCCCTGTACCATTCCACTTTCCTGAACCGCATGGACCGTAAATCAATCATTATCCTGGTCGTCTGTTTCGTCGTGTTGGTGCTTTGGTATCCGTTGGTGGTCAACAAGCTTTATCCGCCTAAACCCCTGCCTGCCGGCTCGACCAACGTGCCCGTGGCAACTGTTGCCGCAAACAATCTGCCGTCGGCGGTGCCCGCTCTGCTCCAACCCGCCGCGGCGCCCGCGACTGTGCCTCTGGGTTTTGCCAGCACTAATGTACCGGAAGAGTTGTTAGTTGTGACCAATGACAATGCGCATTACACCTTCACTTCCCGTGGCGGCGGTTTGCAGCTCATTGAACTCCTGCATTACCCGGAAACCATCTCCAGACACCGCGAGAAACAGGAGGGAACCAATAACGTGGCCACCCTCAATACCTTCACGCTCGCGCCGACCCTCGCGTTGCTGGATGGCGATGCGGTGCAGGGTGACGGCATTTTCAAACTGAACCGCATTGAAAACGGAGTGCGCGCCGAAAAAACTCTCACCAACGGTCTGACCATCGTTAAGGATTTCCAGCTCAACCCGGACTACCTCGTCAAGGCCGTGGTCCGGCTCGAGAATCGCTCCGGGAAAGCGCTCGCCTTACCGGCCCAGAACTGGTTTGTGGGCACAGCTACGCCTATGGGCCCGCGTGACAATGGCTTGGTGGTGGGCGCGCTTTGGTACAATGGCGCAAAAACCGAGGAAGTCGGTGCCAGCTACTTCTCATCGCGCGGATTTGCCTGCACCCCGCGCATTCCCCCCGCCGAATATCGCAACGGCGCAAGCAACGTCGTCTGGGTCGCTGTCCACAACCAGTTTTTCACCCTCGCCGCCATGCCCCAGCAGCCGGCGCAGGCTGTGGTGGTGCAAAAGGTTGATTTGCCCCGCCCAACCGGCGAGGAAGCGGCCACAATTTCCGCCACGGCTCCGCCCCCTCAAGGTTACCAGGCCGCGCTGGTCTATCCCGCGTTCACCATCGAGCCCGGCAAGAGCCTCGAACGTCAGGTCATGTTGTTCGCCGGACCAAAGGAATACCAGACTCTTGCCCGCGTCGGGGATCGCTTGAACAACAACCTCGATCTGGTCATGAACTTCGGTTGGTTCGGATTTGTTTCCAAGGCGCTGCTGCTGAGCATGAACGTGCTGCATCACCACCTGCTGCTTTCCTATGGCTGGTCCATTATCGCCATTACCGTCATCATCAAGGTCGTTTTTTGGCCGCTCACCCAGGCTAGCACCCGCTCTATGAAGCGGATGCAGGCGTTTCAGCCCCAGATGAACGCCATTAAGGAAAAATACAAGGATGATCCGGTTAAGATGAACAAGAAGACCATGGAGTTCATGAGAGAACACAAGGTCAGCCCGCTGGGCGGCTGTTTGCCTATGTTTCTCCAGATTCCGGTGTTTTTCGGCTTCTATCGCATGATTTTAAGCGCCATCGAACTCCGCGGCGCCCCTTTCCTCTGGGTCAGCGACTTGGCGCGCCCGGACACGTTATTCATTATCCCGGGCACCAATTTCCCTTTCAACCTCCTGCCGCTGATCATGGGCGCCACAATGCTCTGGCAGGCCCGCCTCACTCCCCCATCCCCGGGCATGGACCCGACCCAGGCCAAGATCATGCGCTACATGCCGCTGATGTTCATGGTGTTTCTTTACAATTTCTCATCCGGCTTGACCCTTTACTGGACGGTGCAAAACCTCCTGACCATCGTGCAGACCAAGCTTACCAAAACTGTCCCCGAAACCGGCCCTCCGGCGAAAGGTCCGGTATTGACTCCGGCGCCCAAAAAGACCAAATAGATGCCGGTCGAACTGGAATACATTCAATCATCAATAACCAACGACGTACCTGGCCATGCCTGCTGAACCAAAAGCTACTTTGCAAAAAATCCTGGAGTCCCTTGGCTTCGGCGCCACCATCGAGGAACATCGCATGGAGGAAGGTATCCTGCTTGACGTGAAAGCCGACGATTCCGGCCGCCTCATTGGACGCCAGGGCCAGACCCTTTCCGATCTCCAATACATCACCAACCGCCTGCTCTTCCAGCAAGACGCCTCAGCGCCAAAGATCATGGTGGACGTGAGCGGTTACCGCGCCCAGGCCCGCGAAGCCCTGGTCAGGAAAGCAAAGGAAGCCGCGGAAAAAGTCCGCCGTTGGGGTGACGTTGTGGAACTGGAACCGCTCAGCGCTTTCGACCGCCGCATAATCCATCAGGCGCTGAAAGATGACCCGAATATCGAGACCCACAGCGTCGAAGTCGAGGGGACTGAAAAGAAAGCCATTCTTCTCCGGCCCAAACATTGACCGGAACTCCGGTCAGAATCTCAGGTGCTTGACCGTTAGTCCCCGGTTGATCAACTCGCGGAGTGAGGCAATGCCGATCTTCAGGTGGGCATCGACATAATTCTTCGTTACCTGCTGATCGCTTTGCGAAGTCTTCACCCCATCCGGCACCATCGGTTGGTCTGAAACCAGCAACAGCGCCCCGCTTGGAATCTCGTTGTGAAAACCGGTGATAAAGATGGTCGCCGTTTCCATGTCGATCGCCATGCAGCGGATCCGGCGCAGGTATTTTTTCAAGTTGTCGTCATGCTCCCAAACGCGGCGGTTTGTTGTGTAAACCGTGCCCGTCCAGTAATCGCGGTGTTGATTGCGGATGGTCGTTGAGATGGCTTTTTGGAGACTGAACGCCGGTAGCGCCGGCACTTCCGGCGGGAAATAATCGTTCGAGGTGCCGTCCCCGCGGATGGCCGCAATCGGTAGAATGAGGTCGCCGATCTTGTTCTTCTTTTTCAGCCCGCCACACTTGCCGAGGAACAGCACCGCCTTGGGCCGGATCGCGCCGAGCAGGTCCATGATCGTCGCCGCGCTCGCGCTGCCCATGCCGAAGTTGATGATGCTGATTCCGTCCGCGGTGGCGTTCGGCATCGGCCGATCCTCGCCGCGCACCGGCACGCCGTGCCACTCCGCAAACATGCGCACGTAATTGCTGAAATTAACCAGCAGAATGTATTTTCCAAAGTCCTCCAGCGGCGTGCCGGTGTAACGCGGCAGCCAATTTGCGACAATCTCATCCTTAGTTTTCATTAGGCTCCCCAATCTGTTTCACAGCCGGGGCGGGCAGGTCAAGCAAGTAAAATGGCACGCGGCGTCCCGGGCACGACAGTTTTGTGGGAACCAGCCTCAAAAACAGCCCCTCCGCAGGCGTCCCCGGCTTAATCCCTTGCTGCCGCTGGACTCAATACTTCGGCACGGAGGGGTCGATTTGTTCCGACCAGGCGGTGATGCCGCCTTTGACGCTCTTGACGTGTTTGAAGCCTTGCTCGCGGAGAAATTCCAATGCCTTCATTGACCGCCCGCCCGCTTTGCAGTGGATGTAATAAGACTGGCCCCGGTCCAGTTCGCCGTACCGCTTGTCCAATTGGCTCAGCGGAAACAGCGGGACGCCCCGGATGCGCGCTATCTGGTGCTCGTTCGCCTCGCGCACATCGATGACTTTGATGCCAAGCTTCGGGTTTTCCAGCGCTTCTTTCATCTGCTGCACAGTGACTTCGTCATGGTGCGTGGTGGTTGGTCCGGAACCGGGTTTTATGCCGCAGAACATTTCGTAATCGATGAGTTTGGTGATGGTCGGGTGCTTGCCGCACACGGGGCATTCGGGGTCGCGCCGCAATTTGAGTTCGCGGAAGGTCATGTCGAGCGCGTTGTAGAGCAACAACCGGTTGATGAGCGATACGCCGCGCCCGAGGGCGAGCTTCAGGACTTCGGTGGCTTGGATGAGGCCGATAATGCCGGGCAGCACTCCCAGGACTCCGCCTTCGGCGCAACTGGGCACCGTGCCGGGCGGAGGAGGTTCTGGATAAAGGCAGCGATAGCATGGCCCGCCCAAATGCGGCGCGAACACGCTCGTTTGGCCTTCAAACCCGAAAATCGAGCCATACACATTCGGCTTCTTCAGCAGCACACAGGCATCGTTAGTGAGATATCGCGTGGGAAAGTTGTCTGTGCCGTCCACGACGATGTCGTATTGCTGGATAATGTCGAAAGCATTCCCGCTCGTGAGGCGGGTATTATGGATTACGACCTGGACGTTTGGATTGATGCGGTTGAGGGCCTCTTTGGCCGACTTCGTTTTTGGTTGCCCAATATCCCCGGTGCCGTGAATCACCTGGCGTTGAAGGTTTGAGAGGTCCACCGTGTCGAAATCCAGAACGCCGAGTTTGCCGATGCCCGCCGCGGCAAGGTACATCGCGATGGGCGAGCCCAGCCCGCCCGCCCCGATGCAGAGCGCGCTTGTGGAACAAATTTTCTTTTGGCCCTCCAGTCCCACCTCGGGCAAAGTTAAATGCCGCGAGTAACGGCGGATTTCGTCGTTGTCTAATTCCATAACCAAGGCTAAGCTGGCCGCATCAGTACAGTCGAATCATAGAGCAATAATGAGCAAAGAACAACCATCTCCGAAAATCGCGGCGGCGCGGCTGAAACAATTGTCGCGCCTCCGTCCGACTCTGGCCATCATCCTAGGCAGCGGGTTTCATCATGTGCTCAGCGCCCTCGATGAGGACGCGAGGATTTCCTATGCCAAACTCCCGGGCTTTCCGCCGGTCGGCGTCAGTGGCCATGCCGGCGAGCTGTTCATCGGCCGCTTGGGCGGCGTTCCGGTGATGGTGCTGAGTGGTAGGGCGCATTTCTACGAAGGCCATCCGATGGCGCTGGTGACATTCGCCGTCCGCGTTCTCGCAGCCTATGGCATCAAGGATGTGCTGCTCACCAACGCCGCGGGCGGTGCCGCTCGCAGTTTTCGCCCGGGCGACTTCATGGTGTTAACCGACCACATCAATCTCATGGGCACCAATCCGCTGCGTGGCGCGCCTGTGGCCGGCTTGCCTAGGTTTGTGGATATGACCCGCGCTTACGATGTCAAATTGATTGAGCTTCTGCGCAAGGCCGGCCGGGAGTGCGGGATAAAAGTCCGTTCCGGCGTTTATATGGCGGTCTGCGGTCCGAGCTATGAGACGCCCGCTGAGGTTCGCGCCTTTACCAAACTTGGCGCGGATGCGATTGGGATGAGCACCGTTCCGGAGGCGGTTGTTGCCCGCCAATGCGGGATGAACGTTGCGGGGGTATCCTGCATCACCAACCTTGCGGCCGGCAGGAGTGGCCAGGCCCTCTCACACGCGGAAGTCTTGGAAACAGCGGAAAGGGTGAAGGTTTTGGCAGCCCAAATGCTTAAGAATTTTGCGAAATTATATGCCCGTGGCAAATAAGAGACGGTTAATACTGGCCGCAGTCAAGGCCCGACAGGGCGCGGTCGCGCCTTATTCGAAGTTCAAGGTCGGCGCGGCCTTGCTGACGGAATCCGGCGAGATCATCACCGGAGCTAACGTGGAGAGTGCCAGCTACGGACTGACGTGCTGCGCGGAGCGGGTCGCCCTGTTCAAGGCGCTGACCGGCGGTCGGAGAGGTTTCGTCGCCGTCGCGGTTGTCGCCCGGTTGACCGGAGGTGCGACTCCTTGTGGTGCCTGCCGCCAACTGCTTAGCGAGTATGCCCCCGACGCCGTGGTGTGGGTCGCGGACAGCCGCAAGCTCCGTCAGGTCAGAGAATTTTCCGTCAAGGAATTGTTGCCTGCCGCTTTCGCCGAAGTGCCGTAAGCTTCGTAATGGGAAGAAGGGCCCGAGCCGTGATTTAGCGGCCGGAAAGTTCTGTCAATGGAGCCTGATGTGGTATTTGAGTTGGAGAATGCCGGTTGGCCGGTGCTGCTGGTGGACGGCGCTGGCGCCATCTGCCGTGCCAATCAAGCCGCGCTCAGACTTTTTGGCCCTGCTCTGGAAGGCGGGTCCGCTTTGCTATCGGCCATTTGGTCGCCCGGGAATGGCGACAATGCTGAACAGTTCCTTGCGCATTGGGAACGCGCTCCCGCCCCGCCCCTTTTGCTGAAGTTCCGGGGCAGGGACGGCCAGACCGTTTCGCAGTTCACTTGCGTCAGTGTCTTTACCAAAGGCAGCCAGAAATATTTTGTGCTCCAATTGTTGTCCGAGAGCGCAACTGCGCCGGCTACGGCGGTGGTAAAGAGCCCGGGGGGCGAAGCAAATGCCGCCCATAAACAGAAACTGGATTGCGCATTGCAATTGGCGCGAACGGTGGCGCTCGATTTCAATAATGCCTTAACCAGCATTCTCGGCCACACTTCGTTGGTCCTGAGCCAGATGGAACCCGCCCACCCGTGGCGCCGGTCGCTGCTCGAGGTCGAAAAATCGGCCGCCAAAGCCGCGGAAATCGCCAACGACCTTGGCACCTTCAGCCGCCAGGAAAAGGAGACGCGTGCGCAACCCGCCGGGAACCTGAATCTGCTCCTGCAGCGCTGTGTCGAGTTCCTTCAGCAGAATGCCAGCCCCGAACCGCCCGCTTGGGCGCTGCAGTGGGAACGAAAGCTGTTTTCCGCCAAGTTTGACGAAGCCAAGATGCAGCAGGCTTTTATCAAAATCCTGGAGAATTCTATCCAGGCCTTGAAGGGTCCGGGCCGCATCACCATCCAGACTCGCAACCTTGAACTGACTCAATCCACCCAGGACCGTAACGTGCAACTGGTCGCGGGCAACTACGTGTGCGTCGAGATTTCCGATAACGGTTGTGGCATTGAATTGGATGTGCTGCCGCGCATTTTCGAACCCTTCTTCACCACCAAACGCGGCGCCAACCATCGCGGGCTGGGCCTCGCTTGGGTCTATGGCATCGTTACCAACCACGGTGGCGGCGTTGCCGTTTCGAGCCAGCCGGGCGTGGGCACTTCCGTGCGGGTGTATCTGCCGGCCGAAAAAAGAATCGTCAGGGACAGCGGCGTTCCTTCAGACGACTTGAGCGGCAATCAAACCATCCTGATCGTGGATGACGAGGATTTGCTGCTCACCATGGGCCAGACGATCCTTTCGGCTTACGGCTATCACGTCCTCACCGCTAATAGCGGGCAGCGCGCCCTGGACATTCTTTCCAAAAATGACTCCCCGGTCGACCTGATGATCACCGACCTCGTGATGCCCGCGATGAGTGGTCGGGAGCTGGTCGAGCATATCCGCCAGATCTCGCCGGACATGCGCATCCTATGCACGAGCGGTTACGTCTGGCCGTCTGGACAGGAAAATGATTCGGCATATTTGCAAAAACCGTTCACCAGCCAGGAGCTCTTGCTCAAAGTCAAACAGGCATTGGCAGCCGATCAAATCAGCGCCGGTTGACCGCAACCTGAATTGACGGAATCTTAAGCGGGCACGGCGTAAATGTTCGCCATGTGATGGAGTTCGGCAATGTTGAAACAGTCAAACGCGCTGTGGAAATTGACGCGGGCATCGCCCGCGTGTCCCGGAGAACACTTCCTGGCCGTCTTGAAAAACAAGAAGTAAACCTCCCGCTTGCCGTCGGCAACCGCCGCTTATTTCAAATTGGCCGGATTGAGCGGCTTTAGGTCTTTGGGCAGGAATAGGCCGTTTTTCCGGATTAGTTCGCCGTCAAACCAAATCTCGCCGCCGCCCCATTTCGGCCTCTGGATCAGCACCATGTCCCAATGCACCGAGGAGCGGTTGCCGTTGTCGCAGTCCTCGTAAGCCTGGCCGGGGGTCAGGTGCAATGAGCCGGCAATTTTCTCGTCAAACAGAATGTCGCACATCGGGTTCAGGATGTAAGGATTGAAACCGAGCGAAAATTCGCCCGTGTACCGGGCGCCAGGATCGGTGTCGAGAATCTCATTCAGGCGTTTCGTGTTGTTCGACGCCGCTTTCACTACTTTGCCCTGTTTGAATTCCAGGCGCACATTCTCAAATCTCGTTCCCGAATAAAGTGTCGGCGCGTTGAATTGAATGTGGCCGTTGATGGAATCCTTGACCGGGCACGAATACACTTCGCCGTCGGGGATGTTCCGGTCGCCGCGGCACATTTTTGCGCCGATGCCTTTGATGCTGAACGCGAGATCTGTCCCCGGGCTTTTGATGTGAACACGGTCCGCCTTTTTCATCCGCCGCTCCAGCGGCGCCATCGCCCGCGCCATCTTTCGATAGTCCATCGTGCAGACATCGAAATAAAGATTCTCGAACGCTTCGGTGCTCATCCCCGCGCCCTGGGCCATGCTCGGCGTCGGCCAGCGCAGCACGCACCAGCGGGTCTTGTTCACCCGGTAGTTAAGGACCGGCCGCGTGATTTTTGAATGCAGCGCCAGTTGCCCGCTCGCCACGTCCGCATTCTCGTTCGCATTGTCGCTGCCCCGAACCGCGATGTAAGCCTGCATCTTCCTCATCCGGAATAGCTCCAGGTCTCGCACCAGCCGCGCGTGCCGCTCGTTCGTTCCGCGCAGCATTTCCCGGTTGATCCGCGTGTGCCGGGCTTCGATGACGGGAATCGCCCCCACCACCCGCGCCGCCCGCATAAGTTCAATCGAAAATTCGTCCGGCACATCGGTCATATCGAGCAGGACTTGCTCTCCCTTTTTCAATTCGGTGGAGTATTCAATGAGCAACTTCGCCAGCTTTCGGTATCGAAGATCAGTCATAATAAGTTCCGATAAGTAAACATAGCCGGAATCACGAGTCGAGCCGCGTTCGCTCAAAACTGCGGGATCGGCGCGCCTTGATACCGTGATCGGGATTAAGAAGTAAGCGGTTTATCAAACAGCGGGTTTCCACGATGCGGATCACCGATTGGTATGCGATGCCGCATGGACAACCCACTGCGATATAACCCAACCGAACCTGCTGTGATGTTGAGCTGCCGTGCGTTGCGCGGCGGTGATTGGGGCGGTGGGGCCTTCGTCGCGTCGCAGCGTTATGCAAAATTGTGGAAACCGTATCAGTCCCCTACAGGTTATGTTGCTCGGCGCCGGAAAGTGGCGGCGCGAGGATGAGCGACCTGCCGGAGGATTCCGGGCGGGCGAACGGCTGCGGATGCGTTGCAGTATTTGGTGGCCGACTACTTGTCCTTGGTCATCTGGAGCACATCCCCAAAAAGCGCCGGATTTTGCAGGTTCTTTTTCAGGAGCTTTTGCACGCTGGCCGTGTTCTTGGTGTCATCCGGAACGACCTTGTCGCTGACATTACGCAAGCTGAGTGTGCCATCGTCAGACAATTTCCAGGTCCAGTAAGCATACTGGGGTTTGTCTGATTCAAGTTTCTGCACGCTGACAAACGGGGTGTCGGCCACGTCCGAATGATAGGCGCGATACAAATCCCCATCGCACGAGACGATGTAATTGGAGTCATCCAGCTTCACCACCTTCATCTTGTCCTTCCCGTCCTTGGAGGTCCAGTTGCCAAGGAGTCTGGCGTCAATCTTGCGTGTGGCTTTGGCAGTGATGGGAACATCATAGATGCAACCGCTGATGATGAAGCAGCAGGCGGCCACGACGATTCCAGGGGTGAGCTTTTGAGCAATTGATGTGACTCGGTTCATATTTACTTTCCTTTCATTATTGCGAACGTATTCGAAACGCTCAGCTATCTGGTAAAGATACAACAAACTAGCCGTTTGTATATTGCATCAGAGAGATCCAATGGACAATGCGTTTGGTGGGAGCGAGTCCGGCCCCGAAAGCGCCTGCTCGCGAAAGCCTTCGGAGTTCGGGGCTGGTGCCAGGCGGTTGGGGATGGCAGGGTATCTTGAAACCCAAAGCGCCTCGCTTGGGGTTCCCTCTGGAAACCGGAGTCCTTGACTATGGCTTGCCGGCGCGGACGGTTCGGCTTTCGTGCTTTCGCCATTGCCCTTCCCGATTTCGAGTTTCGGCTCGCAACAACTCTTCGGCTGACCATCCCCGGCTCTGTGCGTATCTCGCTAACTCGAACAATCTCTTTCCCAGGTCGGCGCGGGTCAGTTTGCGGGTTCGCGTGGATTCCCCGGCCAGCTTTGCCCGGCGCGCTTTCTTCAGGAGCTTCTCGGCGCGCAACAGCGCCGGCAGGTGTTTTGGAATGCCGTCCAGGGCCGAAGGCCGCGCATGCCGGGTTCCGTGCTTCTCGGCGCGCTTGATCCTTTCCCAGTTCGCCCATACCTGGTCGATATCTTTGACTTTAACGCCGGCAAACACGTGCGGATGCCGCCGCATCAGTTTGCTCGTGATATGCCGGACCACCTTTTCAAAATCAAACGCGCCGCGTTCCTTGGCCAATTGGCAGTGAAAAACCACTTGCAGCAGCAGATCGCCCAGTTCCTCCTCAAGCTCGCAGTCGTCGCCCGCCTCGATGGCGTCAAGTAGCTCATAGACCTCCTCAACCGCATGCCAGCGCAGCGTCATATGGTCCTGCTCCCGGTCCCACGGGCAACCGTGACGCGAACGCAAACGAACCATGACTTTAAGCAGATCGTTGACGGCTGAATTCTTCTTCATATGGCGGAAATCCTGAATGCTCGCTCGTTGAAGTATTGGGGTGGTCGAACAGCAGCACCGTTTCCTAATCACAATATCACCAGGTTATCCCGATGCACGACCTCAACTCGCTGGAGTTTGCCGGACTTAATCTCCGAGGAACCATGTCCCGCGATGCCTCGCGCAAATTCTGTCCCGTTCAAGTCGCATATTCGCACCACTTCGCCGCTTTCAAACTCCCCTTCGCAGCGTGCGACCCCGGGTGGCAGCAGGCTCTTGCCGCCTTCGCGCAGCGCTTTCCGGGCGCCGTCGTCCACAAAAAGCGCGCCCTTGGGATGGTGGAAAAAGGCGATCCATCGCTTCCGCCCCCGCAACCGCGAGTTCTGGGGCACAAATAGCGTTCCCTCTTCCTCACTCGCCAGGATGCGTGCCAGCGCCTGCTTCTTTCGGCCCGAGGCGATGACCAGTGGAATGCCGGACCGGACAGCAATCTTCGCCGCCTGAACCTTGGAAGCCATCCCGCCGATCGCCGTCACGCTTTCAGTTCCGCCGGCCAGCTTCTCTACCGCTGCGTCGATGCGTTCGATCGCTGGGATCGTTTTCGCATTCGCTTTGCCGAAATTCTCGAGCACCCCGTCAACACTGGTCAGTATGACCAGCAGGTCCGCCGGCAACAGCGACGCCACCAGTGCGGACAGCTTGTCGTTGTCGCCAAATCTTAGTTCCGTGAATGACACTACGTCGTTTTCATTCACAATGGGCACTACCCCGAGCCGTAGCAGCGTCACTAGCGTGTTGCGCGCGTTCAGGTGCCGCTCGTGATGCTCCAGGTCTTCGTGGGTCAGCAGGATCTGCGCAACGGCCAGGCCGAACGCGCCAAATAGCCTTTCGTAAACTGCCATCAGCCGGGATTGGCCGACCGCTGCGCACGCTTGCAGCTCCGCCAGTTCATTCGGCCGCTTTTCATAGCGCAGCACACCCATCCCGGCGCCGACCGCGCCGGAGGAGACAATGACGATTTCCCTGCCCGCCTTGCGCTGCTCGGCGACCTGCGATACCAACTGCTCCATCTGGCCGAGATCCGGCTGCTTCCGCTCATCAGTCAGAATGCCGGTCCCAAGCTTGACGACAATGCGCGTCACGTCTTTGAGCAATTCGGATCGCGCACCCGCTGTTCTGTCTATTCCCAAACGCTGTTCCATGAGGACAGCTTAACAGAATGGCCTCGGGACTGGAAATATTTAGAATGCGATGTACGCCGCGCTTGCCAGTCGCGTTAATCCGGGTAATCTCGCAGCATGAAGCCGAACTGCTTGATGTTGCTGTCCTTGTCGGCACTGGTGGGAGCCGTCACGCCGTTGCCCGCCCAGCCAACCAACGTTGCCGACAAGGTGCTTGACCAGGTCAAAATCGAAGCTGAGAGGGGAGACGCCCAGGCGCAATACAATCTCGCCCTTCGTTACATCAAAGGCGATGTCATGACTAAGGATCCGGCTGAAGCATTGAAGTGGTTGCGCAAGTCCGCCGACCAGGGCAATGCCCCGGCGCAATTCGGCCTGGGCGTTTGTTACTTCAACGGTGACGGTGTAACCAAAGACCCGGCTGAGGCCGTTAGGTGGTATCGCAAAGCCGCTGAGCAGGGATTTGCCGTCGCCCAATTCCATCTCGGCGACTGCTGCTATACCGGCGATGGCACTGCCAAAGACTCAGTCGAGGCCGCTAAGTGGTATCGTAAAGCCGCCGAGCGCGGTATGGCGGATGCCCAGTATAATCTGAGCGTTTGCTGCGCCAAAGGTGATGGCGTTGACAAAGACCCCTTTGATGCCGCCGCTTGGTGCCGCCGGGCCGCCGAACAGGGATTGCCGGTCGCCCAATTGGATCTCGGCTGTTATTGCGCTAACGGAACCGGAGTTGCCCAGGATTCCGTTGAAGCCCTTAAATGGCTCACCTTGGCTTCGGCTCACGGTGAGGAAATGGCCGCCAAATACATCCCCATTGTCCAACGGCAAATGACGACAGAGCAAATTGCGGAAGCTCACCAGCTGGCGCGGGAGTTTAAACCCCGCCAGACAAAGGGACAGCCGTTGAGCGGAAGCTCTCAATCCCATTGAACTCCTCCAGCGCGCTCTCCAGCGCCGCGTTGGAAGCGACCGGCCTGTTTTCCACGAATAAGGCGAGGCACGCTTTGTCGCCGCGCAAGGCTACGTGGATGCGCGCGTGTTCAAACACCCAGCACAAACGCGCCGGTTCAATGCTGTGCGAGTTCAAATTCTCGGCCGCAAGTGCCAGGCGCGTCACCGCCTGTTCCACCTGCTTCGGCGTGAACCATCCGTTGAGGCAATGGCTGGTCAGCGTCCGGTCCGGCAGCCGCGCGCTCCATGCCGCCAGCCCATCCAAAGGCAGGTGGGCCTCGATAAACTGTTTCAGCGATTCTTTCATGCGACGCCAATCTTCGCCGTCGAGCTGCGTACGAACAACCGCATGTGCGGCTCAACTTGGCAAACTACACGCCCCGTCGGTGTTGCAATCTCCAGCCGCTCAAACCGGCCCACCGGAACCAGCGTGCTCAATTGTGCCGCCTGGCGTTCCACTTGCTCCAATAGGCGCAGTCGCTCTTCTGGTGTTTTGCATCCGGACTCCTCCAGCACCTCGCCCGCTCCGGAGCACAGCAGCGTCTCCTCGATGCGCACCGGACCTGCTGCCGGTCGCGCGGCATCCGCCACGCTCGCTTCGGCTGGTTCCGGCGAATGTGGAAGTGCCGCCGCGCCGGTTTCGGCTGTCGCTTCCGGAAAAAAGCTCGCTCCCTCATCGCTTAACCGCGCCGCTTCCATCAGCAGGGATTCCCACTGCCCGGTAATTGTCCGGCGTTGGGGCTCGGTGAACGGAAGGAAATTAAACTCCCCGTTGCGGAGCGCCAGGAGGCCGTACAACGCCACTTCCCCTTGCAACGCCCCGGATTCCGCATGCACAATCATGCCCTCGTTGATGAAAATGCGGCCGCGTATTTTGTTCGTGAAAATCTCCAGCACGGAAGATTTGCGGCCTAAGCATTCCATTTGCAGCACTTCCTGCAGACCCACTCGCCGCATTACGCCCCGGAATCCCTCCTGCGACGCCGCCCCCGCAAGCGCGTCCAGCGCCGCGAATACGGCGGAAAACCCTTCCGGCGTGATCAGCTTTTCGAGGTACAGCGCTGCGCCGCTCTCGAGGCTTTCTTTCTGGCTCATCTCAGTCCCCCGGCCGGTCCACATCACTGTCTGCTGACCCGGATGCGTTCGGGCCAGCAACCTCAAAAACTGGAGGCCATCCACTACGGGCATGTCTAGGTCCACCACCACCACGTCCATTCGGTGCTGTTGCAGAATCGCTAGCGCCTGGGCATGGTTTTCCGCTGTGGATATTTCCCAGGCCCCTCCTGACATTTGAGAGAAAACATCCCGGATATTGGCAAGAAACTCGGGGTCGTCGTCCACAAAAAGGAACTGCTTCAGCCTGTTGATATTGCCTGACATTTTTTCGTTCGCTCCGGCGTCCTTAGGCTCCTGCGCGCGCGACGCCCAATATCTGCAACGCCTTTTCGGCGGCATGCCGCACATCCGGGTCTGCGTCACCGACTGTCCGCGAGAGCGCTGGCTCCGCTCGCCGGTCGCCAAGCCGGCCCAGGGCCTCGGCGGCAGCCTGGCGCAAGTCACGGTCCAAATCACACAACATCGCTGTAAACAAACTGACCGCGAGCTTCTGGCGCTTCCCGCGCAGGGAGACGGCCGATTCGTCCACAACTTCCGCCGGAGCAACATCCGGCTCCACTTCGCCTAATCCAACCAGCAGGCTCCCTACAAAATGCCGCACGGCCGGATCCTTGTCCTGCAAGGCTGGTTTGAGCTGGGCAATGGCCCCCTGCGCCTCAGCCGATGCGCTCCACCTCTCGTCAATCCGCGATAGCGCCGCTGCTGCAATCCGGCGCACCCCGCTGCTCGAGTCTTTTAGGGCCATGACCAGTGGCCCGATCGCTCCATGGTCGCCAAGGTTTCCAAGCGCAATCGCTGCCGCTTCGCGCACGTCGGAATCTCCATCCTGCAGCGCCTGGCTGATGGCCTCCAGTGCTCCCGGACCTTTAAGCCGGCCCAGACCTTCCGCCGCCGCGCGGCGCACATCCCAGAGCGAATCACGCAACATTTGCCGCAGCGGCTCAACAACCGCCGGACCGCCCTGCTTGCCCAGTGCTTCCACTGCTGCGCGGCGTACTTCGCCGTTGCTGTGCTTCAACAGGGCCGTGATCGGCTCGATGACTTTTGGCCCGCCTACTTTTGCAAGTGTGTCAACCGCCGCCACGCATATCGCCGTGTCACTCGATCTAAGCGCTGCCAGCAGTGGGCGCACCACCCGCTGGTCGCCGATCTCTCCCAGCGCATGCGCCGCCGCCACACATAGGCTGTAGGGCCCGGAATGCAGAACCATTTCGAGCGCCGTTATGGCTGGCACGCCAAAAGACGCCGCGTGCGAAAACTTGCCTTTGGCTACCAGCAGCCAGATCTCATCTTCCCGGTTCGTCGGGTTCCAGCTCAGATAATCTAGCACCTGGGCCACGCAGCCACGAACGCCCGCATCTGTGTGGCGAAGCAAAGGAACTAGCGCTGGAATCACCCGTTTATTGGACGTGCGTTTGAGGGAAAGAATGGCTGCCTTTTGCACTTCAATGGCAGGGTCATTCAGCGCGGCGACTAATGGTTCGATTCTGCGTTCGTCCTCCAGCTTGCCCAGTGCCGTCACCGCGAACCGGCGCACTTCCGTATCTCCATCGCGCAGTGCCACACTCAGCGCGCGCACGGCGCGTCGGTTGGGAGTCTCGCAAAGTTCCTTGACCGCGTTGCGTCGGATAGCGGCGTTCCCTAATCTGAGTCGAAGCTTGGTCAGCCAGAGCATGGTGGCGGACCCCATCCTAATCTGCCGCGCCATCGCTGTCACGCCTGAACCGGGCTTTTTTGAACCTGGCTTTTTCTCCGGGTACAAACCGCTTGAGCCCTTAGCTTTCAACCGCTTCCGGTCAGTCGTTTCCGGGGGCGGTGATTTTCTTCCAATAGTGCAAAAATAAAATGGCTCTGGTATCTTTTGCCCATGCGCGTTCAATCGCTTCAATTCCTTCAAACCCTCGTCAATACACCTAGCCCTGTCGGCCATGAAGTCCGCGGTCAGCGCGTTTGGCTCGATTATGCCAAACAATTTTCCGACGAAACCTTCTCCGATGCCTATGGTAACTGCGTCGCCGTCTTCAACAAAGGCGGTTCGCCTCGCCTCATGCTCTCGGCTCATGCCGACGAAATCGCCATGGCGGTTAATTACATCGACGAGGCCGGTTTTGTTTATGTGCGTAAAATGGGCGGTGTGGACGCGGCCATCACCAAAGCCCAGCGCGTCGTTATCCACACCCGCAGCGGCCCGGTCAAAGGTGTGGTCGGCAATGTCGCGCCTCATCTCCTGAAGGAGGCTGCGGACCCCAAGCCGCCGAAAATCCATGACCTCTTTATCGACCTGGGTGTCGCTAGCCGCAAAGATGCCCGGAAACTTGTGGCCATTGGCGACCCGATCACTCTGGCCGACGAATTTGATCTGCTCCGTAACGACCTCGCCGTCGCGCGGGCCTTTGACAACCGTATCGGCACTTTCGCCGTGGCTGAAACGCTGCGCCTCTTGAAGGAATCCAAAACTAAACTCAACGCCGAAGTTTGCGCCGTTTCCAATGTGCAGGAGGAAGTCGGTTTGCTCGGCGCCCGCCAGATTGCTTATTCCCTCAAGCCTGGCATCGCCCTCGTCGTGGATGTCACCCACGCCACGGATTATCCCGGCATAAATAAGCCGCAGCATGGCGATGTGAGAATCGGCAAAGGCCCGAGCATCACCCATGGCGGGTGCAATCACCCGGCCGTCGTCACCCGCATCGAGACGGTGGCCAAAGCCAGGAAAATCCCGCTCCAGCATGAAGCTATGTCGAGCACCAGTGGCACGGATACCGATGCGATTTTCTGGACACGCGGCGGCATCGCCAGCGCTTTAATCAGCCTCCCCAATCGTTACATGCACTCGCCGGTTGAAGTCGTGAGCTTGAAGGATCTGGAAATGATACCGCAGTTGCTCGCGGCCTTCGCCGCGTCCCTCAAGAGGGGCGAGGAATTTAAAGTGAAGATCTGACTGGCCTGCGGCGTCGCAAAACAACGCAGGGCTGCCATCTTTGCCGCCCGTTCCGCCTCGTCTTTTTCAAGCGCCGTAGGCGCGCTATCTTTGTAGAAACCAACATCCAAATTAATTTGGGTGAGCCCCATCGGGCGACATAGATCTGTATGCAAAAATGCCGCCCCGATGGAGGTAATCTTTCCGACCCTGATTCTCCGTTTAAAGCAAAACATCCTCCGGCCGCACTTCAAGGCATTCATCTTGGTCTTCCCACGCGACGGCGGGATAAAACTCGAGCAGCCTGGCCGTAAGTACCCGTCCGGCGCGTTCCAGAAGCCGCTCGACTTGCTCGGCGGCGCTTTCGCAGGCGCGGTCATAATTGCCAACACTCTTTCGCTGGCGGTCATCCCAATGCGCAACCGCGTGTACTGGCTCGTACTCGGCAGCCCAGGCCTCCAGTTCGCCTTGCAGAACCCCCGGGATCTCCTCGAACACCACGAGCGTTCCGTTGCAATGCTGGCAAATCAATCCAGCCTCGCGTACATCCCGTGTGAGCAAGGGCAGCATGGGGGCGCGGCAGCAGGCGGATTCCGTATAACCGGCGGGCAGCGTGACCAGGCGTTTCAACCAGATTTGCCGCTCGTGCGCCAGTTGGGCCGCAAGGCGGTAGGCGCCCAGCAGCGGATGCGAAAACCGCCAGGCTTTGCCCTCCAGTTGTCCCAGCGTCTGGGCTAGCCAGCGCGCCAGAGTCAGGTCGTCAAAATCGCGGAAGACAAGGCTGTACTCTTTCCAAAGCAAATCAAGTGGTGAATCAGCATCGGCGTCCATCGTCTCCGCAGTGTCGCGCCGGGGTGTTGAATTGTCGAGACGCGATGTGCCGTTGTAACGTGCGCCGTATTGAAACGGCCCATTCGACCGGCGTTTTTACCCCTGGTGCCGAAACTTGGATGGGGATTTCGGCCCTCGTTTAAGATTGAATCGCCGGCGCAACTCTGGTGTTGTGCCAAACAGGCGTGCGGCCATTGATGCCTGTGTGAAAGTATAACTATGCAACTGCATTTCGAAACATACGGCCAGGGCCCGCCGCTCATCATTCTCCATGGCTTGTTCGGGTCGCTCGGTAACTGGAAACCCATGAGCCGGAAACTGGGCGAACACTTTCACGTCTTCGCTTTGGACCAGCGGAACCACGGCCGCTCGCCGCATTCCCCTGAAATGAGCTACGCGCTCATGGCGGATGACCTTGCCGGGTTCATGTGGGCCAATCGGCTCCACAGCGCCTATGTTCTCGGCCATTCGATGGGCGGAAAAACCGCCATGCAATTTGCCCTCCGCTTCCCCGCTTGCGTGGAAAAACTGGTCGTTGTGGACATTTCTCCGGGGGCTTATCCGCCCCTGCATCGGCATATTTTGGACGCCCTGTCCTCGCTCGATCTGGCGTCGTTCCGGAATCACGGCCAGATGGATAAAGCTTTGGCCCCTTCAATTCCGGAATCTACCTTGCGCCAGTTCCTGCTCAAAAATGTGGCCCGCGCGCCCGGCGGCGCGTTCCACTGGCGCATAAACCTGCCCGGCATTTGCGGGAACTACGACCGTCTCGGCGCCGCCTTGCCTGCCGGCGGCGCGCCATTTGACAAACCCGCGCTCTTCCTTCGCGGCGGGGAATCTGATTATCTCCGCGACCAGGATATCGTCTTGGTCCGCCAATTGTTTCCCCAAGCTCAATTGCGAGCTATCCCTCACGCCGGCCACTGGGTTCACGTCCATGCTCCCGAACCCTTTCTTCACGCCGTCCTTGAATTCCTTCGCCCTCCCCGATGATCCAGCCGGCTTTCCTCCATTGCGGAATGACTGGATCGCTCAACGAACGTCGAAATTGCTGCTCGCCTCGATTTCCCCCGAAGCTCTCAGCGTGGCTAGGTATGTGCCGCTCTTAAGTGTCGGCGGAATGAAATAATGCGCTTCCCCTTCTCGCATGAATTGGCTCTGGCTCCAAACCGTCCGGCCGGAAATCATATCCTCAACCCAGATGGTCCCGGCC
The DNA here is from genome assembly GCA_903873945.1 of uncultured Verrucomicrobiota bacterium. GTDB lineage: Bacteria > Verrucomicrobiota > Verrucomicrobiia > Limisphaerales > UBA8199 > CAIQQM01. The sequence continues at coordinate 26,463 of CAIQQM010000011.1, forward strand.
TTCTCGCCCCAACCGCAGCCCTTGGGCAGATCCACAACGATCACCGGCTGATCGTTTGCCTCAAAGGTCCGGAGCTTGGGCGCATTGTTTTCACGCATGTTCGCGGACCGGGTCTCATAAAGCTGAAGCGGCGACTTGCACGCCGGCACCAGTAACAACGCAAGTGCCAGCAACAATATGCGCGGCCAGGTTTTCCCATTGGCGAAACAAGTCGAAAGCGGTTGATGCTGAGCAGTCATGGTCGTTCTTAAGGGAGCCCGCTAATATATTCCCATGAAAACAGGCACAGAATTGTCTGGCAAGAATTATGAATTGCCTCTCCCTCCTTTGGACCCGGCGCCACCCGCCCCAATGACCTGAACAAAATCAATTGTACGAGCTTGCTTTCACCAACCTCGCGTCGTTGGTTTTTAAATACTCTTCCATGTTGTCAATCCCGCTCGTCTGCGTTCTTCGCATCTGGCCCATTTCCCGCATCATCCGATAATGAATCAGCCTCTTACCGAGGTCGACGATCTGTATATGCGTGCTGCCCGCCTTCCAAAGCTGCCCCTTGGCCAGCGCGGGCGGAGATTTCTTTCTGTTAGTCTTTATGCTCACTTTGATTAGACATTAAAATATCACGGCTTGTTCATTCCCGCAACCCGCCGTCGCGCAAACCTTGATTGGATGGAGTAGAAGGCGGGACTTTCCCAACGCTTGATTCCGCTCCCGAATCAAGCTAACGTTCGCCCCCGAAGCGAAGCCCGCGCCCTGTCTCTGTTCAGGTGACGGGCCTTTTCGATTATGTCCGAATCCTATATCCAAAACCTGTTTGCGGAGCGGATTGGCGGCCGGCAATATGGCAAGTCAACCGCCATCTATAAGTTTGAGAAGATCAAACGCGCTAAACGCGCCGCCATGGCCGGCCATCCCGGCGCGGAAATCATCGACCTCGGTGTCGGCGAGCCCGATGAAATGGCTTTCCCGGAAGTTGTCGAAAAACTTTGCGTGGAAGCGCGCAAACCGGAGAATCGTGGCTATGCGGATAACGGTGATGCCGCTTTGAAACAGGCCGCGGCTCGCTATCTCGAACGCGTCTGCGGCGTTGCGGGCATCAATCCCGACACGGAAGTGATTCACTCCATTGGCAGCAAAGCTGCCCTCTCGATTCTGCCGGCTGCGCTGATTAATCCCGGCGATTATGTGCTGATGACGATCCCGGGCTATCCGGTGTTCGGTACGCACGCGAAGTATTACGGCGGCCTCGTTCATAACCTGCCCCTGACCGGGAAAAACCGGTTTCTGCCGGACCTCGATGCCGTCCCTGCTGGCGTGCTTGAAAAGGCCAAAGTGCTCGTGTTGAATTATCCCAACAACCCCACCGGTGCGAGCGCGACCCCGGAGTTTTTTGCCAGGACCGTTGACTTCGCGAAGCAGAACAATCTCGTCGTCATCCACGACGCCGCGTATGCCGCCTTGGTCTTCGAAGGCCGTCCGCTGAGTTTTCTGGCGACGCCCGGGGCGAAAGACGTTGGCCTCGAATTCCATTCCGCCAGCAAGAGCTTCAACATGACCGGCTGGCGCTGCGGTTTTGTCGCCGGCAACGATCTGCTGGTCAAAGCTTACGGCGACGTTAAAGACAACTCGGATTCCGGCCAGTTCCTGGCGATTCAACATGCTGCCGCGCATGGCTTCGACCACCCGGAGATTACGCAGAAAATCGCGGCCAAGTATTCGCGCCGTATGGACGGCTTGGTGCGGGTATTGGCGAAAGCCGGATTCAACGCCCGGAAACCCAAAGGCTCGTTCTTCCTCTATGTCCAGGCCCCGCAGGCCGCGGTGAAGGAAGACGGGACGAGCATCAAATTTCAAAGCGCCGAAGAGGTGTCGCAATGGCTCATTACCGAAAAGCTGATTTCAACCGTGCCATGGGACGATGCCGGCGCGTATCTCCGGTTCAGCGTTACGTTCGTCGCGAAAAACCAGTCCGATGAAACTCGCATTCTGGCTGAGATCGCCCGGCGTTTCAGCGATGTCCGGTTCGAATTCTGAAACGAGGAAGCGGTCCGTGCCCGCTCGCTTTTTAGAGTAACCTTTCCCGGACTTTGCGTAAACTTTACCCATGACTTCGTTCGCTGTTCCTGTGCTCGTGCTGCTGGTTCTGAAATGCGCCGCCCAACTGTGGCTGGAGCGATTGAACCGGCACCATGTCCTGGCAAACGCGGGCGCGGTGCCCGCGGCCCTCAAGGGCGTCATGGACGACGCGACTTACTCCAGGTCCGTGCAATACACGCTCGCGGGCGGGCGTCTCCAGCAACTCGAAACGCTCTGGAATTCCGTTGTCCTGGCCGCTGTGCTGTTCAGCGGACTGCTGCCGTGGGGATTCGGTTTATTCACGCATTGGTTCGGCGGTTCAACCGGGGCGCTGGCAGCGTTTCTTCTGGCGACGGGTGTGGCGCTGTCGCTGCCCGATTTGCCGTTGAGCTGGTATGACCAGTTTCGGCTGGAAGAACGGTTCGGCTTCAACACAACCACGCAGAAACTGTGGTGGCTGGACCGGCTGAAGGGGCTGCTGCTCGTAATTGCGCTGGGGTATCCGCTGATCTTGCTGGTGCTGAAATTGGCGGATTGGACAGGATCGCGCTGGTGGTTGTGGGCGTGGGGCGCCCTGCTGGGGTTCCAACTGCTGCTGGCAGTGCTGGCGCCGGTGTTAATCCTGCCTCTGTTTAACAAGTTCACGCCCCTGCCCGAGGGCGGCTTGCGCGAGCGCCTGCTCCGCCTTGCGGAACGCACCCGCTTTCGCGCGCGTAGCATCCAGGTGATGGACGGCAGCAAGCGGTCCCGTCATTCGAACGCGTTCTTCACCGGGTTTGGACGGTTCCGGAAAATCGTGCTGTTCGATACGCTCGTCCAGCAACTGGCGGAGCCCGAACTCGAAGCGGTGCTGGCCCATGAGATAGGACACTTCAAGAAGAAACACATTCTCAAAACGCTGGTTGCATCCGCGCTGGGTTCGCTCGGTGGGCTTTACTTGCTGTCGCTCGTGGCGCGGCAGGAATGGTTTTACCGCAGCTTCGGGTTCGGCTCGGGGAACATCGCGCTGGCGCTGCTGTTGTTCGGATTGCTGTCCGGCTTGGTGACATTCTGGTTCTCGCCGGCGGCCCATTGGTGGTCGCGGCGTTACGAATACCAGGCTGACGCATTTGCCGCTGAAATGATGAAGGAGGCGTGCTCATTGGTCGGCGCTTTGCGCAAATTGAACGAGAAGAACCTGGGCAACCTTACACCGCATCCGCTCTACAGCGGGTTCTATTATTCGCACCCGACCTTGCTGGAAAGGGAACGCCATTTGGGGAAATGGCCGAAAACCAAGGGCTGAGGACACGAGCCTGCGATTCACAAGGCTCGGGATTCCCGCTCTCCAACCCAATAATTCAAGCACCTGGCCCGGTAGCCACCGGGGTCGCGCGGTGCCATAAGGGCGGAACGCCGGCTTATGCCCCGCCCACAAAGCAAACGCAATTCGCGCTGCCGAATCGGTTCGGGTGGCGGTTGGGACACTGCGGATCATCCCGCCATTGGCCGTCCACCAGGAAGCGGTACTCGTATCTGCCAGGTGGCAGGGAGACGGTTGTTTTCCACAAGCCGCCCTTGTCTTTCTTCAGGTTAACTGGAGACTTTTCCCAATCGGTGAATTCGCTCGCGAGTTGGACACTTTTCGCTTCTGGCGCGGCGCAGGAGAAAGTCACCTTTTGTTTGGCTGTCATTTGCTTTGCCATACACACTCACTTTGGTTCGGTTGAAGCTCGGCCCTTGCCTGATCTGACATTGCGCCCGGCGGGCACTGTAGTCAAGCCCAAAACCGTGGGAATAAAACGATTGGCAATTCACCCGCGCCGTGGTAGGTACTCTGTTCGCTTCGAATCGGGAGCGGCTGAAAAGTTAACAAACAAGAACAAAATTTGAGTTATGTCACAGCATCGTAGTCTCCGGGCAGCAAGTACTCTGGGTGCCAAGCGGAATGTCCTCAAACGCTTTGAACGCGTCGAAGTCCTCAAAAAACGCGGCCAGTGGAAAGAGGGCGACCGGATTACCGGCCTGCGAAAAACTAAGGCGGTTGCCTCTTAGCCAATATCCGAAGTCCGGTGTCTGATGGCCGGCCATAGAGCGGCTTGTCCGGCGTTCGGTTCTTGGGGATGTGCCGTGGTGCGTTTGCAAAAATTTCTGGCGGAGGCGGGCCTTGCTTCGCGGCGTGCCAGCGAGGAAATCATCCTGGCGGGACGGGTGGCGGTGAACGGCGAGCCGGTGCGGCAATTGGGTGTCAAAATTGATCCCTTGCATGCTCATGTGACCGTGGACGGCAAACCGCTCCGGGCCAAACGCAAGCTCTACATCGCCCTGAACAAGCCACGTGGCCTGGTTTGCTCCCGCAAAGATGAGCGCCAGCGCGCGACAATTTATGATCTGCTGCCGAAAGAATGGGGTCATCTGCATTCGGTCGGCCGGCTCGATTACGCTAGTGAAGGATTGATTTTTCTGACCAATGATGGTGAATTCAGCATGCGCCTGACCCATCCGCGCTATGGGGTGAAGAAGAAATACGTTGCCACTGTCGAGGGCCAGGTCAGCCGCGAGGCTCTGGGCCAGTTGACTCGCGGCCTTTGGCACGACGGGGAAAAATTGAAAGCGGAGAAGGCAAGGCTGGTTGCGTCCGGCCGGGCGCAAAGCGTGGTGGAATTGGAATTGGCGGAAGGCAAAAATCGTGAAGTGCGCCGGTTGTTCGAAGGGCAGGGGCTGGCGGTGAAGCGGCTCCAGCGGGTTCAGATCGGGAAAATCAAGCTGGGCGAGCTCCCTGCGGGCAAATGGCGGACATTGACAGAACCCGAGATTAAATCTCTACTGTAGGTCTGAGTTATGAAAATGAACTATTGGCTAATCTTAGGAATGACGCTTTCGACGAGCTTGCTGGCTCAGCAGGTTACGAACTCGCCTCCACCTGCGCCGATTGAAACCCCGGTCGCGGCACCCGCGATGACGGGCGCGCCCGCACCAGCACCCGCAACCACAAACGCTCCTGCGGCCAAGGCGGCCAAAAAGAAATCCGCAAAGAAGAAATCGGACAAGAAAGCCGTGGCAAAGAAAGCCCCGGTGTCCCAGCTGAAAACCGTGCCTCTGGTGGCCGGCCCGGCAGTCGTAATCGCCAGCAACGTCAATGTGCGCGGTCAGGCCCGGCTCAAGGGCGAAGTCGTGACCCGCGTAACCAAAGAACAATCCGTCGTGGTCATCGAGGAAATCACTCGCAACAGTTCGGGGCCCGACGAGCCGTCCGCTTGGGCCAAAATTCTTTTGCCGGCCAATGTGCATGTCTGGGCCAACTCATCCTTCATTGATCCGACCAATAAGGTCGTCGCCGTCAAGAAACTGAATGTTCGCAGCGGGCCGGGAGAAAATTACAGTGTCCTGGGCCTGTTGCATCGCGGCGACCCCGTCACGTCCATCGAGGCGAAGGGTGATTGGACGAAAATCGAAGCCCCGACGAATGCTTATGCGTTTGTCGCTGCCCAGTATCTCAAGCAGGAAGCGCCGGCGCCGATGCCGTCGCCCGCCGTGCCGGGGGAACCCGCTCCGACACCGGTGCTGGTTCCTGAAGCCTCGGCTGTGGCCGCCGCCCCGTCCGAAACTCTCCCTGTGACCGCCCCAACGGAGATGCCCATTCTGACCAATAATGCCCCCGTTGCACCGGTGGTTGAAGAGCCGCTGCCCAAGCGCATCGTGTCGCATGAAGGTTTTGTGCGCGGTATGACCAGCATTCAGGCGCCGTCGAGGTTCGTCCTCGTCAGCCCCGGGGACGGCCAGCTTATCGACTATCTCCACACAACTTCGCCCAACCTAGATCTGCGGCGCTACAAGGGCATGCATATCATCGTCACTGGTGAGGAAGGCTTGGACGACCGCTGGGGGAACACGCCGGTCATCGAGATCCAGAAGATTCAGGTGCTGGAATAATGCCAGTCGCCGACCTCATTGACGGGCGAGCAATCGCTGCGCAACTTGAGGACGAACTTGCCTGGCGGATCGCCGCCCTGAAAACACGTGGCGTGCAGCCGGGCTTGGCGTTCGTGCGCGTGGGCGAGGATGAAGCTTCCCGGGTCTATGTTGGCCGGAAGGAGAAAACTTGCGACCGGCTCGGCATTTTTTCCAAAACCCACGTTCTGTCCGGCGAGACGAGCCAGGCCGAATTGCTTGCGCTCTTGGCACGGCTCAACTCAGACCCCCGCCTGCACGGCATTCTGGTCCAGACACCGATTCCGCCGCAAATCCACCCTGGCTTGGTCGCAGAGACGGTCTTGCCGGAAAAAGACGTCGACGGCTTTCACCCGGTCAATGTCGGCAAACTCCTCTTGGGCGACCTGAGCGGTTTCGCGTCCTGCACCCCGGCGGGCATCTGCGAGCTTCTCGTGCGGTCGGGCGTAAAAATCCCCGGCGCTGAAGTGGTGGTTCTGGGTCGGGGCAACCTGGTGGGCAAGCCCATGGCTGCCATGCTCTGCCAGAAAGGCAGACACGCCAATGCCACCGTCACCATTTGCCACTCCGCCACCCGTGACATTAAAGCCCATTGCCGTCGCGCGGACATCCTGATCGCAGCCATCGGCGTCGCAGAGTTTGTGAAAGCGGACATGGTCAAGCCGGGCGCAGTGGTCGTGGATGTGGGCGTGAACCGCATCCATGACCCCGCGGCCAAAGGTGGCTCGCGCTTGGTGGGCGACGTGGACTTCGCGCGCGTCCGGGCCGTGGCCGGCAAGCTCACCCCCAATCCCGGCGGCGTCGGGCCGATGACCATTGCCATGCTGATGGGCAACACCGTCCGCGCCGCGGAACTGGCTGTCGGTATTCCTTATTCCTGAAACAACCGGAACTGACTGAATGATTCAAAACCTATGAACCCAACCCGAATCCTGCCTGATCTCCAATGCTCGCTCATGTGCGAAGAAGTCCGCCAGGAAGCCAACGGCAGTTTCTTCCTCATCGGCGTCGTCAATTTCATCCGTGTCCCCAAATTGCCCGTCGTCGCCTTCAAACTCAGCGTTTTCAATCGCTGGACGGCTGGCGTCGGTCAGTTCGTCGAGAACGTCCGGCTGATTGCGCCGGACCAGACCGCGGTTTTGCGCAAGAGCGAGGTGAAGTTCGCCTTGCAGGACGCTACGGACCAGGCAACCAACGTCACCCTCTTCAGCCAGGTCGAGTTCAAGACCCCCGGCGCGTATTACGTCGAGGTGCTGGTGGATGACGTGATGAAGCTCCGGTATGCCGTGCCGATCGTCCTTGCCCCGCCCCAGAACCAGGGCCAGCCCTCGCAAGCCAAGCCCCCAACGCCTCCGGATCCCTTGCCGCCGGCTTCTTGACCTGCTGTCGTCGCTGCTCAGTGGCGCGGGTCCAAGCGCACCCGGCTTGTAACAGAAGCGGAATCCCCGCGTCTGCGGAAGAGACGAAATCAGCGCTAATATTCTCGGCGGAAGAGAGCGAACACCCCGTGCGCCCCGCTCGCGGAGTGGCTCCACTGCATTTTCAAAAGGCGAACCGTGACACCACTCTGTTCAGTCCTCTGCTCTGCGGCCTGCGAAGACCCCTTGCGGCTCCCTGTTTTCCCATTCGTCCATTCCCGTAAATTCGGCTTTGTTTCGGATTTCAGTGCGCCTCCTCTTCAAAATCCGCGTCCCCTTTCCCCGTCTGTGAAATCTGTGAAATCTGTGGCTTCCGTTACCCATCCATTGCGGCTCATGGAACGCTTTCCCCGCGCGTACCAAAAAGCCGGTCTCAAAACGGCTCAAAAAAATATCACGCAACCGCAAATGTTGCCCTTTCACGCACTAGCGACCGCCAGAGAAAGGTATATGGCGGATTCCTGCTCCACAAAAGGGCAGGGGGCGGCTATGCTCGGGCCTTGAGTGGGTGCGAACTCATGCGCGGCCCGCTCGTTATGGATATACCGACCAAAAAAACACCGTTCGTTTGGCAGCCGCTGACGCCTCGAGGCGTGGGGGATTTCGCGCGGGCGTCGCTGAGCCGGCTGCTGCTGGTGCAGTTGGTCGTGGCGATGTGGGCGGCGGTGGTGGTGGTGTGGTTCCTGAACTCGGCGTGGTTCCCGGCAATCGGCGAGGCCATCCACCACCTGCCACCAACGGGAGAAATTCGCGCAGGCTCGCTAAACTGGGACGGGGATTCTCCGCTGACTCTGGCCGACGGGCGCTTTCTGGCGTTTACGGTGGATCTGAAACATGAAGGCGGCGTGCGGTCGCCGGCGCATGTGCAGGTGGAGTTCGGCAAGACGGACTTCCAGGTTTTTTCACTGTTCGGATTCGCGTCGGGGGAATATCTGGCGGAGCGGATGCCATTCAACCGGCCGGAACTGGAACCGTGGTGGGGAGCGTGGGTGGAGGCGATCTTGGGGATTGTGGCGCTGGCCGTGATGGGCGGGCTGTTTGTGTGCTGGATGGCGTTGGCAACCGTCTATGCCGTGCCGGCATGGCTGTTGGCCTTTTTTGCGGACCGGCAGTTGAACTTGCGCGGAAGCTGGAAGCTGGCTGGCGCGGCACTGATGCCGGGGGCGCTGGTCATGACGGTTGGCATTATCTTCTACGGGCTGGGGGTGCTGGATCTCGTGCAGTTGGTGGTGTGGGGAGCGGCGCATTTTGTCGTTGCATGGGTTTATCTGGTGGTGAGCGCGTTGTCGCTTCCCCGCCGTCCGGAGTTGGTTGCCGCACGCTCAAATCCCTTTGACGGGCCGGCGACAGAGCCTGCAAAAGCGGTCATAGCGGCCCCGTCGGCGAAGAACGATCCGCCTTTGCTCAACGGATGATTGAATGTTAAAGGGGCTTCGGGTACTCTGCCGTAATGACCTTTTCCGTTAGTCTCGTTCGCAACACGCTGCTTCTGCTCTGCGGCTTGGCCCTGAGCGGGTGCCTGCCGTCCGGACAGAGCCAAATGGACGAAGAGAAGGACCCCCATTTTCTGGCAGGCAAACAACGCGTGAACGCCATGGATTACAAAGGGGCGATCGAATCGTTCGAACGCGCGCTGGAGGTAAACCCAAAATCCGGCTCAGCCCATTTTGAACTGGCCTGGCTGTTCGAAAAGACGGAAACGGATCCGGCGGCGGCCGTGTATCATTACAGCTCTTACCTGAAGTTAAGGCCAAACGCGGAGAATGCCGAAATCGTGAAACAGCACATCATAGCCTGCAAACAGGAACTGGCGAAGACTGTCTCGCTTGGCCCGGTGACGGAAAAACAGCAGCGCGAGTTTGAGCAAATGGCCGAAGATAACAAGCGGTTGCACGAGGTGTTGGAGGAAAACAAACAATTGCACGAGCAATTGGATCGACTGCGCGCGTCCGTCCCGGCGCGTTCGCCGGCTCAAAACAATCAACCTGCACCAACGGCGGTTGTGGTCCGGGTCATGACCCCGGCGAACTCAAGCCCGCTAATGCCTGCTGTCACACCTGTCTCCACAGCATCGAACAGCGGGAAATCAAACGCTTCGATGGCTGCCCGCATATACACCGTAAAAAGTGGGGACACGCTTGCGGGGATCGCGCGCAGGTACGACGTGAAACTCGATTTGCTGATGGCGGCCAATCCCAGAGCGGATGCCCGCCATTTGTTTCCCGGCCAAACCCTAAGCATTCCTGGCTCCTGATTGCCACGTCGAATTGGCGGCCCAAAAAACGAACTGATCCCCAACAGCTTGATTTTGAACCGGATAAATAGACGCTGTTCCTGAAGAATATTGAACAGGTGTGGCTTTGGCGCGGTCAAAGGAAAATTATATCGGTTCACTTTGCGGAGAATAAGCGCATGGTGTAGGTTTCGATTGAAACTGCTTGCTGTGCGAGTGTGAGTTGGCAATCGTGATGTTTTGGGTGTGGCTGCGATCAATCCCTGCGGATTGGCAAAATTCTGGTCGAAACATGTATGGATAAGTTGTGGCAGGTGAGTGCTAGGAATGTATGCGTTATGTTTGACTTTTGGTTTTTTTTGTAAAAGATTATGTAGTTCCCTGTGTTGCGTTGCTTCATTGGGGTGTGAATAGGTAAATTTATCTGTGAAAACAATCGTGGTTTCAATGGGTTTGGTTGCAATCGGCGCATGTGGTCTGCGGGCGGCCCCCACGGATCTTGCCGGACAGCCAAGCAAGCCGTGGAGCATTTCCGCCTCACTTCGCGGCTTTTACGATGACAATATCAATGACCTTGGCAAGGATGCGTCCCCGGGAACGAACTACTCCCGAAGCAGCATTGGTTTCGAGGTAAACCCGGCAGCGACGCTGAACCTGGTCATGGAGCAAACGATAATCAATCTCTCGGCTGTTTATTCGCTCAAGTATTATGAGAACAAACCCATGGGGAACGCCGACAACTACGACCAGACTTTCACCTTCAACGGCTCCCTCGACCATGCCTTTAGCGAGCGGTATCGCGTAAGCGTGTCGGACTCCTTCGTAATCGGTCAGGAACCCGATATGTTGCGGCAGGATACCCTTAACACCTTCCATCGAATTTCCGGAGACAATATTCGCAATTATGGCGCGATCAATTTTGATGCCGTCATCACTCCGTTACTCAGCCTTCAGTTGGGGTATGCCAATACCTTTTATGATTATGCCTACAAAGGATCAGTGGAATTTTCGGAGTGGGCCTTTTTCAACGGACATCTCGTTTATACCCCAGTTGCTGTTTACAATCCCAACTCGGGAATCTTTGAGGCGAGCTCTGCAGGAACCATGAACGGTATCCAGCACACGATTCACCTTGATAGCCGCTGGACCATACAGCCGGAGACGATCGGCATAATCGGCGTTCAATACACAGAGGTTGACTTCACTGGAAATGAACCGATCGGCGCTGTCCTTAATCCTTCCGGAAACCCGTACATCCCAGGAGGCCCGCTCCCGACCGCGTTCATTTACAGCGATTCTCGCAACAACCGCGGTTACTACGGTTATGTCGGTGTTGATCACACGTTCAACCCGAGGTTGTCCGGCTCGATTCGGGTCGGTGCGCGCTATACCGACTTTTACAACGACGTTTCCACCAGCCAGAATGGATTTAGCCCTTACGCAATGCTGAGCGCGCAGTATATGTATGCTCCGGAAAGTTCTGTGCAAGCCGGTCTTACTTATGACCGGAGTTCCACGGATTTGGTCGGTGCCTCCTCCTCCAGCACCAGCATCGATTACACGACTGATGCCGACACGGTATCAGCCTATATTTCATGGAACCATCGGATCACTCCCAGGCTCTATGCCAGTTTGCTGGCCCAGTTCCAGGACTCCATGTATAATGGCGGCACTTACGGCAGCCTCTCGGAACAGTATTACCTGCTCGGGCTGAATTTCGAATATCGCTTCAACCATTATTTGTCGGCGAATGCAGGTTACAACTATGACTTGTTGGATTCGCCGCCGTTACTAAACCGCGGCTTCGAACGAAATAAAGTTTACATGGGCATCACCGCCCGCTACTAATTTACATTGACGTAATGACGGGGGGCTGGGTTGTCACGACTCGCCTCCCCATTTTTGACTTATGGATCCATTGCAAGTACCGCCGCCGCCGGAATCAAAGCTGCACTTCCTTGATTACTGGCGCATTATTCGCATCCGCAAAACAGTCATTTTGGCGGTCTTTTTGCTCGTCGTCATCACCGCCACCCTGGTGACCTTTATTTTGCCGGAATCCTTCTCCAGCACCGCCCGCATCAAAATCGAACGGGACCAGTCGGATATCTCAAACCTGCAAGGCTCACAAGTGATGCAGGGATACGATCCCTATTTCATCCAGACTGAGTTCGAGGTGATTCAGTCCGAAATCATCCTTGGCAAGGTTGTCGAAGATCTCGGTCTGAACAGGGAATGGGGCAAGAAGTACGCCGGCGGCGATGTGCTCAAGACGTCGGAAACGATGACGCTGCTCAAGGGACGAATGGATCTGCGGCCTGTTCGCAATACCAGCCTTATCGAAATCCGGGTGTTCAGCGAGAGTCGTGATGAGGCGGCCAAGCTCGCTAATGCGCTCGCCGAGGCCTACCGGAACCACCGCCTCGATGAACGCAAGCGGTTGACCCTCGGCGGCATCAAGGTGCTGGAGGAACGCTGGGCGGAACAGGAACAGAAAGTTAACGAGGCGCAGAAAGCAGTCGATGACCTGCGCGAGCAATTGAAAATTCCGGACTCAGCCGCCAATGCGGAAGGGGCGAGTACGTTGATGACCGCTGAAACCTTGCGCAGAATCGAGGGATTGCGAATCGAAAGCCAGGTGGAATACGCCCGGGAGGCAACGCTGCTGAATCGGTTGAAGACACTTACCCCCGAACAACTCGCGCAGGCGATTCCTACGGCTGCCCAGGATACCTTGTTGGGCTCGTTGCTCGAGCAAGTAACGATGGCGGAACAACGGCTGGTCGCGATTCGAAAGGATTACGGAACCAACAATAGCGAAGTTCTTAAAGCCGAAAGTTTGGCGGCGGATTTGCATGAGAAGGTTAAAAGCCGCGTCGATGGCATTTTGATTGGTTTGGACGCAAAAGTCGCGTCCCTCAAAGAGGGGCTCGAGAACCTGCAACACGAAGTCGAGAAGGCCACGCAAATCGATATCTCAAAAGCGAGCGAAAGCCGACCGTATTTCGCAGCGAAACGCAAATTGGATGAGCTTCAGCGTTTTCGTCAGGTTCTTAACCTGAAGATTGCCGCCGAAAATATTGACGTGTCGCTGCCCAAGACAATGATGGTGGAAATCGTGGACCGGGCGGTGCCTGGCCTGCACCCGGTGCGCCCGAACAAACCGCTTAATATTGCCTTGGGTATTATCATCGGGCTCGTAGTCGGAGTTGGTTTGGCGTTCTTCATCGAATACCTGGATACCAGTGTCAAGACGATCGACGATGTGGAACGCTTACTGCAGTCCCCGGTATTGGGTGTTGTTCCCCAGAACGTCGGGCTTGTGCTGGATGAAGGCGGGGAAAGCTCGCACGCGGAGGCTTACCGTGTGTTGCGCACGAATCTGCTATTCTCGCGAAAAGATGACAAACTTAATACCATCGCCGTTGTAAGCGCGGGCGCGGGCGAAGGCAAAACAACGACCGTGTTGAACTTGGCTGCTGTTTTCGCTCAAGGCGGACAGCGGATATTGGTTGTAGATTCGGATTTGCGCCGGCCCACGCTGCACAAGCTTCTGCGGGCAAACAACAACATCGGCCTCACAAACTATTTGTTAAAACAGAACAAATTGGAGGAGGTGATTCAGACCACGAGCATACCGACGTTGGATTTCATGGCCAGTGGCAAGCTGCCCAGCAGCTCGCTGGGCATCCTTAGTTCGATGCAAATGAAGGATTTGATAGGCGAATTGAAGCAGCGCTATGACTTCGTGTTTTTCGATTCCCCGCCGATCTTGGGTGTCAGTGACGCCACAATTCTTGCCAGTGAAGTCGATATGACGATGCAAGTCATCCAATACCGCCGCTATCCGCAGCCGATGAATATTCGCGCCAAACAGCTGATCGAAAAAGTCGGGGGGAACCTTGTCGGAATCGTGTTGAACAATATCAACATGTCCCAGGACGAAAGCTACTACTACTACAGCGGTTACTCCCACGATTATTATTCCCGTAACGAGGAGCAGGAGCCTGGCGTGCCTGCGCCTGCTGCGCCTGCTGCGGCGGGTGGGGCCGGCGATAAAACGAAATTGGACATCAAACAGAAATATTAAGATCGAAACGGGTCACATAATTATCATGAAAGTTCGCAAGGTGTTGGGGCGCTGGGCCATAGTGTATGGGTTGCTGTTGTCGGGGTTTTTCCTCGCAGGCTGTGGAATCCGGTCTTCGGATACTCGTTTTTCCAATTTGACTGGTGACTTCGGCGCATCCACAGGCGGTAGTGCTGACATGCTCCGTGTCGGAGACCCTCTCATCCTCATTTTCTCGGACCTGCCCGTTTCTACTCAGCCATTGGAAAGCCGGATCAAGGATGATGGAACCATCACCCTGCTGTTGAACCAAACATTCACCGCAGCAGGCAAAACGGTAGGCCAATTGGAGCAGGAAATTCGTGCCCGCTACGTGCCTGCGTATTACATCAATATGACGGTCACGGTTAAACAGCCGGAGGGGACTCGTTTTTATTATGTCGGCGGCGAAGTCAAGGGTCCCGGACGTCAGGTTTATATCAGCCGGCTTACAGTGCTGAAGGCAATTCAGTCAGCCGGCGACTTCACCGACTTTGCCAAGAAAGCCAAGGTCCAATTGACCCGCGTGGATGGCCAGACTTTAATCGTTAACTGCAACAAAGCGCGGAAGGACCCGAGCTTGGATCTGGAGGTTTATCCGGGAGATAAAATCCACGTCCCCCGCAGTCTCTTCTAGTAATGGTTCAATTTAAAATCCGATCCGGTAAAAAGGCGGGGACGACATTTGTCACCCGCCGTTTTCCTGTACTGATTGGGAGGTCATCGGTTGCGGACCTGCAGATTCAGGACGACGGGGTTTGGGATCAGCATTTCCAGGTCGATTTCCATGCCGTTGACGGCTTCATCCTGAAGCCCCGGCCAGACGCTCTTGTCACTGTCAACGGAGAACCGGCCCGGCAAATTGTTCTGCGCAACGGCGATGTCATCGAAATCGGCTCATTGAAAATGCAGTTCTGGCTGCGCGAAACTCGGCAGGCGGGCTTGCGCGTTCGCGAATGGCTTACCTGGGCGGCTGTCGCGGTTATTTCGCTCGGTCAGATAGGGTTGATTTATTGGTTCCTCCCCTGAAAAATATCCCGGAAATGGATTCGGCTTCCGCCCTCTGCCTGTCTGGCTCTGACGGCAAATAATCTGAAAAACAACTGCGAGCGCGGCAACCTCTAGCGCCCGCGTTGCGGGCTAATGCCGGAAATGTCGCATTCCGGTAAACGCCATGGCTACTCCACGCTCATCTGCGGCGGCAATTACCTCTGCGTCGCGAACCGACCCCCCGGGTTGGATCGCCGCCGTGGCGCCTGCCTCGGCTGCGGCAACTAAACCATCGGCGAACGGAAAAAAACCATCGCTGCAAACAACACTGCCCTTTAACGAAAGACCCGATTCGGTTGCTTTCCAGGCCGCGATCCGGCTGGCGTCCACGCGGCTCATCTGGCCCGCGCCGATACCTAGCGTCCGGTCTGCGGCGGCATATACGATGGCGTTGGACTTCAGATGTTTCACCACGCGCCAACCAAACAACATCGCCTCCAACTCAACGGGCGCAGGTTGCCGGCGCGTGACAATTTTAAAGTTCCCGGGGATTGCGTCATTCAGATCGCGTTCCTGCCACAGGAACGAATCGGCGCCGACGCTCTTTAATTCCCACCGTTCCGCTTTAGGGAATGGTTTTCGAATCCTGATCAGGCGCAGATTTTTCTTCCTTTGCAACAGACGTAATGCTTGTTCTGCGAATTCGGGCGCCACGATGACTTCGGTGAAGATATCGGCTACAGCTTCCGCGCAGGCTCCGTCAAGCTTGCCATTCACTACGATGATGCCGCCGAACGGCGCCTGCCGGTCCGTTGCCAGGGCTTTGTCCCAGGCCTCGCGCAGGGTTGCCCCCTGCCCAACGCCGCATGGGTTTGTGTGCTTCAGGATGGCGAGCGTAGGCATCTCAGTTGGAAATTCCTCGATCAGATCCGCCGCCGCAGTCAGGTCTAAAATGTTGTTATACGACAGCTCGCGGCCGTGGAACTGCTCAAAAAAATCGTGAAATCTGCCGTAAAGCGCCGCATTTTGGTGAGGATTCTCGCCATAGCGCAAGGTTTGGGCCAGCGGGGCGTGTAGCAGCAGAAATGGAGAAGGGGGGGCCGAAGGGGATGCGCCGGCGAAGGTCTTGCCCAGGTGCGTTGCGATGGCGGCATCGTAAGTCGCTGTGTGAGCGAAGGCTTTGACCGCTAGTTTGCGTCGTAGCTCCAGGGTCGTGCCGCCCGTGTTTGTGATTTGTTCAGTGATGACGCTGTAATCGCCGGAGTCCACCACCGCTGTTACGTGCTCGCAATTCTTGGCTGCGCTGCGCAACATGGCCGGCCCGCCAATGTCGATGCTCTCGATAGCTTCGCGCGGGCTGACGTCGGGCCGTGCGACTGTTTGCTGGAACGGGTAAAGGTTCACTACCACCAGGTCGATGGGGCGAATGTCGTGCTGGCGCACCGCGGATTCGTGGTCCAGGTTGCCGCGCAAGTAAAGCAGGCCGGCATGAACTTTTGGGTGAAGGGTCTTAACGCGCCCATCGAGCATTTCTGGGAACCCGGTATAGGCGCTAACATCGATAACTGTTAAACCCGCTGCGCGCAGCGCGCTCGCAGTGCCCCCAGTGGAAATCAACTCCACTCCCGCCGCCGCCAGGGCCTGGGCCAGCGGAATGAGTCCGGACTTGTCTGAAACCGAAAGCAACGCGCGTCGAATTCTCTCCATATGCGGGCGATACCTTCCTCCAAATCAACTCCCGGAGTCAACCGACAAAGACTGGGCGGACTCAGGCTGGGTTCAGAAAGACGGGCATGGGGGTCGCCACAGTGATCCGGGCCATGGGGTTGCTTGGCCGGCATGCATGGAACATTTTTGTCTTTCTTTGCCCAAAACATTGTCTATCATCCCTTAAGGCTGTGGGTTGCAGGCGCAACCCTGTTAACTAATCCGAAAACCGACCTTATGCCACTGACACATACGAAAGATTTGTTCGCCAAGGCGCTGAAGGGGAAATATGCACTGGGGGCCTTTAACGTCAACAACATGGAGTTACTTCAGGCCATCGTCGAAGCCTGCGAAGAAGAAAAGGCGCCGGTCATGCTTCAGATTTCCAAAGGTGCTCGCCAATACGCCAATCCGGTCTATCTGAAAAAGCTCATTGAGGCGGCGGTCAGCCTGTCCAACATCCCGATTGCCGTGCATCTTGACCATGGCGACTCCTTCGAACTGTGCAAAGACTGCATTGACGAAGGGTTTACCAGCGTAATGATCGATGCCAGCCATGAACCCTTCGAGAAGAACATCGAAATCTGTCGGCGGGTAGTCGATTACGCTCACAAACATAACTGTGTGGTCGAGGGAGAACTGGGCCATCTGGTCGGCGCGCAGTTTGACGAAGGCGAGGAGGGCGGCAGTTACTCAAAGGAGGGACATTACACAAATCCCGGGCAGGCCGTTGAGTTTGTGAAGAATTCGGGCGTTGACTCGCTGGCGGTGGCGATTGGCAACTCTCACGGCGCATACAAGTTCAAGGGCGAACAGCACCTTGATCTGGAACGCCTCAAAGCCATCAAACAGTCTCTTCTGGAAGCTGGCCTTGGTGATTATCCCCTCGTGCTGCATGGAGCCTCCAGCGTGCCGAAGGAGATCGTTGAGGAAATCAACAAGTACGGCGGCAAACTTGGCACGGACGCTGCCGGCGTGCCAGAGGCCGATATCGAAGTCGCTCGCCGCATCGGCTGCACGAAAGTGAATATTGATACCGATCTGCGTCTGGCGATGACGGCGGCCATCCGGAAGGTGTTTGCGGAAAACCCGAAGGAATTTGATCCCCGCAAATATCTCGGACCGGCGCGAGTCAAAGTGAAGGAACTCGTAAGGCATAAGGTGCGCAATGTTCTTTGCTGCGCCGGTCATGCCTTCGATTAGACCTTCATACTCAATTTGAGTTCGTCTTGCCTCTCTTGCCTATTGGGAGGCAACTCGCAAGCGGATGTAGGCTCCGGAAGAGGAGTTAACCGGCGTGTTATAGTGGACCTGAAGCTCGGTTGACGTGTTGATATCTACCGTCGTCCCGTCAGTTGTCCAGGGCCCCCTGACATCCGTTGCTATTTCCACATAGAAGTTAACATCGGTCGCCGCCGGGTTTTTCGGCAACGTCAGACGGAGATAGCCGGTGCTGATGTCGCCCACAACCGGGTTGGCTGCGGCCACCAGCGGATTCAAGCCCAGCGCGTACTTGAGCAGGTTGGGCATACCGTCGCTGGTCGCAATCGCCGTGTCGGCCGCTGCGCCGGCGTTGGCGGCGGTGTCGAAGTATTGCAAACGCCAGGATTGGAGAGGCGTAATGACGGTGATAATTGTTGCATCAAACGCCGTATTGTTCCCCGGGCTTGCATCACCACCCCCGGAAACCGTGGCAGTGTTCGTAATACTGGTGGCTGCGTTCGTAGCCACGGTTACCGTGACCGTGATAGGAGGATAGCCCGCGCCGGCGGTCAGACTGTCCGATCGCGTGCAGGTCAACGTGCTCAGGTTCGTGGTCCAGCCCGTGCCGCTGATGGCCGTGGCTGTCAGTCCGGCCGGAAGCACGTCGGTGACACTGACCGTGCCAAAGGAGTCTGCCGCGCCAATGTTTGTAATGGTGATAGTGTAGGTATCTCCCGTATCCCCCTGTGTGAAATTGCCTGCATGGGTCTTCGTGATAGTCAGGTCGGGCGCAGTCGTCGTGAACACCAGGTCAGACCCGGTGCCGCTGCCGATCACGTTCGTCGCGCTGACGAGGAAGTGATATGTCGTGCCTGGGAGCAGTCCGGTGAGATTGGCGCTCACAGCCTGCCCGGTGTTGCCCGCAAGTTGCCCGGCGACGGCTACAATCGAACCATAGGCCGTCGTCAGACCGTATTGAAACTGAACGGTGGTCGGCTGCCCATCGGGATTGACCGTACCGTTCAAAGTTGCCGTGGTCATGCCGACGCTCGTGGCCGCACTGGTCGTCGTCGTCGGTGCTGAAGCGACGTTGATGGTCGTCGAATCACTGGCGGTGTTGTTGCCCGAGCTGGTATCACCACCCCCGGAAACCGTGGCGGTGTTTGTGACACTGGCAGCCGCGTTCGTGGCCACGGTTACCGTGACCGTGATGGGAGGGTAACCCGCGCCGACGGCCAGACTGTCCGACCGCGTGCAGGTCAACGTGCTGAGGTTCGTGGTCCAGCCCATGCCGCTGATGGCCGTGGCCGTCAGCCCGGCAGGAAGTGTGTCGGTCACCGTGACTGTGCCGCTGGAAGCCGCGTTGCCAATGTTGGTAACGGTGATGGTGTAGGTGTCTCCCGCATCCCCCTGTGTGAAATTGCCCACATGAGTCTTCGTGATAGCCAAATCAGGCGCCGCCGTCGTGAATGTCAGGTCAGATCCGTTAGCCGAGCCAATCACATTCGTCGCGTTGACGAGGAAGTGATACGTTGCGCCCGGGGTCAGTCCGGTGAGATTGGCGCTCACAGCCTGCCCGGTGCTGCCTGTAAGCGGTCCAGCGACGGTTGCAATCGAACCATACGCCGTTGTCAAACCGTATTGGAACTGAACGGTGGCCGGCTGCCCATTGGGATTGACCGTGCCATTCAACGTCGCCGTGGTCGTGCCGACGCTCGTGGCCGTACTGGTCGTCGCCGTCGGGGCTGAAGCGGCGTTGATGGTGGTCGAATCGTTGACTGTATTGTTGCCTGAACTTGTGTCACCACCGCCGGAGACTGTGGCGGTATTGACAACGCTGGAAGCCGCATTGGTAGCGACACTGACAGTGACGGTGATGGGCGGATAGGTGGCGCCGACAGTCAAAGCGTCCGACCGCGTGCAGGTCAGGGTGCCCAGGTTCGGAGTCCAGCCGGTGCCGGTGATGCCTGTGGCCGTCAGCCCGGCGGGAAGCGTGTCGGTCACGGTGACGGTGCCGCTGGAAGCCGCGGTGCCGATGTTTGTGACGATGATTGTGTAGGTGTCTCCTGTGTCGCCCTGGGTGAAATTGCCGGTGTGGCTCTTGGAGAGCGTGAGATCGGGTGCGGAGGAACTGCTGACAGACGAAATCGTGCCCTGCACCTCGAGATCATCGGCAGCCGAGGTGGCCACGTCGTAGATATACCAATTGCCGCCCGAACTGCTGGCACCCCAGTTGACAATTTGGAACGTTACAGTTGTGCCGGCGCTAACGTTTTGCAGAGCCGTGATTCCGGACAAATCGATCGGTCCCAAAGACGCACCACCGCTGGCGGTTGAACTGTAGGAAAGGGCCGTGATGTCCACGAACGCGCCCGAACCCACCTGATACCGCAATGCACCACTGGGCGGGCCCGAACTTGACCGCCGGTAATCCAGTCGGCTGATGTTAGTCAATGACACTTTGTAACCCGTATTGGCCGAAATGCTGAATGTGGCAAAGTCGCCGGCCGTAAAAGCCGCCGATTCAGACGTGCTCGTGAAACCATTGCCACCCCACGCGCGCGAGGCTGCAGTTCCTGAAGTTGTAACGCCTGAGCCGCGGGTTAGCCCGCCAACTGTAAGGTTGGGGGCGTTTGTGGAGGCTGTCATAGGCGAAGCGCCGTAGCTTGACTGCCCACTCACATCCCAACCCGCCAGAATGCCTGAGTAGCTGACGTTAGTGCTTGTAATCGTCGTTAGGTCGCTGGCGGTATCATTGGACGTGACGCTTTCACCACCGCCGGAAACCGTCGCCACATTGGTCACGCTGCCCGGAGCGCTGGCCGAAACGCTGACGGTCACCGTAATGGCCGGGTAGGATGCACCGGCGGCCAGGGCATCGGAGCGTGTGGCGGTGAGAGTGGGGATGTCTGTGGTCCAGCCGGTGCCGTTGATCGCGGTGGCCGTGAGACCCGTCGGCAGTGTGTCAGTGACCGTGACGGTGCCGCTCGAAGCGGCGTTTCCAACGTTCGTCACGATGATCGTGTAGATATCCGCTGCGTCGCCTTGCTTGAAGTTGCCGCTGTGGCTCTTGGTAATCGCCAGATCCGGAACCAGGGCGGTGGTGGTGAATGTTTGGTCAGACCCGTTAGCCGCGCCAAGAGTATTCGTGGCGCTCACGTAGAAATGATAGGTCGTCCCGGCGGTCAGCCCGGTCAGGCTCGCGCTCACAGCCTGCGCCGATGCGCCGGTGAGGGGGCCGGAAACCACGTTGGTCGAGCCGTAGCTGGTGGTCAGGCCATATGGGAACTGGGCCCAGGTGGAAAGCCCGTTGGGATTGACCGTGCCGTTCAAGGTCGCCGTGGTCGTGCCTATACCGGTGGCCGTTCCAGTGGTAGCCGTCGGCGCTGAAGGAACGATAATGGTCGTGGGATCGTTCGCCGTGTTGTTGACCAGATTGGTATCACCTCCGCCGGAGACCGTGACGCTATTCGTCACACTGGCTGGGGCATTGGCAGCAACATTGACGGTGAGCGTGATGGCCGGATAAGCCGAGCCGGCGGCGAGCGCATCTGAACGCGTACAGGTGAGAGTGCCGAGGTTCGGGGTCCAGCCGGTGCCGCTGATGGCCGTGGCCGTCAGGCCCGCAGGCAGCGTGTCGACTACGCTTACAGTCCCAGTTGAAACAATGCCACCAATGTTATTGACGATAATCGTGTAAGTATCGCCCGTGTCGCCCTGAAGGAAATTGCCCGTGTGGCTCTTGGTGATTGTCAGATCGGGAGCGCCTGCCGGTCCCGCGAGAGCGTTAATCAGGTTGGTCCCGGTCGGCGTGCCCCAGCCCGTGCATAGGTCGTAACCGGTAACAGCGGGATATTTGCTGCTGGTGCCATTATTGCCCGTGGTTGTGTCGTGAAAACAGGCACTATAATTCGTGCCCGCGCCGATCGCATAAATCGCCGGGTTAACAAACCCTACGGAGTTCATGCCATTAGCCGCCGCCTGCTGATTGACCAGGGCAGTGAAACCCGCCCACAGCGGTGCGGCGCAACTGGTGCCGCCATCCACCTCGGTAACTCCATTACTAAAAACATTGTACACATTATCGGCGGTTAAGGCCACGTCGGGCACATTGCGATGGGAAGAGGAGCCCTTGTTGGCTGTCCAGTTGGCTATATTCGTTTGGTAGTAAGGGAGCGGAAAATTCGTGCTGACACCACCGCTGCTGCCTGTTCCATTACCCCAGTTCCACACCTTTTCCGATGTGTAGGTTCCGCCCGTACCCGTGCTCAAGGTCGTCCCGCCAACTTGTGTAATATTCGTGCTTTCCGATGGGAAAGGAATTCCCTTACTACTGAAAGCGTCCGAATCGCCACTGGCATTGTAGAAGGACTGACCAGCCGCCGCCATAGATAGAAAAATGCCTTCAGAGGCATAGTCAGGCGTACCCGGATAGTTATCACCCCACGAGCAACTGAACTGATTGATGAAAGAATAGTTAGCCATTGCTTGGAGCAGCGTTGACCACGAAACGCTGTTGTCGTTTGGCGCTTCAAAGACAAAAATCTTCGAGACTCCCGGTGCCATTGAGATGACCATCTCAATGTCGAGGGTCACTTCGCCTTGGCCATCGGCGGGGGTGCTGACGCCGCCACCGACTGCCACGTTTGTCAACACCACACTTGTGGAAATCCCAGCCGTCGTAATATAGGTCTTAATATCGTTCGTGTAATAGGCGTCAAACTGCAGCAAACCGACCATCTGGCCGGTGCCGGTGAGATTGGTGACGCCCGGAAGGTACGCATTGCGAAAATCTTGCCCAATATAACTCCCGCTTGGCCCGGAATTTGTGGCGAATGGAACGTAGGCATTGGAAAAATCTTGCCCAATGTAAGCGCCGCTTGATCCAGAACCTGATCTCGGCATTGCACTACTGGCCTGTTCCAACGGGACTTTGTGATACTTCGGGCGGCGCGTCATGTAGTTATCCAATCCGCTGATTTGCAGAATCGGGACGCTCAAATCGAGCGACGGCGCAACGTCTGGCGCGTAAAACTTGCGCGCTTCCCGGGGATGCTGATACTCGCGCATGGTCACATGCATCACTCGCTCCACATCAGCCACCGTCCCTTGAACCTCCACCGTGAGGTGATTGGGATATGTGTCCGTCACGGTAAACCCGTTGGCCCGCATGAAATCGACTACTGCCTGGTAATCCGCTTCCGTCGCTCCGTACATTTCCCCGAACTGCTCGGGCGTCAAGTAGTGCCGGTAATTGGGGCTGGACGGGTTGTAGAGTTGATGGATCAGGTTATCAAGCGTTTCCCGGTTCCGAAGCGGCAAACCGATCGATAAATTGAGGCGCTTCTCCACCGACACACGGCCAACCGGCGCGAGATTTTCCGCCTCCTGCGGCAGCCGCCGGCTTAACTTCTGCGTTTCGGCTGCTTCAGCCCGCGCAAAGGCTGGGAGAAATGACGACGCGCAAATGGTTATGACAACGACCTTATGAACGAATTGTCGAAAGGCTCTGGAATGTTCTTTGTGTTCCATGGGTTTCTTCCCGGGTAATGGAGTCTGTGGTGGGTGTGTTGCGGTCGGTTGTTCGGGTGCTTTCAGCGAGATCGTGCGGCTGTTATTGTTCATGCAGTTCCATGTGATGCTTCAGATACGCTCTCGCAGAATCCGCGCGGTAGTTACACTAACACCCGGGGATATAACTGTCCAATACAGTTGTTGTTTCTGACAACAGAAAGCGGCGTTGACAGAAAGCGGCGTTGAAGCCGGAACCTGCAAGCTGGATCGCAATTTCAATCGCAATGACTGCCCCGCAAAATTATAAAGAGATACTACCCGAGGCCGTCTGGTCTGATCAAGACAGACAGACCAGAGTTGCCCGCAATTATAGTGTCGTAGCCTATAGCACGGCACCCCTCCCGCAAGCTATCGCAATTGTGCCACATGACTGTGTCACCGCCCGAACAATTGCGCCACAATGTCACCTTTGGCACACTTTTTAATTCCAAAAAAATCTATAATATAAACGTAAGTGTCTTATTTATAACGATCTGTTTATTTATTTGATTGGTGGCACCACCGTTGCTCTAAGGATTCGGTTTTATCTATCCAGAAATATCTTTATGGCAAAAGTGATTGGCATTGATTTGGGAACGACGAACTCGTGCATGGCGGTAATGGAAGGCGGCGAGCCCGTTGTATTGGAAAACTCTGAAGGCCGGCGTATCACCCCTTCAGTTGTCGCTTTCACCAAATCTGGTGAGCGTATCGTGGGAGACGCCGCAAAACGGCAGGCGGTAACCAACTCCAGAAACACCATCTACTCGATCAAGCGTTTCATGGGGCGCAAATTCACGGAAGTCGAAGAAGAGCGCAAGCGCGTTCCCTACAAGGTTGTTTCCGGTCCTAACGGGGATGCGTACGTGGAGGTGGAAGTGGAAGGAAAACCCAAACAGTTCAGCCCGGCAGAGGTCTCAGCGATGGTCCTCGGCAAGCTGAAAGCGGATGCTGAAATGCGTCTGGGCGAGAAGATCACCCAGGCCGTCATCACCGTCCCGGCTTATTTCAACGATTCACAGCGGCAGGCCACCAAGGACGCCGGGCGCATCGCCGGTTTGGAAGTGCTGCGCATTATTAATGAACCTACCGCCGCTTCCCTCTCCTATGGACTCGACAAAAAAAAGGACGAGGAAATTGCGGTTTACGATCTGGGCGGGGGCACTTTCGATATCTCCGTGCTCGAGATTGGTGACGGCGTCTTCGAAGTGAAGGCCACCAACGGGGATACCCACCTCGGGGGGGATGACTGGGACGGCCGCATCATGGATTGGATCCTGGACGAGTTCAAGAAGGAGCACGGCATGGATCTGCGCAAGCAGGCCGATGCCCTCCAACGCATCAAGGAGGAGGCCGAGAAAGCTAAAATCGCCCTCTCCAGCTCCCAGGTCTACGAAATTAACCTGCCCTTCATCACCGCCGACGCCAGCGGTCCGAAGCACATCAGCATGAAGCTGACCCGCGCCAGGATGGAACAGCTTTGCGACGATTTGTTCGAACGCACGATCACGCCAGTCAAGAATTGCTTGCGGGACGCCGGCATGACCATAGACAAAATCAACGAGCTCGTCCTCGTCGGTGGCATGACCCGCATGCCCAAGGTGGTGGATACCGCCCATTCACTGGTAAACAAGACGCCCCATCAGGGTGTTAACCCCGATGAAGTCGTCGCCGTCGGCGCGGCCATTCAGGCCGGCGTGCTCAAGGGCGAAGTCAAGGACGTGCTTTTGCTGGATGTCACCCCGCTGTCTTTGGGCATTGAAACCCTTGGCGGCGTGTTCACGAAACTCATTGAGCGCAACACCACCATCCCAACCCGCAAGTCGGAAATCTTCTCCACTGCCTCGGATAATCAGCCCGGCGTGGAAATTCACGTCCTCCAGGGAGAGCGCCAATTGGCCCGTGACAATAAAACCATCGGTAAGTTCCACCTGACGGACATCCCTCCGGCTCCGCGCGGCATGCCGCAGATCGAAGTGACCTTCGACATTGACGCCAATGGCATTCTGCATGTTAGCGCCAAGGACTTGGGCACGGGCAAAGAGCAAAAGATCACCATTACCGCCAGCAGCGGGCTGAGCAAGGACGAGATCGAGAAAATGCGCCGCGACGCCGAATCGCATGCCGAGGAGGACAAAAAGCACCGCGACGAAATCGAACAGCGAAACGAGGCGGACAATGCCGTCTATCGCTCCGAAAAAATGCTCAAGGACAACGCCGGCAAGATTTCCGGCAGCGACAAGAGCAAAATCGAGGACGCCGTCAAAGAAGTCCGGGAAGCCCTGAAAGGCGGCGAGGCCTCCGCGATCCGCTCAGCTAGCGAGAAGCTCAACGAAGCCTGGCAGGCTGTATCCGCCGAGCTTTACAAAGCCGCAGCGGAGAAGGCCAGCGCCGAAAAAGCCCAGCATGGCCAGCCGGGCGGCGAGGCTGGCGGCGGTGAAGCCGGGAGCGCCGGCAAAAAAGGCAAAGACGAAGGCCCCATCATCGACGCGGAAGTCGTTGACGACAAAAAGAGCTGACAATTTACCCTCCGCGAGTGCGGCGGGATTTTGATTCACACGAAATAAATCAAAAAAACCAAAGGAAAAAACAAAGTATGGCACAAAACGTTAAACCTCTCGGCGACCGTGTTCTGGTTGAACCCGTCGAGGAAAAAGAAGTGAAGAAAGGCGGAATCATTATCCCGGACACCGCCAAGGAAAAACCTCAGGAAGGCATCATCCGCGCCCTCGGGACAGGCAAGACCAACGATGATGGCAAGAAAATCCCCTTCGAAGTTAAAGTGGGCGACCGCGTGCTCGTGAGCAAGTACGGCGGCACGGAAATCAAGCTCGATGGCAAGGAATACAAGCTCCTCAGCTCGGACGACCTCCTCGCCGTCCTCGTGTAACAGTCTTAACTATCAACTCTTAACGATAAACCATTCATAAACAGTATGGCAGCAAAACAATTACTATTCGATGAAGCCGCTCGGCAGGCCATTCTCCGCGGGGTGTCTAAACTTTCCCGCGCGGTAACCGCCACTCTTGGCCCCAAAGGCCGGAACGTCGTGCTCGACAAGAAATTCGGCTCCCCCACAGTCACCAAGGACGGTGTTACCGTCGCCAAGGAAATTGAACTTGAAGACGCTTATGAAAACATGGGCGCTCAGATGGTTCGTGAAGTCGCTAGCAAGACCAGCGACGCCGCAGGCGATGGCACCACCACCGCCACGGTTCTGGCGGAAGCCATCTATCGCGAAGGTCTTAAGTTCGTAACCTCCGGCGGCAATCCCATCGGCATCCAGCGCGGCATTACCAAGGCCGTTGAAGCCGCTGTCGCGCAGCTCGACAAAATTGCCAAGAAGGTTAAGGACAAAGAAGAAATCAAGCAGGTTGCTACCGTCTCCGCCAACTGGGACACCACCATCGGCGAGATCATCGCCGACGCCATGGATAAGGTCGGCAAGGACGGCACCATCACTGTCGAGGAAGCGAAATCCATCGAAACCTCGCTCGAGGTCGTCGAGGGCATGCAGTTCGACAAAGGTTATCTGTCGCCTTACTTCGTGACCAACGCGGAGACGATGGAATGTCGCCTCGAGGATTGCTACGTCCTCAACTTCGAGAAGAAGATTAGCAGCCTCAAAGACCTGCTCCCGCTGCTCGAAAAAGTGGCCAAAGTTGGCAAGCCCCTCTTGATCATTGCGGAAGATGTTGAAGGCGAAGCTCTCGCCACACTCGTGGTGAACAAGCTGCGCGGCACGCTCAATGTGTGCGCCGTCAAGGCCCCGGGCTTCGGCGACCGCCGCAAAGCCATGTGCGAAGACATCGCCGTCCTTACTGGTGGCCGGTTCATCAGCGAAGATCTCGGCATCAAACTCGAGAACCTCAACCTCGATGACCTCGGCCGCGCCAAGAACATCACCGTGGACAAGGAAAACACGACGATCGTTGAAGGCAACGGCAAGAGTTCCGAGATCCAGGGCCGCGTGAATCAGATCCGCCGCCAGATCGAGGAAACAACTTCCGACTACGACCGCGAAAAGCTCCAGGAACGCCTCGCGAAACTCGCCGGTGGTGTCGCCGTCATCAATGTCGGCGCTGCGACCGAAAGCGAAATGAAGGAAAAGAAAGCGCGCGTCGAAGACGCGTTGCA
>CAIQQM010000012.1 GCA_903873945.1 uncultured Verrucomicrobiota bacterium
GCTTGCTTCTGCAGGAAACCCTTGAACCCGCAAATCTCGATGAACTTCGTCAGCCGATCTTTGCCGCGCTCCTTGACCAGGCTGGCGATCTGGCCTTGCGGGGCAATGAGCAGTTCCAGCAGCGTCTCCTGGCGGCCGAACCATTCCTGCATCTGTCGTTGAATCTCGTCGGCGCCGGTCAGCGCTTTGTCCTCAAACTCCAGCGTGGCCTTGGACTGGCGCTCTTTGATTGCCCGCGAGAGTCTGAATTGCGTGCGTTCATGGGTCAGGGCAGTCAGCCGGATGGAGGCCTCTTTGGCTCCGAATCGGATATCGGAAGCATTGCCGAAATCGCTGCGGCCCTGGGCCACCACGCGCCCGATCGCCCGGATGAGGTTGCTCTTCCCCCCATTGTTGGGACCACTCAGGTGAATGATCGGTTCATCCGGGAAGGTGATGTCCAGCTCGGGATGCTGGCACCAGTTTTTGAGCTCCAGGCGGAGAAGTTTCATGCGGGTTTTGCCGGAAGTTGCACCAGGCTGGACAGGGGCTTGTCAAAAGGATCCTGCGTCAGAACGACGGCGAGGATCTGGAGCTGTCGCTCAGTGAGTTCTTTCTGCGCGATTTCCAAAATGTCGGTTTCCTTCATATCCTGCAAAGGCTTGGCCATGCCTCGGGACAGCGGGACTTCAAAGAATACGAGCAGCTTCTGGCGCCAGCGGGCCAAGTGTTGCTTGAGGACCGCCCGCAGGCTTTCCGGATAGTGCAGCGCGAGGATTCCCTGCGCGTGAGACTCCACCCATTGGTTGACGGATTGAATGGCCAAATCGGGGGCCTCCTCTGGACCAATCACACGTTTCAGGAATGGGCGGTTCGGCAGGTCCATCGTCTCCCAATTCTTGCCATGCTCCCGGCCAGGATAGAAACGAAGGCATTTCTTCACCGTGTCATAGAGCCCCCCGAAACGATCGCTGATGACGCTTCCTTCCGAGATTTCGGTCATCTCGGTCGAGCCGCTGTAGACAAACCAGTTGTTCCCCACCGGATCGTGGTAATCGCTGTAGGTATGCAGGTCGCCCATGAAAACCGTGCAATCCTTCAAGCCCAACTCCCGCAGCTCTTGGGCGCTCAAATCGTATTCCGGCTCCTGCTGGTGCGCAGCCCAGGCCATCAGTTCCAAGAGCTGGCCGTGCAGGAAGAGGCACCTGGTATTGTCCGGCAGCTGCTTGATTTTCTCGTACAGTTTTTCCCGCGGCTGGAATGACAGAAATGCAGCGGTGACCTCTCCCAGCTTCTGGATGCGGCCGTTGGCGTTGATCTCCGGGTTTACCGTGTCCAGCCAGGAGGAGTCGCTGCCGTCATGGTTGCCGTCGATGGCGAAGAGTTCTTTGCCCGCCAAGTGAAGGCGTTGAGCGATTTTCTGAAGCTGGATTTGGTATTTGGGCAGAAGGGTTTTCCGGTGGAAGGTGTCCCCTGTTAGGATCACGCCTAAACATTCCGGGTTGGCGCAGGCCTCCTGGAGGATGGCTTCAATGCACCGCTGGTTGTCCTCATAGCGAATCGACAACCCGTACTGCGCGCGTTCCGTGTGGAGATCACCGGCTACAATGTAGAACGGTTCCATGAAAAGGTTGTTTGCCGCCTTTTCGGGCGACCCCAGTTTTTACGGGTCTTTACCGGGCGGAGCAGCTTTCAGGTCCGTGCGCCGTGATGCGGGTGGCTGCCAGTCATTCGGTGACGCTAAAGCTTTGGGAGGCGCGAAATTATCTGTTGCCACCTGCTCCCAATGCCGGCCTGGCGCCGCTTCCCTTGAGCGCCCCGCCGCCGGCTTTGGCAGGACCTGCGGAGTTGGCAGCCTTTTCATTCGCCTTTGGAGCCGGCAGCGTTGCCGCGGGCGTGCCGGACGCTGCCGTTGCGGTTGAGGCGGGTGTGGCCGGCGGGTTCTTGGCCTTGCGGCGGGAAAAGACCCGCAGGGCGCCATCCTCGGTGCTGATCTTCTCGCCTGCTTTGGTGCTGCGCACGCGCAGTTCCTTTAGGGAATCCTGGATTTCAAACGGGCGCAGGTCCTCTTCCTGGATGGGGTAGGTAGCGCTGTCCGGGATGAAAATGGCGACGGCCTGGCCGTTGGTCCGCAAGACGCCCAAAAACCAGATTTGCTCGTTGCCAAGCGTGATCGAACTCTCGTCGATCTGTTCCTCGGTGGTCACGGTTTGCTCGTCAAGTTTCTCGGGCAATGCCTGTAGGATGTGCACGTCCTTGGCAACCCTGCTTTCCAGTTTGTTGCCCTCCACTCGGGCTCCTTCAGTGGTCTTGGTGACGAAGGCGTAGGTGCGCAGGACTCCGGTTTCGTCCGGCATTTTGCTGTAC
>CAIQQM010000013.1 GCA_903873945.1 uncultured Verrucomicrobiota bacterium
CAGTGCAAAAAGTAGCAGATTGCGGGCGGAAAGCAAACGCGCAAGCGCGAGAATAGGGTTTGGGACAGTCCCCAAACTGCGAGAGTTGCGTGCGAGGTTCAACAGCCTTTGGACACAGAGTGCACCGAGAGAGAAGAGGGCACAGAGAAATTGCATGTGGAAGCGGTAGCCCCTTGGTGAAGGATAACATCCTTACCTGCTGGATATAGAGACTGGGTTTGAGCCGCTCCCCAAAAACTGGACAGGTTGCTAAGATGTAAAATCGGTCCGGAAATGGGAGCAGCAACATGGGCGACAAACGGAAGAAACACGCGCCTGGATTTAAGGCGAAAGTGGCGATCGACGCCTTGCGGGAGCGGGAAAGCATCCGCGAAATCTCAACGCGCTACCAGATACATGCCACGCAAGTGAGCCTCTGGAAATCGCAACTGCAGGACGGGGCGACGGGCATCTTCGAGCATCCTGCTGACAAGCGCGGACTGCGCCCGGATCACGAGGTGGCGCTCTACGAACAGATCGGGCGGCTGAAGATGGAACTGGAGTGGCTAAAAAAAAAGCTCCCTGACCTCGACCGCTAACCGGCGGACACTCGTGGATTCCACGGGGCGGCTCTCGCTGGCGCGACAATGCCAATTGCTCGGGCTGCCCCGATCCAGCTTCTACTACCTGCCGGAGATCGAAACACCGGAGAACTTGGGACTGATGCGGATGATGGACGCGGAACATATCGAGCACCCGTTCCTGGGCGTCAGAGGCATGACGCTCTGGCTGAACCGTGCGACCGGGGGCGACTGGAACCCCAAGCGCGTGCGCAGACTCATGCGCAAGATGGGGCTCGAAGCCATCTATCCGAAACCACACACGTCGATGCCCGGCCTCGGCCATACCATCTTTCCCTACCTGCTACGCGCCATCGACATTCGCAAACCCAACCAGGTGTGGTGCTCGGATATTACGTATATCCCCATGGAAAAGGGCTTTATGTATCTTGTCGCCGTCATGGATTGGTTCAGCCGCAGGACGCTTGCCTGGCGCCTCTCCAACACGCTGACCACCGACTTCTGCATCGACGCGCTGGACGCATCCTTTGCCGCCTTTGGAGCGCCAGAAATCTTCAACACCGATCAGGGTTCGCAGTTCACCAGCGCGGACTTCCAGAAGCGCCTGGCCGGCCAGAACGTGCGCATCAGCATGGACGGCCGTCGCCGCGCACTCGACAACGTGTTCATCGAACGGCTTTGGCGGAGCGTCAAGTACGAGGATGTCTACTTGAACTGCTATGCCGGGGGGCACGCACTCTTCACGGGACTCACCCGCTACTTCGACTACTACAACCACCGGCGATCCCACCAGGGACTGGACGGGCACACTCCCGTGGAGGTCTACAATGCACCCACGTGATTCCGCCAGCGGGGAGCGCTATCCCCGGCCACCCCTGGGCATTCCCGCCTGGGAGAAGTTGCCAGATGCGCCGACGGCGGCAGCGCCGCACACCCGTCTTCACCGCCTGCGGACTGCCTTGAAAGCAAGCCACCGGCTTCGTCTGCCCCGGCCCCTTTGTTGGGGGGGATGCAAATACGGAACTTCATTGCATCACGAGGACGCCTCGGATACAGTCTCACCAACGGAAGTGCGGCAACGGCCCCGCACGCAGTGCAAAAAGCAGGGCCGGTTTTACCTCTTAGCAGAGCCGTTTCGCTGTCCAACGATTGGGGAGCCCCTCAGGGGTCGAAGAAGAGATACCGGTATGCGTTTTGGAACCGCAGACGCATGCTTTCCCGTCGCACGTTCTGCAACTTCTTTCGACCCCGATACCGATTCCGACCCCGACCCCGATGCTTTTGTCACACGTACCGTGACAGATCAATGAACGCACCGCACGCGCCGCGCCCTGGCGGGCGAGGACGCCCGCCGCCGAATTCGCCTTTACACCCCGCGCGCCGACGGTAAAATTAGACCGCAAATCG
>CAIQQM010000014.1 GCA_903873945.1 uncultured Verrucomicrobiota bacterium
GGGAGTAATCACGGGCGTGTTGGCGGTGGGGCTGATTTGTTCCAGGACCCGCACAAATCCATAGGAGGCAACGACCCCCAATGCCGCGCCGAGCAGCGCGATGACGATGCTTTCCATGAGAACCTGGATGAAGATAGAGAGTCCGGTGGCGCCGACGGCCTTGCAAATGCCGATCTCGCGGATGCGCTCGTTGATGCTGGCGAGCATGATGTTCATAATGCCGATGCCACCCACCAGCAAGCTGATCGCCGCGATGACGCCGCCGCTCATGCGGGCGTTGTGAATCTGCTTGTTGATGGCCTCGAGTTGGGTCTCCTGGGTGCGGAAGCCGAAATCCTCGATGCTGTGATGGGTGAGCATGAGGACATTCCGCGTTTGCTGTAGCGCGGGTTCCATTTGTTCGAGACTGGTTACCTTCAGGCCGATGTCGGAAAGCCGATTGTCCGGGATGCCGCCGGCAGCGCCGGCGGCCCGGAAGCGGACCCAGGCGGTATTGAGCGGCATGTAGAGGGTGAGGTTCTTGCGCTCGAAGGCCCAGTTGCCGCGCCGGCCCCAGCCTTTCCGGCGGGCAGGACCGGCCTGCGCTGCCTGCGGATGCTTCTTTTCCTGCTCCCGCGTCTTCCTGTCCTGCTCGCTTTCGTAGTGGGTGAACATCCCCACAATTGTGAAAGGCTGCCCGCTGAGGTTGATAACCTTACCCACCGGGTTGATCTCCTGCCCGGTTAGCTCCGGCGACCCGAACAACTCGTCGCGAATGCCGGTGCCGATGACGCAAACCGGGCTGGCGTTCTCCTCATCCAGGTCGGTGAAGAAACGCCCGTGCTCGACGGTGTGGAGATACACCTCGAGCGCCGCCGGCCACACGCCGGCCGCATCCCACACCATGAGGGTCTTGTCGCCATGGGTCACGATGATGTCGTCCACGTCCATCTTCGGCGACACCAGCCGCATGAGCGGGGCGCCGCCGCGCAAGGCTTCGACGTCGGCCATGGTATTGCCCGGCGCCTGGTCGGCGAGGTGTTCCTGTTCGGCGGGCACGTCCTGTCGGTCCACGTTGACCCGGTCCGCGCCGCCCATGGCGATCATGGTCTCTCTCATCCCGTTCTCCATGCCCTTGATGATAGCGGCCATGCCGACCAGGCTGGCGACGCCGAGGATGATGCCCAGCATGGTGAGCAGGGAGCGGAACTTGTGCGACCACACTTCCTTCAGGCCGACGACGATCGTATTGGAGAGGGTCATGGGGGGGCTGGATACTGGATGACGGATGCTGGATGGCGCTGCGCTATTTCGCGCTCACGTGAGAGCGTTCTACGGACTGGATGAACATATTGATTTGCTTGCCAAGGCGATCCAGGCGTTGGTGGAGATCGTCGTAGATCGGCTTGTCGCTTAGGGAGCCTGTCTCGAATAACGTTTCCAAGTGATCGACGGTCTCATCGCACGACGCCTGCGAGTAGGTCAGGAACTTCATGAATTCCTGCTTGTAACGTCTGCGGCCATAGCCTTCGACCATGGTGGATTTGACGGACTTCATGGAACGCCGAATCTGAGCGCCCTCCTCGAACATCTCGAACTTCGGCAGTTTGCTAAGGGTCATACGATGCACGTCGATAACCAAGGTTCGTGATGATTGCCAGATCTCCAGGTTCCGATAGCTCATGGTGCTCAGCCTTTATGTTTGCGATTCTTCAGTTCTGCCGATGCTTCCCGAGGCAGGTGGATCATCCAGTATCCAGCATCCGGCATCCAGTATCCGCTTCTACTCATATCGCAGGGCCTCGATGGGGTTGAGGCGGGCGGCTTTGATGGCGGGGAAGATCCCGGCGAGGATGCCAACGAGCACGCTGAAGGCGAAGGCCACGGCCAGCGCGGTGATCTTGATGATCGGCGCATTGCCGGTGGGGGAGAACGAGCTAATCGCGTTCACCAGGGCAAAGGAGGTCGCCAGCCCAGCCAGCCCGCCGAGGATGGCGATGACGACGGACTCGACCAGGATTTGGGTGAAGATGTCGCTGGTGGCCGCGCCGACGGACTTGCGGATGCCGATTTCGCGCACGCGCTCGGAGATGCTGGCGAGCATAATGTTCATGATGCCGATCCCGCCCACCAGCAGGCTGATGCCGGCAATGAGGCCGCCGCTCAAGCGCGCATTGTGGACGAAGGTGTTGATTTGCTCGGCCCAGTCTTCCTGCGTCCGAAAGGTGAAGTCTTCGATGCCCTTGTGGGTGCACATGACAACGTTGCGGACTTGCTGCAAGGCCTCCGGCAGCAGGTCCACGCTGGCGAGCTTCGCGTCGAGGCCGGAGAGCCGCGGGTCGCCGGTCGTTCCGGTGATGGTGCGGCTGGCGCCGCCGTAAGAAATGGCGATCTGGCTCGCGCCGGAGCGGAATTTCATCCAGACCGTGTTGAGCGGGAGATAGACGGTGGCGTTCTTGAGGTAAAAGACGAAGCTGTTGCCCCGCCGACGGCCGCCGCCCCAGCCGCGGTTGCGCGTGACGCCGCCCGCCTGGGGTTGCCCGGCCTGGCCTTGGGCCAGCAAGCGTTCCTTGCGGTCCTGCTCGCTTTCATAGTGCTGAAACATGCCGATGACCGTGAAGGGCACGCCGTTGATGAAAAGCGTTTCCCCTACGGGGATGACCTCCCGGCCAACTGTTTCGGGTGAACCCCAAAGCTCATCGCGCGTCTCGGTGCCGATGACGCAGACGCTGCGCGCCATCTCGTCGTCCAGTTCATTGAACATGCGGCCGTGTTCGACGACGTGCTCATTCATCTCCAGCGCCGCCGGCCACACCCCCACGCAGTTCCAGGGGCGGAACTTCTTCCCGTTGGCTGTCACCGTTGCAAAGAGCCGCATTTCCGGAGACAGCAGGCTCACCAGCGGCGCGCTTTGCTCCAGGGCTTGCACGTCGTTGATCGTAATGCCGGTGGCCTGGTCCGACAGGTGACGCTGCTCGACGGGGATGCCTTGCGGTTCGATGCGCACCTTTTCCAGCCCGCCGATGGCTACCAGCGCCTCTTTGGCGCCTTTCTCCATGCCGGCGACCAGGGCAGACATGGCCACCAGGCTGGAGACGCCGAGAATGATGCCCAACATCGTCAGCAAGGAGCGGAACCTGTGGGCCCAAATCTCGCGCACGCCGGCCAGGATGGATATGCCAAGCTGCGCCCAGGAATGGCGGAGCACTTCCGGCGAGGTTGCCAACGGCGCCGGGCTCATGGCTGGGCAACCGCCGCTGTCTCGGCCGACGAGGCGCGCCGGTCCAGGCCGGCCAGGGTCAGATCGACTTTAGAGGCAATCTTCCCGTCCCGAATCTCAATCCGGCGCGGCGTGACGGCGGCGATCTCGGGGTCATGAGTGACGAGCACAATGGTGCGGCCCTCCTGGCTGAGCTTGCGAAAGAGGCTGAGGATGGCGTCGCCGGTGTGGGAGTCGAGGTTGCCGGTGGGTTCGTCGGCGAAGATGATGCGCGGGCTGTTGACCAGGGCGCGGGCAATCGCGGCGCGTTGCTGCTGGCCGCCGGAGAGCTGGCTGGGCCGGTGTTTGGCGCGATTAGCGAGGTCCACGGCTTCCAGGGCGGCCATCGCGCGCTGGCGGCGATCCTTGCCGGAGACGCCGCTATAGATCATCGGCAACTCCACGTTCTGCACCACACTAAGCTTGGGCAGCAGATTGAAGAACTGGAACACGAATCCGATCTTGCGGTTGCGAATGGCAGCAAGCTGCCGCGCGGAGGCGTTCTCGATCATCACGCCATCGAGCCGGATGGTTCCTTTGGTAGGCGAATCCAGGCAGCCGAGGATGTGCATCAACGTGGACTTGCCGCTCCCGGATGGGCCGATGATGGAGATAAACTCGCCCTCCCCGATGTCCAGCGTGACGTCATCCAGAGCGCGGATTTCCTCCTCGCCGAGGCGGTAAATTTTGCTGACGTTGCGGAGTTCGACGAGGGGCATGGGGGCGGGGGACGTGATCCGTGTTGCGTGTTGCGTGAAATGTAAGCCGGGTCAGCGTGGGGTGCTGCTGACGCCTGGGCTCGACACCCTGATGCCTGGCGAGCTGCTTTTGGGCGTGCTATCGGAGGCGGCGCTCTCGGTAACGGAGGCTCTGCTGCCATTGGTGCGAGTGCCGCTGGCCGGGGCGGGAGGTTTCGCGGTCGCCGCGCCGGCATCACCGGCACTCTTTTTCTGGATGGCCAATTGCTTCGCCTTCTTGTCGCGCTCGTCTTTAGGCAGCTCAAGTGAGACGATATCGCCAGCCTTCAAGCCCTCTTGGATTTCGGCGCAGGCGTAATCGGAGACGCCCAGTTTGACGTTGCGCTTCTCGAAGGTCTCGCCTTGCTGCACATACACGAAGCGCTCCATCTGGCCCGTATCCGGGTTCTTCTCTGTAAACACAGCCGCCAACGGAACGGCGGTGACGTTCTCAGCCGAGGCGACGGGGATTTTGACATTGGCCGTCATCCCCGGGCGGATGCGCTCGTCCACGTTCTTGAGCACGATGCGGGCCGGGTAGCCCTTGATGTTGTTCTTGATCGTCGCCTGGGGCGAGATGCGTTCCACCTCACCGGTCACCCGCAGACCCGGCACGGCTTCAACCGTGACTTCCACCGTCTCGCCCACCTTGAGACGCGGCACATCCGCCTGGTTGACCTGGGCGTTGATGATCATGTTATTGAGGTCGGCAATCGTGAGCACTTCCGTGCCGCTATTGAAACCGCCTGAGCCGGAGACAGCCTGACCGACCGAAACTGGCCGGGTAAGGACAGTGCAGTTGAATGGGGCCTGCACGACAGTCTTGGTGAGTTGCTCATCGGTCAGGGCCAGGTCTTTCTGGGTGCGTTCGAGGGCATTCTTGGAGAGGTCGTACGCGGTCTTCGTGTCGTCGTACAGCTCTTGCGAGATGAGTTTCTCCGCCAGCAGTTGCTGGGCACGCTTGAAGTCGCGCCCGGCTTTCTCCAGGTTCAGCTTGGCCTTCTCGATGTCCGTAAGGTTCGAAGCGCGTTGCTGCTGCAACAGCTTGTCGTCGAGCCGGAACAGCAGCGCATCCTTCTTCACGCGGTCGCCGACATCCACCGGCAGCTTTTCAACCAGGCCGTTGATTTCGGGGCGGACGGAGACCTGCTCGGCGGGGGCGATCTCGCCGGCGGCGTTGACAGAGAAGTTAATGCTGCGCAACTCTACCGTGGCGGTGGTCGCGCGTTCCGGGGCGTCGGAAGCGGCATTGGCTTTCTGCCAGTTCTTCCAACCGTAATACCCTCCAACTCCGATGCCGAGGATCACTATCAGGACGATCAACTTTTTCATTACATTCTAAGACGCTTAGATTAGACAATGCTTGCCGCGCAGGGTCACGTTAAATCTTTGCCCCGGTGCGCGGCAACTCCCGCAACCTGCCCGCCGGCGCCACAGGAGCGCCGCCTTTAGACGCGGATGAAGCCGGCTTGTTCAGTTAGCACGGTGTCCGGTTGCGCTCTGTGGGGCGCATCTTGCGGGTACCACCACCGACGGCGACGGAGCCGGAGTGCGCCCAGCCCTCCCCTCCCGTGAATCAGCCGGAAGGGCGTATGCCAGACGTGGCGGCACTCCGGTCGCCATGCTCCCGGCCGCCATTCTGTGCCAGCACGCCAAAGATCTATCAGCTTCCTGAATACAACCCATCCCCGAAAGGCCACTCGGGGCGGTCTGGAGGAGGTCTGGTACCACCCTGGACATACCCTATACCCATAGCGCTCCCGAAAAGGGCCATTTTCGATCACCGCAGCTAATACAGGGCGCATCTTGACGGCACCACCGGGCGGCCTCTGCAACAGTTGGTGGTACGGACAAGCCCCGCTCTGTGCTACCTTATATGCTTGATTCACCCCGCTGGCATGATAGTATAAAGTGCATTTAGCACAGTATTTATGACGGATGAACACCGGGCTCCGTTCCTGCCAATGAGAAAGCAGTTCCGCGCTTTTCTTGTCACGGCCTTCCTCGCTGCGCTCGCAGCGCCACACGGCACGGCCGCGACTTTGGTTGTTACAAACACAAGTGCCAGCGGTCCGGGGTCTTTGCGGCAGGCCATTCTCGATGCCAATAATACGAACGGACTCGACACGATCATCTTTCAAATCCCGGGCACCGGGGTGCACACGATCACCCCAACTAACGCCCTGCCTTCTATTACCGATCCGGTGGTGATTGATGGCACGACTCAGCCCGGCTACACGAATACACCGGTCATCGAACTCAACGGCTCCAGCGCCGCCAGTAGTGACGGGTTGAGACTGGTTCAAGGAAACAGCACGATCCGGGGCTTGGCCATAAATCGATTTCCTGGGTTCGGCATTCACGTGGCGGCTCCCTCGGGAACAAACTTCCTGCAGGGCAATTTCATCGGCACCGACTCCACGGGCACCCTGAGCCGAGGTAATGGCCAGTCGGGTGTGTACATCGAAAATTCGCCGGGGAACGTGATTGGCGGCAGCAATCTGACGAATCGCAACTTAATCTCCGGCAACGCAGGTGACGGCGTGTACTTGCTCAACTGTACTGGCAACATCGTCCAGGGTAACTTCATCGGCACGTCGGTGGGAGGGACCAGCGCCCTGGGAAACACCAACAACGGCATCGCAGTTAACAATGCTCCAGGAAACCTGCTTGGCGGCACCTCGTCCGTGGCGCGGAACGTCATCTCCGGAAATGGCGCCAACGGCGTTCTTCTCTACGGCGCAGGTACGACGAACAACCTGGTCAAGGGCAACTATATCGGCACGGACGTGAGCGGCAGCGTAGCTATGGGCAATTTGCTCGATGGCATCTTT
Organism: uncultured Verrucomicrobiota bacterium; assembly: GCA_903873945.1. Lineage (GTDB taxonomy): Bacteria > Verrucomicrobiota > Verrucomicrobiia > Limisphaerales > UBA8199 > CAIQQM01. Next base: position 6,810 of record CAIQQM010000014.1, read on the forward strand.
TTGCAAGGTACCGCCAGCAACACGATCGGCGGCACCGACGCGGGTTCGGGCAACGTGATCTGCCGCAGTGGCCATTTTGGGGTGGAACTTCTCGGGGGTGGGCCAAGTAACCTTGTGCAGGGAAACTTCATTGGCACAGACGCTTCAGGCAGAGTGGCCCTGGGGAATTGGGGTTCGGGCGTCTGCATATCAGGCTCTAGCAGCAATGTTATTGGCGGGACGGTGGTGCAAGCGCGCAACATTGTTTCCGCCAATGGCTTGATCGGGATCATCATCACCAACGGCTTGGGTAATACCGTGGCGGGTAACTTCGTCGGCACCGATGTGACTGGCACTAATGGGCTGGGAAACAATCTGGCCGGCATCCAAATCTTCGGTGCCAACGCGAACCTGATCGGCGGCACCTCGGCTAGCGCTCGCAACCTCATCTCAGGCAATGCCCTTTCCGGGGTGGAGATCATGGCGGGCGCCTCAGGCAATGTGGTCCAGGGGAACTTCATCGGCACCGACATGACCGGGCATCGGGCGCTGGGCAACAAGGTGGACGGGGTCCATATCGAGTCAGGCGAAAATACCATCGGCGGAGCAGTCAGTGGTGCCGGAAATCTGATTTCAGGGAACATCACAAACGGCATTAAACTTTCCGGATCAAGTGCCTCTGGCAACCTCATCCAAGGTAACTTTATCGGCACCGACCTGAATGGCTTGATCGCCGTTCCGAACCGTTTCGGGGGAGTGGGCATTTCGGACGCTCCCAGCAATACCATCGGCGGTGCCGTCGCGGGTGCCGGCAACTTAATCTCCGCTAATGGCAACCCCAACAATCAAGGAGGCATCTACCTCATAGGGGTTGGCTCTGCCGGGAATCTCATCCAGGGAAATAAGATCGGCACAGATGTCACCGGCACCTTGGCTCTGGGCAACACCCACGAGGGAATTTATCTCGAAGGCGCGCCGTCCAATACGATCGGGGGGGAACCCCCCGGCGCCGGCAACCTGATTTCGGCAAACAACACTTGGGGTATTTTGCTAAGCAAGGCTTCCTGGAACGTGATTCAGGGCAATTTCATCGGAACGAAAATCGATGGAGTAAGCGCCTTGGGCAATGTGTTCCACGCAGTTGAGTGCACCAACGCCAGCAGCAACAACCTGATCGGCGGAACCAGCGTCGGCGCCGGCAACCGCCTCGCTTTTAGCCAGGGGCTTTACTCTGGGATGCGCATCCGTGGCGGGAGCACCAACGACGCGATTCTCGGCAATGCCATTTTCTCGAACGGCAGGCTCGGGATTGATCTGGGCACCTACGGCGTCAATCCTAATGTTCCCTGCAACACGACCAGCGGCGATAATATGCTTCAGAACTATCCAGTGTTGACCCAGGCCGTAAGTGGTAACGGCACCGGCGTTCGCGGCACTCTCAATAGCCGACCCAACCGTACGTTCTTGCTCCAATTCTTCGCCAATTCCGCTTGCGACAGCACCAGCAGCAATGGGGAAGGGCAGATCTACCTCGGACAGATGAGCGTCGTGACCAGCAATGATTGCAATACGAGCTTTGTAGCTGCTTTGCCAGACTCAGTTCCGGTCGGCTACGTCGTCACCGCTACCGCAACGGACAGTGCCAACAACACCTCCGAATTCTCTACCTGTGTCACTGTTGCTTCAGTGCCGACACTGAAGATTGTGCCGGCCGCCAATCATCAGGTAACGCTGGCCTGGACCAATACGGCCACCGGTTTTAAGCTGAAACAAACCGGCAGCCTATCGCCTCAGATCCAATGGACGACCGTGACCAACAACCCCGTCGTCGCCAATGGCCAGTTCGTCGTTACGCTTTCAGCCGGCACAACCAACTGCTTCTACGTGCTGAGTTTTGAGTAGTGTGAATCGGCAAGCACGTTTCAATCCGCCAGGCCAATCGGACGGCGTGGGCCACCGTTGGATGCGCGTCGCGGCAAGGGCGATGGCGATATTGGCGGTTGCCTGGCTGGCTGGTTGTCCAACGCGGGCGTGGGCACAAGCCTCCATGGAGACCATTCGCACCAACGGACCGGCTTCAAACCGGTTCAACCTGGTGTTTTTGTCCGAGGGCTACACCGGGAGAGAGATGCCAAAATACCTCGTGGACGCGACGAATGCCCTGAACGCCATTCTGTCTTACCAGCCCTACGGGGAATACTCAAACTACTTTAACGCGTTCGCCATCAAGACCAATTCGGCGGAACATGGCTCGGACCATCCGAACCAAAATATCTACGTTACAACCTACTTCAATAGTTTCTATGACAGCTCGGAAACGCTGATCACCATCGATAGCACTGGCCAGGAGCGGGTGGATGAACTGTTACAGGCGTTTGTGCCGAAGTGCAACCTGCCCGTTTTGTTGGTGAACGACACCAATTATCCCGGCGGTTCCGATGGATTTGACAAGACTGCGATAGTCGCCGCTACCTATGCCCCCTCGCTGCCGGGAATGCTCACGCACGAAACTGGTCATGTCGTGGCCAACCTCGGTGATGAATACGAGGATGCCTACCCGGGCTTCCCCGACACCGAGGAACCGAACACGACGCGGCAAACCAACCGAGCCCTGATCAAGTGGAACGCCTGGATTTCTCCCAGCACCCCCATCCCGACCGCCCCGCGGGATTCTTACCCCACTGCCATCGGCTTGTTCGAAGGCGCACACTACCACACCACGGGCTGGTATCGCCCCAAGCTCGATTGCCTCATGCGCCACAACTACGTCCCCTTCTGCGAGGTTTGCAGTGAAGCGCTTGTCCTGGCCATCTATCAACGGGTTCGACCCGTCGATAGTTTTTCCCCCGCCAGCACCAACCTGACCATTACCAACACTCAGGCAGTCACCTTCAGCCTCGCCTTGCTTCAACCCGCCACGCACAATCTGAATGTGCAGTGGTTCACCAACGGAGTGTCCCGGACCGGCGCCACCAATCTCAGCTTTACGCTGTTGCCGCAATCTTTTGCCAATGGCACCAACTCAGTCAGTGCTCTGGTCAAGGACAACACCTCGCTGGTGCGCAATGACCCCACCAACTTCTTGAGCCAGACAATCTCCTGGACGCTCAACGTGAGTCTGCCCCAATTGCGGCTTGATTCTCCGCTCTGGCTGACGGGTGGAAAATTCGCCTTCCGAGTCACCGGGAATGCCCCGCAGGGGGTTGTCGTCCAGAGTTCGACGACTCTGTCGAACTGGGGTTCGGTTGCGACCAATTCTTTGGTCGGCGGTCAGCTTTGGTACACCAATCCCGTGGCCAGCAGCTCTCTCCGGAGGTTTTACCGGGCCGTGACCCCTCCTTAATTCTAATTCGCTTCCAAGATGAGCCGAACAGTGGTAGAGTTTCGGCATGGCAAGACCACGCCGGATTGATCCACTCGTTGTTAAGCGGGCGCAACTGACCGCCGCCGTCACCACCTCTGTCCAATCCCTGCGACAATGTCAGGCGGTGCTGCTGCCGGCGTTGTTCGGGGCCACCCTTGAACAGACCGCCGCCGTTCTGGGCGTTGGCCGGGCGACCGTGCCGCGCCTTCAGGCCGCCTTTCGCAAGCACCCGTCGGCGCTGCCCAACCCTGCCCGCAACTGGGGCGGACGCCGGAAATCCCTCCTCACCCCAGAGGAAGAAGTCGCGTTCTTAAAACCGTGGCTGGAAAGCGCTGCCACCGGCCATTTGGTGGTCGTTTCCCCGATTCGGGCCGCTCTGTCGCAACGTCTCGGCCAACCGGTCAAGCCCTCGGTGGTCTACCGCTTGTTGGCACGTCATGGCTGGCGAAAGGTGGCGCCCGACACGCGCCATCCAAAGAGCAAGCCTGAGGTTCAGGAGGCGTGGAAAAAAAACTCCCAGAAGTGCTGGCAACCCTGCTGACCCCGAACGTGGTCAAGGGGCGTCATGTTCGGTTGATGTTTCAAGACGAAGCCCGCTTTGGACGCATGGTGCGGATTCGGCGCTGCTGGGCTCCCGCGCCACACCGTCCGGTGGTGGACAATGGCTACGAACGGGAGTTTCAATATGTTTACGGAGCGGTCAGCCCGCTGGAAGGAGAA
>CAIQQM010000015.1 GCA_903873945.1 uncultured Verrucomicrobiota bacterium
AATCGGGAGCGTCCTGGTGTTCGCAAAAATCCACGGGCTCACAATGCGCATCACCTTGGGATCAACACGGTCATTTGTTGCGGCTAAGGTAAAGATCCAGCCAGGGAGTCAGCCAATCGTTGCGGCAGCGCTCCCGTGCCCCAGTTAGGAGATCTCGCGCGTTGGTTGGCTTGCAGCGAACCGTGTACTCCACCAGCCAGGCGGGCTGCCGCAACAGTTCCCGTTGCACCACCTGATCATACTCGCCGGGAAACCGGCAGGCCCAGGCCAGCATCCAATCCGGGTGCCTGAAAGCGCTTCGAAAGAGCACCTTGGGATCAAGCTCCGGGTAGAAATCCAGCAAATTGAAACACAGCTGCGGATCGGTCAGCAGGAGCGGCAGTGACCGGTTGAGGTCGGCCAAAGCAGCGGCGCGCGTCAGCCGAGGGGCCCGCATTTGATGCCAGGCCCACGCGCTCCTCGCGTTCAGCTCGCGCGACCCATGAACGAAGTCCAGAATCCGAGCGTAATAGGCGGGATCGGGCTGGAGACGCTGCCATTGGATGGCCCAGAACGGATCCGGCAACAGGGCCTGCTTGAATGCCTCGACGGGGTTTGATGTTTTACGATCCGGGCAAGCACGAAGCCAGTTCAGGAGGTGGAAAGAATACTCCGGAGAGAGCTGGAGGATTTCCTCCAGTTGCGGGTTGCCCTGCTGCTGATAGGCCTGCAGCACCACGTACATGTGGCGATACAGCACGTGCAGGGAATTGATGTCCAGCGCCACGCTATCGTCCAGGCGAAGAAACACCTGGGGCAGCAAGTCGAGCATCTCCAGAATGTTTTTATCCCAGCCGCATCTGGCCAGCGCGGCTGCCACCTGGGAGAGGTAGCGGTCGAAATCGGCAAGCACCCTGGGGTCGCGCGAGGGCAGACCAAAAACCGCTTGCGGCTGTTTGAGGGTCAACGCAGGCATCGTCAGCCCAAATCCATCCCGGGCGCTTGGTGCGGACTGAAAGCGTAAGGATCGAACCTGGCCTCCTTGATTTTATCACCGGCTTCGGAGGCTAGAGTCTCCGGATCCACGGGGTTTCCTGCCCCACCCTCGAGCGGGTGCGCCGCTTTTGGCGCCAGGTGCGCATCCGCCTGCTCGCGAGGCGCCGCCAGAACCCCAGCCTCCAGTGAATTCGACGAGTCCTGGAGGCTGGCCGGTCCCCTAGGCGCCGGATGCTCCGGCGGAGGCGTCATCGTCAGCACCTTCGCTCCAAAAGCCCTGCCATCCCGCACGGGCAACATGCCGGAACGGGTAGCCGGGTCCATCTGGTTAAAGGTCCGCAACGTGCCCACCAGCGAGGGTGAGAGCATCATGAACCATTATAGGCCCCAAAAAAGTTGAGGCGGATGACCACGGAACCGCCCAGGCTCCTCTAGCGGGACTTATAATAGGAGAGCGGGGATATTTTTTTTCTCCGCCCCTTATGAGCGAGCCAAACGGCGAAACCTATAAAAGTGGCAGTGGCGGCAGGGTTGGCAGAGGAAGCGAAACCCGCGGGAACGCTCCCGCCGCCAGGCTGAACCGCGAGAGCCTCGCGCAGTGGGCGGGATTCTCCAGCCAGTTGAACCGAAACCCCGAATGCCTGGCCTGTTCTCGCACCATTTGCGGGCGTTGCGTCACTCTCGAGGCTCTGGAACTGGATTACTACCTGGTGGTCCAGGCGCAAAGGGCGGCAACCGGCGCCAAAGTTCATCGCTTTAACGAAGCCATCACGGTTTACATGGGCAGCGTGGAACTCTGGAACCAAGTTCTCCAGCAGCACCCCCTTAACGTCTGCGAGCTGCGGGAAAAGATGGTGCTTCGCGATCGCGCGCTGGCCTTGCAGACCAAGCTGCGGCAGGAGGTATGCCAAGCGGAGCTACGCTCAAAAGGCTTCGTCACCGATGCCCCGGCGAAACCTCGCCGCCCTGTTTTGCAAATGGCCGGTTGCTAAACCCGCCACAACCGGTCCGGCCCACATGCCGGTGTTTTCAGTGAGCAGAACGGCTGCACTTCTTCGGGCAAAAAAAGCTCACGCCAGGAAAGCGCCATGAACACATTCACCCGCATCCGGGAACTGCCCGCCGAACTGCGCAATTTCATCCAGCTCGTACGGGCCAACAAAGGCATCGATCGCGAGAAGGAGGCCAGGAAGAGAGCGGCGCTGATAGCGCTGAGGCGGGTTCTGCCTCAAGGCGCCAAGAGCCTCTTCGTCATTACCCGCAAGGATGTGATCCTGGCCGACATCAATCCCCAAAGCCACGCGCAGTTCGATCCCGAAGATACCAGCCCCGAGATTAAGGCCATCCTGGACGCTCAAAAGGAATTGGCCGCAGCCCAGGTAAAGCTCAATGGCGCCATGGCCGCGGGGAGGAATGCCGGCAAGGTCAAGGTGACCAACGAGGACAGCCTCCGGGTCGAGGTGCTGACACCGGCCAAACTCATTCCCATCATGCAAAAACATGCCCCAGACATTCGGGCTCTGCGCCGCAAGCCGGCCGTCGCCCCGGCCGCTTGACCGCTGAATAGACCTGATTGGTAATAAGCCAATCATCGAACATGAGCCCTAACACCATCTCGTTCGTGCGGCCGGTCTATAGCGGCCCGGCGAGAAATAATTCCCGCTGCGTTGGTATCGGCATCGGCGGTGAACCCACAGTTCACGCATGCGAATCGGTCCCTAGTCTTGCGATTGCCTTTGGCTACGTGCCCGCAAGCAGGACAGCTCCGGCTGGTGTTTCTGGGATCCACGAACTTGATCGGGATGCCGTTATGCCTGCACTTGTAAGCGATTTTGGACTGCAGGTCCGCAAACGCCCAAGAGTGCAGGATGCGCCGTTGAGCCTTGGAAGCCCTTATCCGACCACGGATGCCCTTGAGGTCTTCAAGGGCTATCCCGCGGCTGGTGCGTTTGGCCTCGGCGCAAATCTGTTTCGAAATTATGTGGTTTTGATGATGGATGAAGCGGGTTTCACGCCTTCGGAGGCGCTTGAGAACCCGCTTGGCAGAACGAGTGCATTTGGACTGAAGGCGCTTGCGTTGCCGCCAACGTCGTTTCCTGATTCCGGCGATCTTTTTGGCCTCACCGTAGGTTCTGCCTTCAGAATCTGCTGCAATATTGACAAGGCCCAGGTCCACCCCCAACCAATCCTCACAAGGAGGGGTTTCCGTCTCGGGGAGGCTGACAGAGACAAACAGGTAAAACGAACCATCTCGGAAAACCAGATCCGCTTCGCCCCTATCGTAAGAGAGCATCTGGAGTTGCCGCTTCCCACAGATGAAGGGAATGCGCAATCGACCGGCCAAGCTCCAAACGCTTACGACCGACTTGGCCAGGTTCCACGAAAGCAGTCTAGCGTCATACGGAAAAGAGCCCAAAGGGCGAAACTTCCTTTGTACCGCTACGTCCGATTTATAGGCGTCAACGACCTTAGCGTTGGCTCGAATAACCACCTGCGATGCGAGTTCAGGAAAGGCTCCCCTGCAGGCGTTGTAAACCGATCGATGCAGGGGAATTTGCGAAAAGGTTTTGGTTCTCCAAGCCCTTTCAGAAATCCAGTCACAGGCG
>CAIQQM010000016.1 GCA_903873945.1 uncultured Verrucomicrobiota bacterium
AAGCGGCTGTAATCGAATCCTGGGCGCACGGTTTTTGGGTTTGATGGCCATCAGCGAGAGTTAATAGCCTTTTGGGGCCGAAAAAGAGCAAAGTTGCTCAAACCCTTTCAATTCTTTCTCAAACCGGACGCGCTTTTACAGTTGAGCTCCAGGATAAGGAAGATCGCGGCGGACATCGAGCAGGCGCACACGAACAGCACAGTGACCACCGTAGCATTGCGCGGCGCGAAAAGGCCGAAGCTGACGAAAAGGATCGTGAGCCAGCAGATCAGGATGACGAGCATCGGCAGCGGAAGCTCGCTTTACGCCTCTTCCATCAGCAGCCAGCGCGTTTGCGCCAGGTCGCCGGCGATCTGGCTGGCCTGCGCGAGCAACTGGTGCTGAGCTTCGGTTTGCGGTGTCAGTTCGCGCAACCGACTCTGAACCAGTTCAACCCGATTCGTGAGCTGAACGGCCGTCGATTCCGCTGCGCCGACCGGCTTTCGCAACCGGGCGGACTCCAGGCTGGCGGCGACCGACCGCTTTATTTGCTCACGGACGGCCTGGGCATCCGGACCGTACTGGGCCAGGATTCGGTCCAAAAGGATGGTCTTGGCACTCACTTGCTTGATCCCTTCGTTGATCGTATCGAAGGTGCCCTTGGCCGAGCTGACCAACAAACCCAGAACCAGTGCGGTGATCGTCGCGAGCATCCCAGCGCCCAGTTTCACAACCTCGTGCGAATCCTTGTCCAAATGGTGGCGGGGCAACCGCTTTTGCAGCCATACACCGAGCAGGGCGCCGCTAAACGTGCATCCGGCAGCGATCAAGCCGATGGTGATCGAACTCATAATTCAAATTCGCGTCACAGAAGGAACTCTTGTATTCATGGGTTCAGAACACCAGCGCAAACTTGAACCAGATCAGGTCGCCCTGGAGGCGATGTTGAACGTCAAGTTCGGGCAACCATTTGAGTTCGGCCACAAGATCCGTCGTCCTGGTTCGGCCGATCCTGGTTGCGTAAGACAACACCGGGCCAACGCCGACGGTGCGGCCTTCCAGGCTGCCGAGGCTGGCTCCGCTGCCGGTATCGGCGCTGATCTGCTGGTAGTAAAAGGCATTTGCCCCCACCCCGATGGAGCCGCCGAACAATGGAAGATGCTGGGCCAGCGTCGCGTCGAGGTGAAACACGTCGCCGCTCTGGTAGTCGGTCAGTTTGTCTTTGGTGCTGGAATCGTAGCCGGCAAAGAGACTGACTTCAGTGCCGATCCTGCTGCTGAGCCAGCTTACGCTCAGGCCCGGCTCGAAGGTCCAGTAGTTCTTGCCGACGTTGGCAAGGGCGCCCTTTTCATATTCGCCCGTCGGTACGTAGACGCCAAAGGTGGCGCCAAACTTCAAGTCCCCATTGGTCCATCCAAGCATAAGCGGTTGAACCTCGATGTCGCCAAGGCCGCTAGCGGTGCCGCGGCGCTTGCCGGTGATGGGACCGATCTGCACGTCACCGTCCACCGTCATCGAGACATAAGGGATGGTCACGGCGGCGGCGTATTGGCCACCGAGAATCTTCCACGACGTCTGATAAAGGAGTGTCGAAGAGTCGGCGTAAACCGTGCCGTTAATGTTTGCCACCACCTGGCCGCCCGGATTCAGTCGACGAGAGCCGCTGGCGGAGCCGTTATAATAGGTAACCGCGTTTACATAAGCGAACGCCTCGCGTCCCGGCAATGCGTCAATGAACGAGGCCATCGCGCCGGGCAGGTAATGGCCGCTGCCTCCTTCTTCGGCGGGCAATGTCAGGGGAGCCAAACTGGTAGTGAGAGCAAGGGCGAAAAGGGTTTTAAATTTCATGGATTTGGGCATCCGTCTGACGGCGATGGTGATTTGTTCGGTTCCAAGCGATTGCTTCATTTTTTATCACCCACAAAGACGACATTCCAATCGTCTTTCATACTCACAACCGTCCAGCCTTTGGCCCGGGCTTCATCGAGGGCTTTGTCGAAGCGGCCATTGACCGACTTGCGGTCATAAGCCCACTCACGTTTGGCATCGGTATGGTGGACAAAAAGACAAAAACGAGGGCCGCTGCCGGCGTCGGTCCATTGCATCATTTGCAGGTCGCCATCGGAATTACCAAATGCAGCAATCGGACGGCGGCCGATGTGAGATTGGATGCCAACGGGCTTGCCGGCGTTGTCGTCAATGAAGTTCAGCTCCGGCAAGCCTACAAGCACCGGCTTGCCGTTACGAAGTTCAAACTTCGTCTTCATGCTGCTGCCGATGACTTGTTCGGGCGGGATGCCATAGACCTTCTCCGACCACGGGCGCATGAAGTCGATGCCGCCGCCGGAAACAATGAAGGTCTTGAACCCGTTTGCGCGCAAATAGGCCAGCAGTTCGAGCATGGGCTGGTAAACCATCCCGGTATAGAGCCGCCCGGTCTGGGGATGCCTCGCGGTGGCAATCCAGTTCGTCACGGCTTTTTCAAATTCATCGGTGGTCATTCCTGACTGCGTAGCTATCGCCATCTCAAGTTGTGCCTGATCGCCGCCGGCCACCGCGGACTTCAGGTCACCTTTGATCACCGAGGCGAACGGCTCTCGGCTTATCCACTCCGGATGCTGCGGCGCGAGGGCTTTGATGCGATCAAAAATAAAGTAGTTCTGGAAATATATCGGCTGCTCCGCCCAGAGCGTGCCGTCGTTGTCGAAGGTGGCGATGCGTTTCGCAACCGGCACGAAAGCGGGGGAATCAGGCCTGGTGACCTGCTCGACAAAGGCGATGATGGCCTTCTTCGGCCCCGTGTCGTTCCAGGAGGGAAGGGAATCGCCGGCACGGACCGAAGCGATCAAAAGAACAAGGATGCACGGAATAACGGCGAGCGTTTTCATGGCATCGAATGGAAAGGGATTTCGTTTTTAGCGTCAGCGCCAGGGATGACCCAACGGCGCTCCGTAACCGGCGATCTTCGCCTGCATGGCGGGGGTCAAGGGCTTGACCAGTTCCGCATTATACGCATGCGATGTTGTGTCGGCGAGAGAGGTGATGCCGACTGTCCGCGAGGCGCCGATGGCAAACCCGCGCGAATCGGATGCGGGCGTCGCGTCCTCAACCTGGGGATCGACATCGGTCGTGACGATGGAAATGGTATTGTCGCTGTTACGGCGGATCTCCCAAGTGCGGAACTGCTGGGGGAAGTCCCGCAGCGACGGAGTCTCTACCTCCCAGAAACCATTTTCCGGATGGGCCGAGTCCGGTGACGGTTGCGGGGTGACCGTATTCATGTGGCGATGTCCGCACATGAACATCAGGAGATTAGGATATTGATGGAGAGTGGCGAGCATTTGCGCCTCCGTTTTACAGTCGGGAAACCGGCTTTGATTTTTGGGCGTGACGTAGAATTGCGGGGCGTTGTGTTTCGTATCGAAAAGGTCCGCTTGCGGATCAATGGGGATATGGGCTGCGATGATCATGAGCTGGCCGGCATCCTGTCCCTGTTGCAGCTCGTTGGTGAGCCAGGCGTAACGCGCCGCGTCAACCCAGCCACCGCCGTAAAACATCGGGCCGCCGGAAGGGCCGATCCGCTTGCAGGTATCGTCAAACACGATCACCTCAAGCGGCAGATTCGTCGTCGGCGCAAACGAGTAGCAGGCGGAATTGTTTTCAAGGTTGCTCCGGCTGAATCCGTGTCCCTTCGGGAACGATTCGGTATTGAAGAATTCACTCATGTAGTTTGTGCAGGCTAGGGTGTTCGCCGTGTATTCCGTCGTGAGGGAGTGGCGGTTCGGATCGGCGACGACCGTGGGAGGCGTCGTAAAGAGATTCGTCGGCCCGCCTTTGATCACCTCGCCGTAGTGTGTAGTGCCATCCACCACACCCATATAAATGCCGGTGCCCTCAGAGGCATTCGCGGCCAGGACGTTGGGGCTCATGTTGAGAACCGCGCTGCCCACCAATGTCTGCCGCACTTTCTCGGTCGGGTAGCCGACGCCCATCCAAAACTGGTCGTGGTTGCCGATGGCCTCATACCAAGGGATGGCACGGTCAAGCCCGGCGGCCTGATAGGGTTTCTGATAGTCAATGGTGTCGGCACCGAGATGAGCGCCGGAACTGGGCGTTGTCCTAACGACCAGTTCATGAGACCGAGTTAAGCAGGAAAGTGGTTGACACTCCAATGATAAATGGAGTGTTAACGTGAATGAAGAGACCGTAGTAGAAAAGAAGAGGAAGAGCCCCCCTCGGGGGGCTGGCGGCGCGAA
>CAIQQM010000017.1 GCA_903873945.1 uncultured Verrucomicrobiota bacterium
CCACCCAGAACTGCAACGGCAATGTAACGCGATGGAAATAGAACGCCGCGACGCAACACTGCAACTGCTGCCACCGAGCTGCGACCAGACGCTGGCAGCTCTGGTGACACAGGAGATGGCAAAACCACCGACAGCCCGAAGGAGTCAATTTAACTGACGTTGTCTTTGTCCGGAGCGAAGTGGCAGCTCGGCGGCAGAGATGCAGCCCCGATGCCAGCCACGATTGCCTCGTGGCTGGCAGTCGGGGCTGCCTGCCGACGAGCGAACGAAGCTGCGAGGCGCATTTCCCATTATGCGGGGCGTGTTGAGCTGCGAGAAGCAGCAACGTGGTCGAACGCCCAAGCGTGAGTCGCTTTGGCGATGGTGCCGCCAGCGTCGCGAAATCTATGTTGTCGCTTTTCTAAGACTTGCTGGTTGCGCAAAGATTATAGGACTGATCCCTTCCCTGACCCTTTCCTAAATGAAGCTGAAAGACAGATCAACAGTTCAGAATGGTGGTCGGGACCGAGCGCCAATTCCCGCTGCGCGTTAGGCAGTTCATAGCTGCGCCTACTGCTTCTTAAGCCGGTAGAACTTCCCAACCTGTCCTATCGGGACACTGACGGTTTTCGTTACCTGGTTGTCCGGGACGGAGAGCGCTGAGTTGGTCCAGTTCAGCACGTCGCTGCTTTCCTGCAGCACATAGCCAGCCGGAGCCGAGCACCACGCGACAGTCATGGTTGTCGCGGAATTGGTGACGAATAGGTAAGGCGAGAATGGCGCGGTGGAATAGTCCCACCCCCACAACGGCAGGTTGACCAAAGTGCCCGTGTTACCGTTTCCCGTGGAATCGTTAGCCGTCGTGCCAGCTCCTTCATCAAACCGCCAGTAGGCAACCAGGCCGCTCTGCGGAAGCGACAGCGTACGGCACATGTTTGCCTGCAGAACCGCCTGGCTCCGAGCGACGTTCCACACGCGGACCTCGTCCAACAGACCAGTGCAATAATCACCCGAGTGCGCATCCCAGCCGAGTTGATCCATCGGCAGCGAAATGGTCGCGGTATTCTGATCCGTCAACACCCCGTTCACATACAGCCGGGTGTTGGAGTCACACACAAACGCCAGATGCACCCACTTGTTCGTCGGAGCGCTGTAGTTGAACACGTAATCGGCCACGTTAAACCGTGTGAATCCAACCTTGCGCGTGTAGTTGAACTGCTCGAGTTTCAACGCGTAATTCGTGTCGGACAACAGGGCGGCCGAGTAGCTTGGCGCATCCTGCCGATTCACCCAGAACTCAGCAGTCCAGGGTGGGGACAGTTCAGACTTGCCAATCTGCATCTGGCTGTTCGTGCCGTTGAAACGCAACGCCGTCCCGGCGCTGTTGGGAACCGACAGCAACGCCGGCGTGTACAAATTAAGCGTGAAACCTTGGACTTCGTAACCCGCCGTTGGGCCGAAGATGGTGGGTACGGGAATCCCGCCTCCCCCAACGACAACATCCTGCGCGATGTCGGAGATTCCGAACCAGCCGGCCACGCCGTTGGTGGGGTTACCGTTGTTCCACCAAGCCTTTACGGAATCGGGGTGACCCGCGTAAGATGCCCAACTGTCGCCGAGATTCGCCGACCAGCCGACAACTACGAAATTGGCTGTCTCCCCGCCGCCCCAGCCGATGAGAGTGCCCGGGTCGGTTGTGATGTTCCCGTTCATTAGCCCAGGGGTAGCCGTGTTGACTCCATAAGCCTCCGAACCCCAGCCACCATTATCTAAAGCTCTGCCACCGCCGAGGGTAGCGTCAATGGTCGTCGTACTTGTTTCCGCTGCGAATAGCTCAAAAACATAACTCCCGGCTTGAAACGGGTACATCTGACCTGCCGTCCCGGACATCAGCCCGGTGGCTGGTCCGTTGTGCACTGAATTCGTGTAGATCAAGGAGTTGTTGAAGTTCTCGAAATCAACCAGTTGGCCTTGGGACAGGGACACTGCGCCGAGAAGGAGTGGAATTGCCAGGAGGGTTTTCACAGGGTGTTGCGGAGCGGAGAGCGGCGGGCTTTGGCAGAAGGTCCGCCTGGGCAGTCAAGATGCAAGGTGGCTGACAGCATTTTCCGACGTCAAGCTCTGGCAGAAGCCTTGTTCCAAGCACCCAAGCTCCTGACCAAGGGTGACAGGGTTTGAGCTTAACGGGTTAGACGGGAATTGCAAGGCTAATTAATGCTAGCGGGCACGTAAGGAGGGGGGGGTGGATATGCGGATTGGGGAAGAGGAAGCCACGGATTCACACAGGCCAAACGTCGGCCTCGCATAAGCACAGATTTCACAGAGTCGAAGTTCGACTTCCCATTACAGCCGGAATTAGCCACAGATTTACACGGATTGAACACGGATTTTTAGCCACAGATGGCACAGATTTCACAGAAAAAGAGAGAAGCGGTAGCGTGGTCGAAAGCCCTGGTGTGAGTCGCTTTGGGGATAGTGCCGCCAGCGCCGCGAAACCTATGTTGTCGCTGTTTTAAGCCTTGCTGATTGCGCAAGGACTATAGGACTGACCCTTTCCTAAATGAAGCTGAAAGACAGATCAACAGTTTCAGAGTGGTGGTCGGGACCGAGCGCCAATTCCCGCTGCGCATTAGGCAGTTCATAGCTGCGACTACTGCTTTTCGAGCCGGTAAAACTTCTTGCTCTGGCTTGTGGGGACAATGACGGTTTTGGCTACGTGATCGTCCAAAACGGGCAGGGTTACGGCGGTCCAGTTCAGGAGGTCGCTGCTTTCCTGCAGCGCGAACCCGGCTGGCGGCGAGGCCCAGGAGATGATGATATTGGAGCCGGAAGGCGTGGGGAATAGATTCGGAGAGAACGGCGCTGTTGAAGTCACCCACAAGGGGCTGTTTACCAGAGTGCCAGTCTTGCCGGTTCCGCTCGAATCGCCCGTTGTTAGGCCAGTCCCCTCGTCAAACCGCCAGTAGGCTATCAAGTTGGATTGCGGCACGGAAAGCGTCCGGTTCATGTTGGCCTGAATTTGGGCCTGGCTGCGAGCCACCTTCCAGAGCCGGACTTCGTCAAGTGTGCCCCGCATATAATCGGCGTCGCCGCTGCTGTCGTAGCCTAGCCTTCCCAACGGAAGATTAATGGTGTTGGGATTGGAGTCCTGCAACACTCCATTGACGTAAAGCCGGGTCTGCGTATCGGCGACAAACGCGAGATGCACCCAGGTGCCGGTCGGGGCGCTGTAATTGAACGTGTAATCGGCGACGCCAAACCGGGTGAAGCCGACTTTGCGCGTGTAGTTAAACTGCTCCAGTTTCAACGCGGTGCTGCCATCCCCGAGCAGACTGGCTGAATAACTGGGCGCATCCAGCCGGTTGACCCAGAACTCCGCTGTCCAAGGGGTTGGCACCGACGCGGCTCCAATGGATAAATATGTCGCTGCGCCATCAAAACTCAAAGCAGTTCCCGCAGGGCTGGGACTTGGAAGCGGCGGGAGGGCTTCGAACGCTCCAATATCTACTTGCGCTCCCAACTTTCGCGGCCAGCCACGCTGGTCAACAGTGAGGCTGGTGGGCGAGTTCATCACGGTTCCGTCCCCGGCATCCAGAGCAGGGCTGTTCTGGGCCAAGGCCATCGTCGGTGTCGGTCCGCCATTGTCCTGCAATGCCCCCAGCCGGGCATTGATAATGGTTGTGTTGGTGCTGCCCGTCAAATCGCTGGCCAGCCACCCGCTGCTGCCGTTTGTCGCGCCGATTAGATTGTGTCCCTGACTGGTGAAACTCCCGCTCGTATCCGGGCTGGCCCCGGTGTCCTGGGCTGCGATGGTATTCAGGAGCGTCACCGACCCGCCCGAAGAAATGTGAATGCCGCCACCCAGAGAGATCCCATTAGTCCCGTTCGGGGCTTGGGTCGGCGGCCCAACCTGCGACCCACCCGTCCCCCCTGTACCCAGCGTGACCGTGTTCCCGTCAATCGTACAGTTGATCAGCGTGCAGCTCCCTGAGGTTTCGATCGCCCCGCCCAGACCGTTGCCACCGTTGCCTCCCTTTCCGCCCGCACCATAGGTTCCGCCGTTCCCACCGTTACCACCGTTCCCACCTTGCGCGATGTTGCCGGAAAACGAGCAATTCAGGGCGGTCAGGGTTCCCGTGTTGTAAATCGCACCGCCCCTGGCCTCGTGGCCCGGATAACCATCCCCGGCCTGGACCCCCGAACTCGCATTGACCCCGTTTCCGCCGACGGGCCCGATCGCTGTATTGCCGCTGAACGTGCAGCCGACCAGGCGCAGCGTGCCGCAATTGAAGATTGCTCCGCCGAGCGACCAGCCCTGCTCGGAGTTTCCAGTGACGACGCAGTTGGACAGCGTCAGATTGCCGCCGTTCCTAATGCCTGCGCCGCTCGGATAGCCGCCTCCTTCAAAGCCCCCGGAGATGGTGACGCCCGAGACACTGGCCGTCGCCCCCACGCTCAGAACTGGTGTGGAGTTATTGCCGCTGATCGTCAGGGTGGAAGCTCCGGGGCCTGCGATCACCACGTTACGCACAATCGGAAGCGGCCCGGTCAAGGTGATCGTCCCCGCCAAGCCTGGAGCGAACGTGATCACTTGGTCGCACGACGCGGCGGAAACCAGGTCTCGCAGCGTGCCTGGGCCGCTGTCTGCAAGGCTGGTGACTGTAAGCGTGCCCGGTGGTGTAGAAAAAGCGCAGTCGCTGCCGTAAGTCGTGCCAACGGTGTTGGTCGTCACCAGGCGATAGTGGTAACTCACGCCGGGAGTGAGGCCGGTCAGGACAGTGCTGACCGCGATATTGGTCACTCCGCTGCCAAGGTTCACGATGGGACTAGTGTTGCCGTAGGCCGCAGACGTTCCCCACTGGAACCATGCGCTGGCGGCTGTTCTATTTGGATTTGCGGTTCCGTTGAGGGTAGCGCCAGTTCCAGATAAAGTGGTCGCACAGCCCGTGTCGCTGACATTAGGCGGCAGGTTGTATAAATTGAGAGTGAATCCTTGAATTTCATAACCCACCGTTGGTCCGAAAATGGTGGGGACGGGGTAGGGACCGCCGCCGACAACAACGTCTTGCGCGATGTCGGAGATTCCGAACCAGCCGCTTGGGCCCGACGGGTTTCCGTTGTTCCACCAAGTCGATACTTGGCCCCAATTGTCGCCGATGTTCGCGGACCAACCGACAACCAGGAAATTGGCTGTCTCCCCGGAGCCATAGGTGGTGAGCAAGGCGCCCGGGTCGGTTGTGATGTTCCCGTTCATTAGCCCAGGGGTAGCCGTGTTGACTCCATAAGCCTCGGCAGCCCACCCGGACAAGCTGGCATCCACGGTCGTTTGGCTGGTGGGAGCAGCGAAAACCATGAAAACGTACGATCCCGGTGGCGCATTAAACGGCGACATCGTGCCCGCTGGCCCAGACATCAGCCCGGTTGCTGGTCCATTGTGCACCGAGTTGGTGTAAATCAGAGAGTTGTTGAAGTTCTCAAAATCGACAAGGCCAATGGGTGCAGCGAAGGGTGAAAGCACAACGCCGAAGAGGCCCGCCATTGTGAGCAGTTTCTTTATGGATTCTCCTTTGGCTATCTCCTGAAACTAATTTTTGCCTGCCCGCATGTAATCAACGCTGCGCGGCTGAGCGAGAATTCCTTGTTAGCCCCACTCATTGTAGCCATAGGATGGCACAAGGAAATCACCTCGTCAAGTAATACCCCCCCGCCCTGCGCTCCACTCTCCGCATCGTTGTGCGCCCAGAAAGGAGAAGCGGCGTTTGGCGCGTTCGATGGCGTGAAGTTCTGGCGGCGCAAGATTCGTCAAGTGGGTTTTAGAAAAGAATTTTGCCTCTTGCTGCCCCTTGCTGCTCATTAACGGCGCTTTGTTGCCCGCTGTTGCCTCTTATTCTGTTTAGTGACGGCTGGCGCGTGAAAGAC
>CAIQQM010000018.1 GCA_903873945.1 uncultured Verrucomicrobiota bacterium
CCAACCTCACAGTGATTGTTGATGATGAGTCGATTCATCTTCGATTCGGCATCGGGCTGATTCGGAAGACGTTTCAACTGGCGGATGTAAAATCAGCTCAACCGGTCCGTAATAGCTGGCTGTATGGCTGGGGTATCCACTATGGGCCCGGCGGCTGGCTCTACAACGTGTCAGGTTTCGGCGCTGTGGAGTTGCAAATGCGGAACGGCAGCCACTGCCGCATCGGCACCGACGAACCCGAAAAACTCTGTGAGGCAATACAAAACAGGCTGGCTGGCCGTCGCGCCTGAAACGGGCGGCAACTGGCGGGTTGGAACGGGCCACTGGGACGGGCGTTAATATGAAAGGCGAGCGCGTGTTACAACACGCCATGGCGTCACAACGACAAGCTGGCTTGGGGAAAGCAGCCAGCAACTGAACGAGGAAACATGAAGAGTGATAAAGTTTCGAAGCCGGGAGGTTTGTCCGGAGGCCAAGTGGCCAAAGCCGGCGACCTTGTGAACTATCAGGAAGGGGCGGTGGTGAGCCGTGAGGTTGTGAGGAAACCCACCGGCAACGTGACCGTTTTTGCCTTCGACGAGGGCCAGGGCCTGAGCGAACACACCGCGCCATTCGACGCGCTAGCGCAGGTGGTGGAAGGGGAAGCGGAAATCTCCATTTCGGGGCAACCCCATCGTGTGTGCGGCGGCGAAATGCTGCTGATGCCCGCCGGGCAACCGCACGCTCTGAAGGCATTGAAACGGTTCAAGATGCTCCTAACGATGATCCGCTCCTGATGACCGCGGAATGGAAGAGGCGGAGCGGCTGGAAGATTGATCAAGCATCGGGCTGCGCTGTGCGGCAGCAGGGCAGACGCATCTAAATTCCAAGTAAGCGGAGGAGATAAGCGTGGTCCCAACCGGCGATAAGTTGTTTGCCCTTGAGCGCCACCACATAATCGGCGTCCGACTCCAGGATCTCCCTGACGATCTTCTTCTGGCACCCCATGGCGTCGACCGTCACGATGCAACCAGCCAGTTCCAATACGCGCAACAGTTCGGGCACCGCAGTGATCTCGTTGCTCTTGTCCGGCACCTTCAACTGGCCCAGAACCAAACCATTACTCTCGGCCCAAGCGCTGACGACATATTTGACACTTTGATCCTTGTTTAAAGCCCGCCGCAGCGCTTTGCCATCCAGCGCCACGATCTCCTGATGCACTGCCTGGCGCAGGCTTTGCGTCCACCGCAAAAAACAATCCAGAAACTGCTACGGATCCAGAGCCGCAAATACCCGATTGAACGTGTCGTGCGCCGGAATGCCGTTGCGCAGAGTCAGAAACGTTTTAAACCAAGCGTGTTTGGCGTGCCCAAAATCCTCCATGTCATTGAACGTTTCGCCCGCGCACAACAACGTGCACACGGCGATCACCAGAATGTCGATCAGCTCATGATCCCGGGTGCGATCAACCCGCGGATCTTCTATCGATTTAAGGTGCGCTACCAAACTCAGAGAGAATTGCGTGCTTTTCATCCCCTCTCATTTATACAGTACCCCCAAAAGTACCATGCCAAAATGGCACACTCCCACGATCTGTTTAGATGCGTCTGCCCTGGTACGGCAGTGGGTAGTGGCTCAGTTTAACTTGCAATCCGTTTGCGCAGTGTTAAGTATGTGCTATGGAAGCACCATTTAAATCCCTGGCTGTTGCAAATCAGTTCGTGGGAGTTGCAAACGAATCAGACAACCTTACGCTGATGAAGCTGTTGAAACTGATTTATTTTGCTCATGGATGGCACTTAGCAATCACTGGCAACAGCCTTATTGACGAACGAATCGAGGCTTGGCAATTCGGGCCTGTAGTACCTTCGATATATCATTCTTTCAAGGAGTACGGTTCTAATCCAATCACGGAGCCCGGCCAAGAATTTGAAGGCAATGATCTGCAAAGCTTTAAACTTGTAACACCGAAGCTTGAACCTAGCCCGTTTGTGGATGCTTTTATGGCCAAAATATGGGAAATCTATGGCCATTTAACCGCATTCCAATTGTCGGAGATGACCCATCAACCCGGAACTCCGTGGTATAAAACCTGGTACGAAATGGGCGGCGCGAATCGAAAAGGCACAGACATTCCAGATAACCTGATTTTAGATTATTTTAAAGGAAAACTTGCCGCCTCCAATGAACGACCCGCTTGAAAAGACAGTTGCGGCAACGAAATAATTTCCTCCAAACTCCAAACGTGGTCGGCAATCCCCGCTTCCATTGCTGGCGTGACGCGCAAAGTCTGGTGAATGCGACAGAAATTGTAGCTCATGTAGTGAAGTGCCAACATGTGCTCGTGATTCTCAACCTTCTTCGAGAATCCATTAGTGAGTCGGGTGAAACGGCGCATAGACATCCGCATCGTCAAATTCTGGCGTTCCACGAAGCTCGTTGACACATGCCTAAAATCAGGTTTACCAGATATGACGGCCTTCCTTGCTCCCATGCACTGCGCCGGGCTGTAGCGCACTTCCGGCCCTTCGGGTGCGGCTCCATAAATCTTTTGTAACATCGCGTAGTCAATCTCTGCGCCAAAGGCATCTTCTACGGCACTCAGATATGCTTTGTGGCCATCCGTGGTTAATTGCACTCGGTTCGCTAACCTACCCTTGAGATCGTGGATGAAATGGTAGGCGGCCCCGGCATCACGGCTTGCCACAAACCAGCAGGGGACAAGTTTTGTGTCCGGGCAAAGTGCAACCCAGGTCCAAACATCACCCCATCCATTAGCCTTGTTGCCAGGCGTCACGTTCTTTTGTTTGCAGCCAACGAACGACCAGATTTCGTCGCATTGAATCCGCTGGCACTTGAGATTGCGGAAAACCTTGTCCTGATAGATTGAGCAGGCAGTTCCCAAATCAATCAGCAGCTTGTTGATTGTGTTTCTAGATACCCCAGTCATGCGGCTAATTGCCCGCATGGAATTGCCCTCGACGAGCGCCGCCACTATCTGTTTTCGCTGTTCAACGCTCAAAACATTCATGCGCTCAAAATGACACAAAATGCATTATCGGTCAAGCAAAAAGTATCAATTTGACAAAAAGGGCAATTTGCCTGTTGACGCGGTTGGCCTTTATGTGGTAGAAATTAATCGAACGATGATTGAAACAACACAATATCGCACGCCGGGGCAGCTAATTCAAGCATTGTTGGATGCCCGCGGTTGGACTCAACGGGTGCTGGCAGTTGTCCTAAAAGCGGATGAAACCGGAATTAATAAAATCATCGCCGGTAAGCGACCACTGGATGCAGAAATGGCCCTGGCATTATCTGGCATATTTGGCGTCCCAGCGGAAACATTTCTTGAACTTCAAAAACAATATGAACTCGCCCAAGCCCGTTATCTTTCCGTGAATGACCCAGGCATGGCGACACGCGCTCAACTTTTTGGCAGCCTACCCGTTTCCGAGATGATCAAACGCGGTTGGCTGGAGGCGGACGACATTCGTGATTTCCATAAGGTCGAAGTCGCGATAGCAAAATTCTTTGGCGTCTCATCGGTTGATGAGATCGAGATTTTTCCACACGCTGCCAAAAAAACGAATGTCTTTGGTGAAGCAACACCAACACAATTGGCCTGGCTCTACCGTGTAAAGGAAATTGCGAGTGAAATGCTTGTTGCTCGTTATTCTCCGAATGCGGTGCGTAACGCAGTGCCGAAATTAAAAGAACTTCTTTGTTCGGCGGAAGCGGCGCGAAAAGTGCCGCGCATCCTCGCCGAATGCGGAATCCGATATGTCATAGTTGAATCATTGCCCAGTGCAGGGATTGATGGCGTCTGCTTCTGGATCAATGACACATCTCCCGTTATTGCCATGTCTCTTCGGTTTGACCGCATAGACAATTTTTGGTTTGTGCTGCGTCACGAACTTGAACATGTCATTCAGTTACATGGCCGAAATGCAATGATGCTTGACGTGGAACTTGAAGGTGAGCGTGCTGGGATTGGTGCTAACATTGTCGAAGAGGAGCGAGTGGCGAATCGGGCGGCCGCTGAATTTTGCGTGCCTCAAAAATCACTAGAAAGTTTTATCGCTCGCAAAGCACCCTACTTTTACGACCAGGACGTAGTTGGTTTTGCCCGCACGTTACAGGTTCATCCCGGCTTAGTGGCTGGCCAATTACGGAACAAACTCGAACTCTGGAAACGCTTTCACAACCATTTGGTAAAAATTAGGTCAACTGTGGCTCGCGGCGGTGCAACGGTTGATGGCTGGGGCGATGTCGTTCCGGTTGGATAAAATCGAAAGGAGAAGTATGACAACAAAGCACAAAGAAATGCTCTTCATAATCGAAGAGTGGAAAAAATCAACCGGCAACACGGAAATTGATATGCATGAAGTCGCCAGTTATGCGATTTCAAAGCACGGCTGGCCACCGCCCGCTCCAATCAGTCCTGAAGAGAGACTTGCAAAAGAATTCTCACAAGCTGCCGCAGAAGCAACACGACAGGATTCAAAAACAGGCCAACCCTACCGCGTTTATCACGCAGTTAAACTAGACGGTCCAGGGCAAGGAGTGTTTTGGGTTGATATTGATGAAGCCCCTCGCAAACACATGGTTAAGTCGGCTTTTGCCCGCCGTGAACAAGTGGTTGGCGATATGGTGCAATTGACTCTCGACCTTGCCCATTGGAACAGGGTGAACCCACACGAAAAGCCAATCGTAGCGGAAACTGATATAACGCCGGATGTTAATGAGAGGTTGGCGGGGGCTGATGGTTCGGCAGAAGGTGAAGCGGCTTAATCTTCACTTTTCTTCCATCGGGCAGCGGCAGCAATCTTTGCTATCTCTGCCCGTTTTTTCTTGGACAGGGCAGCGGCTCTAGCTTTGCCTCCCTTTAACCCGCCCAACCGGCCCAAAGCGACAGCAGCAGGGTTTTTGCCGCTGTCGGTTTCCTCAACCGGCTTATTGCCAGGTAATGGCTGGCCGGTGGACATGGCAACGATTTGAGCGGCAAGGGAGTTGGGGTCACGCGGTAGCTTCCGTTTCTGCATGGCCACACCATGCTTGACCGCTCACCGTTTAACCAGAGAAATTTCAAACTGAGCCACTACCCGGCAGTGGACTGAATTGACAACTTTAGAGGGCTGGGACACTCTGAGCGCATGGCAAAGCCAGCTTTGGGCAGGGGCTTAGGCGCGTTATTGGGGGGCAGTCCTCTCGCAACACCGCCAGGTCCGGCACCGTTCACAACTCTTGCGCCGGGAACGACACCGATACCCGACACGCGAGAGCGGGTACAGCGAGTGCCGCTGGAGCGAATCCAGCCGTGCCCCTTCCAGCCGCGGAAGGATTTTCCACCGGAGACACTGCGCGAACTGGCGGACTCGATCAAGGAACAGGGAATTGTGCAGCCGCTGATTGTGCGCGAGCGCCGAGGGCGGCTGGAGCTGATTGCGGGCGAGCGCCGCTGGCGAGCCGCACAACTGCTGGGGTTGACGGAAGTGCCGGTAATCCTGCGCGAGGCGGATGACCGGGCAGTGTTGGAGCTGGCGCTAATCGAAAATTTGCAGCGGGAAAATTTGAACCCGCTCGAAGAAGCCCAGGGATACGCCCAACTGGTCGAACAATTCCAACTGAAGCAGGAGGAAGTGGCGACGAAAGTTGGCAAAAGCCGCGCCGTGGTAGCAAACGCCCTGCGGCTACTGAGACTGCCGGCAGCTATACAGGGATATATTCGTGAAGGCCGATTGTCCGTGGGCCACGCGAAGGTGATTTTAGGCCTGGAGAGCGAGAAACAGCAGAAGTTCGCCGCCGAGCGCGTCCTCAAAGGCGGGCTCAATGTGCGGCAGGCGGAAGGGCTGGTGGCCAGGCTGCAGGCGCGCGAAAAAGGCGGGGGATCAAGGCCGGGCGCCGGGGCATTGCTGACGCAGGATGCACACGTGGCGGACCTTGAAAACCAATTGCGTGAACGCCTTGGGACCAAAGTCCATTTGCGTTATGCGGCAGGCAAAGGGGCACTGGAGATCTCTTTCTTCAGCGAAGCCGAGCTGGAACGAATCCTGCAGATACTGGGAGTGAACTCCGATTGAGCCCGGGGAGCGACCAGAAGCGCGGCATAGGGATGGGTTATCAGATTCACACCCGCTTTATCTTGAGCACGCATTTGTGGAGGGACCTGTTCTTGACCAACGAGACAACGGCCACCTCTCCCTTGATCCCTCTCCCCCAAAGGCGGAGAGGGGATAAGCCAGCGGGGTTTGAATCGCTCACAGCTCGCGCACGTGGTCGAGGGGCTGCCCGCCATAGATTTCAACGCTGGTCTTCGGGATTATCCCATTCATGCCTGTGAACACTTCCGAAATGCGTGAACAATGCGCCGCGGCACTGCTGACGGCAGTTGAGCGAGCCGGCCGGATGAGGGCCTTTGTCGGGTTCGACGGCTTCGTTGATGACATATTGCACGTCGTGGACAAGCGGGAGACGGCGGAGAAATATCAGCGGCTGGATACGATCGCGCGACTAGCGGAACGGCTGGCAGCGGCAGCGGGAAAGAGCACGAACATCGAGTTGGTCAGCCAGCGAAACAAGCTGGGCGGCAACGGCCCCATCATGGCGAACGCGCTGGCCGAGTTCGGGCTGAAGGTGACGTACCTGGGCTGTCTGGGTTACCCAAACCCGCATCCGGTGTTTGCGGATTTTGCGAAGCACGCCGAGGTGCATTCGATCGCCGATCCGGGATACACGGACGCGCTGGAGTTCGAGGACGGCAAGGTCATGCTGGGAAAACATCAGTCGCTGAAGCAGGTGAACTGGGAGAACATCAAGGAGCGGTTCGGCAAAGCGAAGTTCGAGGCGAGCCTAAGCGGAGCGGACCTCGCCGGGTTCGTGAACTGGACGATGCTGCCGAACATGAGCGGGATCTGGTCGGCTGTGCTCAAGGAGATTTGCCCGAAACTACAAGGCCCGCGGCGAAAGCTGTTTGTTGACCTGGCGGATCCCGAGAAACGGACGAAGGAGGACATTTTGCACGCTTTAGAGCTGATCACAGCGTTCCAAGAGCATTTCGAAGTGATCTTGGGAATGAACGAGAAGGAAAGCGACGAACTGGGGAAGAACCTGGGGTTGAAGACGAGCGATCATTCGCCGGAGGGGTTGCTGAAGTTGTGCAAAGAAATTCACCAACACGTGCCGGTGAATACCGTCATCGTCCACCCGACCGCTTACGCGCTGGGGTCGGGACCGGATGGCGAGTCGGTCGTCGAAGGACCATTCACGCCCAAGCCGAAAATCACCACAGGGGCGGGCGACCATTTCAATTCCGGTTTTTGCCTTGGGAACCTGCTCGGATTCGGCACCGGGCAGAGCCTGTTGACAGGGGTCGCCACGAGCGGTTTCTACGTGCGGACCGGGCAAAGCCCGAGCATAGGCGACCTGGCCAAAATGTTGCGGAAATGGCCCACATAAGACACTGTAACCAGCAGGGCCCGGCGGTCGCACGAAAACCCCGCAGGGCCTGAAACCAGTTCATGCTTTTGAAAGTGATCAAATATGGAACCCCGGTGCTGCGGCAAAAGGGGACGCGAATCGGCGAGATTACGCCGGCGATCAAGCAGCTGATTGCCGACATGGTGGAAACCATGTACGCGAACAAGGGCATCGGCCTGGCAGCGCAGCAGGTCGGGGTGCCGGTGCAATTGCTGGTGATTGACCTGCGCGGCGTGACGGACCGGCCGAGCACGCTGGAATTAAACGGAAAGCCGGCGGACGTGAACGCTTTCATGCCATTGGTGCTGATCAATCCGGAATTCAAGCCGGTTGGCGAGCCAGTTTCCGGGCCGGAAGGTTGTTTAAGTTTTCCCGAGATTTTCGCCGATATCACGCGTCCAGAAGCGATAGACGTCAAGGCGCTGAACGCCGAGGGAAAGCCGATTGAGTTTCGTTGCGGCGGACTACTGGCGCGGGCGGTGCAGCATGAGACGGATCATCTGCATGGCATCCTTTTCATCGACCGGATGACCACGGAGGTTAAAGAGGAATTAAGAGCAGAGCTGGAGGAGTTGCAGGCGGCCACAAAAACCGCGCTTAAGAAGTGACGCAGCGGGCAGCGGAACGGCGACAACACGCACAGAGCTGGCCCGGTAGCCTTAACGCAAACTCCGCCCGACAATCCGGTCGAGCTTCGTCTCGAGCCCTCACTTGCCGATGCAGAACCGGCTGAAGATCATGTCGAGCAAATCCTCGGTAGTGGTCTTGCCAACGATTTCGCCGACAGCATTAACGGCGATGCGCAAGTCTAACGCGACCAACTCCAGAGTCTGACCGGCGCGCAAGGCGTCCGTGGCACGCAGAGCGGCCGCACGAGCGCGGTTGATCGCGTCCTGATGGCGTGAGTTTATCATCACCTGCAACATCTCGGCCTTGATTTCTCCGGACCAGACCAGTTCTTTGATGGCGTCTTTAAGGAATTCGATCCCCTGCCCTGTCAGGCAACAAACGTCCACGACGGCGCCGTCGAGGTCCGCCGGCAATTGGAGGCGGGCGGGCAGGTCAATTTTGTTGCGGACGAAAATCCGTTTTTTCCCCGCGAATTCGGCGAGGTAACTCCGGCCAGCATCAGTAAGCGGCTCGGATGCGTCGAGAACGTGCAGAATGAATTCGGCTTTCTCGAGGGTTTGCCTGCTGCGGCGGACGCCCTCGCGTTCAAGCTCGTCCCGGGCCTCGCGCAATCCGGCAGTGTCGATGAAGATGACCGGCAGGCCGCGAATGTTAGCCGTTTCTTCGATGGTGTCGCGGGTGGTGCCCGGAATAGCCGAGACGATGGCGCGATCATGGCCAAGGAGCTGGTTGAGCAGGCTCGATTTGCCGGCGTTCGGCCGGCCAATGATCGCCGCCCGAACACCGCAACGGAGGATTTGGCCTTCGTTGGCAGTCTGCAGGAGTTCGGCCATGAAGGCGACGCCGCGTTCGAGCCGGCCTAGAAGCTGGTCTTTGGTGTCGGGAGTGATGTCCTCGTCCGGGAAATCGATGTGGGCTTCAACATGGGCAAGCGTCTCGACCATGGCATCGCGAAGCTCGTTAATGCGGCGGGAAAGCTTGCCGGCGAGCTGGTCATTGGCGGCTTGCAGGGCCAGCTCGGTGCGTGAATGGATCAAATCAGCCACGGCCTCAGCCTGGGCCAAGTCGATGCGGCCGCTGAGAAATGCGCGCCGGGTAAACTCACCTGGTTCAGCCAGCCGCGCCCCGCTCTGGAGGACGGCGTCGAGGACCACCTTCGCCGGAAGCAGGCCGCCGTGGCACGTGATCTCGACGACATCCTCACGCGTGAATGTTTTCGGAGCGCGCATGACCGACAGCAACACTTCGTCCACATTCCGGCCATTTCTCACGACATGGCCAAAGTGGATGGTGTGACTCGGCGCGGCGGAGGGTTTCAGCGAAGCCTCGCCCAGGGGGACAAAACATTGGTCCGCGACGGCAAGGGCTTTCCCGCCGGAGATGCGGATCACGGCCAACCCGCCCTCGCCAAGCGGAGTCGCAATAGCAGTTATGGTGTCATCGAGCATCAACACACTCCGGGTTTCAACAGAGTGTTAAAGATTGTTAAGCCAAGCGGGGCTGTTTGCCAAGCCCCATAGCCCACGAAGAAGGCGCGAGCCGCTGGATAGTGAACTGAAGAAAGGGGCGAGAGGAAGCGCGGCTTGTCCGAGCTCGGGCCAGCCACTCCCTTGGAACACGGGTGCTAAAGGGGAAGGCGGGCAGCTAGCTGGGAAACAGCAGAATCGAGCCCAGTGGACCTGCCTTGTAAAAACCAGGTGACCACAAACTGGGCCAGACCAGTGATAATCAGCAGCACCAATCCGCTTATGAGGAAAAGGCCAAACACGTGAGCAGGCTCGGGCCGCATTATCCGGGGAAGGCCGTGGTAGAGCACCCCCATAGAGAAAGTGATGCCAATACACCAGGTCACCCACGGCGGCATGAAGGCAAGGGCGTTAAAGAGGCGGAAAATGAACATCGGGCCGAGGCAGTAAGCCACAACCGTGAAGGCCTCAAGGTAAGTGTGCCGCGCTTGAAAAGCTGCACTGACAGATTGCAGCAATCCGGCACCAATGAAGACGATAAGGAGCGACAGGAGAAACTGGCAAACCTCAAAAACGACAGTCTCGCCGAGGGAAAACCTTCTCAAACGCGCGACGCGGCTTTGCCATTCGCCCCACTGGTTGAGCCCATAAGCTTCGCCGGCGGATGTGAGCAGAAGCAGCGGCAGGAAATAAACCAGCAAAATAAAAAACACGGTGCGCCTGGAGCGACGGATACTTTCCCAGGCAGCGTCCGGACTAAAAATCAAAAGCAGCGTTTTATCCATACTGTGGAGGCAGCCCCGGCACAGTCTAAAACAGCTGAATGGATGCCTTATCCCACCGGGTGCTCCATCGTGAATATTGACAGCTGACAGGCGCTTGCGTTCAGGTGCTGACGATGTAGCGTCGCCGCATGAACGCGTTACGAGGCGGATTCCGGCTCCGGCTGATAAGCCCGGTTGTATGCGCGGCGCTCCTCATCGGCTGTGCTACGGAAAAGGTTGATTGGGCCCCCCGCGTTGGCCATTACACCTATGATCAAGCCGTCCTTGAATTCGGACCGCCGGACAAGTACGCCAAGCTGACCGACGGCACCATCGTAGCAGAATGGCTGACTGTGCGCGGAGCGGCTTATTCCCAGGCTACAACTTTAGGGTCCGGCTACGGCTACCCTTACTGGTACGGGCCGCCTGGCCCGACTTTAATCGACACCTACCAGAGTCCCAATCGCTATATTCGGCTGACCTTCGGGCCTGACGGACTGCTGCAGGCATGGAAAACAGTGTACCATTAGGTTTATCTCCTTCCGTTGACATTGCCCGCATGATTAACTCCAGCCGATGAACGTGGATGTTGGCATCTGGGGAAAGCTGACGCGGGTGGTGGTCTTCCTTCTGTTTCTTGCGGGTCTGCTTTTGATCGGCGTGTGGTATTTGCCGCTTATCAGGCAGAACGAAAGGATGCGCAAAGAAATTATGCGCCTCGACGCACAGATTCAGAAGGAAGAGGGAAACGCCAGGCAACTGAAAACGTCCATCGACGCCTTGCGCTACGATCCGAAAGCGGTCGAACGCCTTGCGCGCGAACAGTTGCGCTATGCTAAACCCGGCGAAACTGTTATCCGCTTCGAAGAGCCGGTCACAAACTCCTCACCACGCCGGTAGGTTGAACCGACAGGTTTCCCGCCCGACTCACACCGTCATGATTTCTTTTTCCTTGCCCGCAAGGTGAACGTCAATCTTCGCGATGTATTCGTCGGTGAGCTTCTGCAATTCCTTCTCGGCGTGCTTCTCGTCATCCTCGGTAGTGCCGCTGTCGTGAGCATGCTTTTTCAATTGGTCCATGGAATCGCGCCGGACATGCCGGATAGCCACGCGGCCATCCTCCGCCATTTTGCGAACGATCTTGACGAATTCCTGCCGCCGTTCCTCGCTGAGTTCGGGAAAGAAAAGGCGGATGGCGCGGCCTTGAACGGCGGGCGTGAGACCCAGGTTGCTTTTCTGGATCGCCTTTTCAATCGGGTGCAACGAGTTCACGTCCCAGGGCTGAATGGTCAGCGCGCGCGGCTCGGGGGTAGTAATGCCGGCCAGCTCGCGAATGCGCATCTGGGAACCGTAAACCTCGACCAGGATATTCTCGACCAGCGCCGGGGAGGCTTTGCCGGTACGGACGCCAGCAAACTCACTGACCACCACGTGCTCGGTCTTGCTCATTTTGTCTTCCGCTTCCAGTAAGAAGTCATCCAGTGCCATAAGTAACGAAAAATTAGCAAAGACCGGCCGACCTGTATAGGGGCAGTTTTTGAAAATGGCAATTTTTACGAACGCGCGGTGACAGAGGGCAGGCGCGGTTTCGCCGGTCGAGCGCCCCCCCCTTAGCGGCATGTCACGGACAGCTCAGACGCACACGTAAACGTAAATAGCGAAAGCAACGGCAGCCGAGCCAGCCGCGGCCGCGAGTGCCCAGAGCAGGTTTCGCTTCCGCGCCGCGATGGCAAAAGTGGCGATAATTACGCCCAACTGAGCCGCGAGCATGCCATAGAAGAACCGCTGACTGCGGATGTGATGGCGCTCGGCCGAGTAATTGCTTTTGCGGACCTGCACCTCGTACAGGTTGGCGATGGCCTGATTGAGACGGGCCTCGGCGTCATAACGGAGCGCCGTGTAGCGCAAACGCGCCGCGGTAAAGTCGCGGTTGAGCGAAGCGCCAGCCGGCGAAGCGCCGGCGGCCATCAGCTGGCCAAACAACTTTTCGATTTGGTCAATGGCCTGGCTGACGGGCTGGATGGCCGCATCAAAAGCCTGGGACTGCTCTTTGGCGGCAACGAGCGCGTCGTTCAACGTTTTATCATCCACCTGCACTATGAGAGCCGTGGCAAGCGGGTCCTGCTTCGCATTGTCAATAGCTCCGAGCGCGGCCTTAAGTTTGGGATCGAGCGCGGGTCCAGGGTTGAGAGCGGGCAGCTGCGTCCGCTGCAGGGCTGCCAGAGTCTCCTGGCTGGGCGCCGACTCCAACAGCGGCAGCACATCGGTTGTTGCTTTCGCGAATTGGGCCGGCAGTTGTTGAATGAACTGGTCCAACGCAGCCGGACTGAATGGGTGGACTTCAGCGGCGCTTTGCACAATATCAAACGTGTTATGTTGCAGTGCGCCACGCAATTTTTTGGCCTGGAAAAAGCTCCACTGGTCGCCAGCCTTGGACTGTTGCTGCGCGGCGGAAGAACGGTCGTACTGGGCGCGGGTCATTTCGCTCGACGACAGCCCGGCGAGCATAGTTGCGATCACGGCCATCACAACGGGAGTGGCGTTGAGAATCTTGCCCCACACGCTTTGCGGCACGTCAGCTTTGAGCTGGTCAGGTATTTCCACTTTCATAATGGTTGATTCTTCTGGTCGGATGTGATGCCAACCGGAAAACGAATTCCAAGTTGCACGCCTACTAGCTGCCAAATGCCCTCACGGGCAGCAAGCCAAAACGAATTAATGGAACCTCGGAAAAGAAACACTTTACTGCGAATGAATCGGGGATAAGATAATGGGAGGCCGCAATGTGCGGCAAAACCGCGAATGGATATAAAGCGACGCGAAAACACGGTTGTCGATGAGCCGATGCCCACGGCAGCAGGATTTCCCGAAAAAGCGCGTCAAGTCACTTCCCCAGCGCGAGGACTGGCGTTCGCCTGGGCCCGCCCGGGCGTTCGTGGCTCAATCAAACACCCACAGACACAGGAAAACAACAACTGGAGACCACACCCATGGACCTTCATCATCCCATACTCAGGGAGTTTCCGGAACATCGTGAAGTAATCAGACGCCTTAAAGGCTCTGACGATCATTTCCGCAATGTTTTCGATGAGTACCACCGGCTCGACGATGAGATTTATCGGATCGAGGAGGAAATCGATTTCGCGACGGATCAGGAGATCGAGCAGCTCAAAATGCGCCGGGCTAAATTGAAGGACTACCTTTACCATCTGATCCGGCACGCTCCGACTGCCTGCCCGACCTGCGATGGGACAGGCGTAGCTCAATAAGCAAATTCAGCCGAGTTTCGTCCGCTGGCTATCCGCTCGCAACCGCAAGGAAGGTTCTTCTGTTCGGCGGTTCCGTATCTTCAAGTGGCAGGGGGAAAACGTTTTCCGCAGGCACATCAGCTCTGACCCCCCACCTTCCATTCCCTATTCCGCCACGACCTTGGTTGCACGGCTTTGAGCAGCGCGTTTCCGGCGCGTTTCGTCGAGAATTTTCTTTCGCAGACGAAGGTTTTTTGGGGTGGCTTCGACGTATTCGTCCGGGCCGATGTATTCCAAAGCGCGTTCGAGAGACATTCTGAGCGGCGGATTAAGCTGGATGCCCTTGCCATCACCGGTCGAACGCATATTGGTCAGCTTCTTTGCCTTACAGGGATTTACGGGGATGTCGTTTTCGCGGGCGTTTTCGCCGACAATCATTCCGGCGTAGATAGAGTCGCCCGGAACCACCATGAGGCGGCCGCGTTCCTGGATCATGTTCAAAGCGTAGGCCATGGCTTCGCCGCCTTCCATGCTGACTAGGGAACCGTTCTTGCGCGCGGCGATTTCCCCGCGATCTGGCCCGTACTCATGGAAAAGATGGCTCATAACCCCGAGACCGCGTGTTTGGTTCACGAGGTCGGTTTCAAAGCCAATTAAGCCCCGAGTGGGTACGAGCGCTTCGATGCTCACTTCCTCACCATGGTGGCTCATGGTTGTGATTTCACCTTTGCGCCCGGCCAGATTTTCCAGAACCACCCCCATGGCATCCTTGGGAATTTCTAGGAAGAGCCTTTCGATGGGCTCAAGAAGGTGGCCGTTCTTGTCCTTGCGATAAATCACCTCGGGCCGGGAGACGAGGACTTCATGGCCTTCGCGCCGCATTTGTTCGACGAGAATGGCAATTTGCATTTCTCCGCGGCCGCTGACGTTGAAGATGTTTGGTGCGTCGGTCTGCTCAATGCGCAAGGCGACATTGGTGCGGACTTCTTTGACGAGGCGTTCCCAAATGTGCCGGGCGGTAACGAGCTGGCCATCCACTCCCGCAAGCGGGCCATCGTTGACGGCGAATTGCATCTGGATGGTTGGCGGGTCAATCGGCACGAACGGCAGCGGAGCGCGTTCCTCGGAATCAGTTATGGTCTCACCGATGAACACATCCTCGAACCCGGTCAAGCCCACGACATCGCCGGCGTGCGCTTCGGGGACCTCGATACGTTTCAGACCTTCAAAATGGAATATCGCGGTGATCTTGGCTTTGGTTTTGCGGCCATCACCGTGGATACAAACATAGGTGTCGCCCATTTTCACTTTGCCGCTGTAAATCTTGCCGAATGCAATTCGGCCGAGGTAATCCGAGTAATCAAGGTTGGCGACGAGCAGTTTGAAACCCTGGCCCGCATGCGCGCGGGGTGCCGGGATGAACTTGATGATGGCATCAAAGAGCGGCTCCATGGTGCCGCTGATATGCGTCAAATCCACCTTGGCGTAACCATCCTTCGCGCTCGCATAGATTACCGGGAAATCCATTTGCTCGTCCGTGGCATGGAGGGAGACAAACAAATCCCAGACCTGGTCCAACACCCTGTGCGGGTCGGCATTTTCGCGGTCGATTTTGTTGATGACAATGATTGGTTTGGCGCCAGCTTCGAGCGCCTTGCGGAGCACAAACCGAGTTTGGGCCTGGGGACCATCCGCGGCATCCACCACCAGCAGAACCCCATCAATCATGTTCATGATGCGCTCGACTTCTCCGCCGAAATCCGCATGGCCCGGAGTATCCACAATATTGACGTGAAAATCCTTGTACTTGAATGCCGCATTTTTTGCTCGAATCGTGATGCCCTTCTCGCGTTCGAGATCCATGGAATCCATGATGCGCTCTTCGGACGAAATGGCCTGGTTGGCTCGGAACGTTCCCGACTGCTTGAGCAAACAATCCACGAGTGTGGTTTTGCCATGATCCACGTGGGCGATAATGGCGATATTACGTATATGTTGCATGTGTCTGGTAAATTGATAATTGGCTACCTGCAATCAGTGATTGGTGATCGGCGATAGGCCAGCTACGAATTGAGCCGCTTAATATGCCTTGAATAAGTCAAAGGTCAAGCCTTACGCGAGCCGATTTTGATGCGCCTTTGTGCGCCTGCACCCCCTGAATCACGCAGGTCCAGATCCGCCATGTGTTTGTCAATGTGTCGCAACCCACGCTTCTCCAGCAAAAAGGGCGTCCCAGTGGACGCCCTTCGCTCAGAATGTGTTGCCGCAGTTCAGGCCACGGACGATTCGCCCACCTGGAACCGCACGAAACGGCGGATCGTGACCTCATCGCCCAGTTGTTTGGCAACGGAAGCTATGTGTTCCTTTACGGAAATCTCGGAATTTTTCTTCACGAAACCCTGATCAACCAGGCAATAAGTCTGGTAGAACTTTTCCAACTTGCCCTCGATGATTTTGGCGATTGCCTGCGGCGGTTTGTTCTTCACTTGGTCGGCAGCGATTTCCTTTTCCTTCGCCACCACCGCAGCGGACACCTGCTCGCGGGAAACAGCGGAGGGACTGCCGGCCGCGATTTGAAGGGTAATATCCTTTACCAGTTGTTTGAAGCCGTCGTTGGTGGCAGTGCTTTCCTTACCCGCGCCAACTTCGACCAGCACGCCGACTTTGGCGCCAGTGTGAATATAGGCAGCCACCATGCCGCTGCCGCTGACCTCCATGCGCGCGTGACGGGGAACCTTGATGTTCTCACGAATCCTAGCCACGGCAGCTTCGCGGTCCGCTTCAAGACTCGCCGCGGGGTCGGCTGCGATTTTCCGGGCGACATCGGCGGCGAAGGCGCGGAACAGATCGTTACGCGCCACAAAGTCTGTCTCGCAATTGACCTCAACGAGCACGCCGAGGCGTCCGGTGGGCGAGATGTACTGGGCGATGACACCTTCCCGGGCCTCGCGAGCAGCCTTGGTGGCGGCTGTGGCGGCACCCTTTTTCCTCAAAATATCCACGGCGAGGCCCAGATCCCCTTTGGCTTCAGTAAGCGCTTTTTTGCAATCCATCATACCGGCGCTGGTCATTTCGCGGAGTTTGGCCACCGCGGTTGCAGTAATTTCAGCCATAAAAATCGTCTTTAGTTAAAAGTTGAAAATAAAACGCGGAACGCGGCAGCAATCGAGGGGTCGCACCGCATTCTGGAAAAAGTTATTGAACCGCCGAAATCCCTGCTTCGATCGGGGCCGGAGAGACTTCCAGCAATGGGGCTGCCTCGGCCGGTTGCGCCGCCGTCTGCTTCGCGGCTTCCTCGGCCGATTTGCGCCGCGCATATTTAGCCTCATACTCGGCTTGCGCCTGCGTGATCGTCTGGCCGATCGTCGCCAAAATCACA
Source organism: uncultured Verrucomicrobiota bacterium (assembly GCA_903873945.1). GTDB lineage: Bacteria > Verrucomicrobiota > Verrucomicrobiia > Limisphaerales > UBA8199 > CAIQQM01. The sequence continues at coordinate 16,946 of CAIQQM010000018.1, forward strand.
CGCACCGACCGGATGGCGTCATCGTTGCCCGCAACCGGATAGGTGATGAGGTCTGGGTCGCAATTGGTATCCACAACCGCCACGAGCGGAATCTTGAGCCGACGCGCTTCGGCAACGGCGTTATGCTCGCGCTTGATATCGACGACGAACATCGCCCCGGGCAGTTTTTCCATGGAACGGATGCCTTCAAAAAATTTAACCAGCCGGGCCGCCTCGCGGCGAATCATCGACTGCTCCTGCTTGACGTACTTATTGATGCTGCCATCGGCCTCCATCTTTTCGATCTGTTTCAGGCGGGCGATGGAGCGCTTGATGGTGGCGAAATTGGTGAGGGTGCCGCCGAGCCAGCGTTCGGTGACGTAAAATTGGCCGCTTTCCTTCGCCGTTTCTTTGACAGCCTGCTGAGCCTGCTTCTTGGTACCGACGAACAGCACCTTCCCGCCCTTGCTGACAGTGTCAGCCAAAAATCCACAGGCGGCCTCGAGTTGGCTGAGTGTCTTGCTGAGGTCGATAATGTGAATGCCGTTGCGGGCATCGAAGATAAACGGCTTCATCTTCGGATTCCACCGTTTAGTCTGGTGCCCAAAATGGACACCGGCATCCAACAATTCCTTTACGCCAATACTAATCACAAGTTTCCTTTGGTTAAGAGTCCGTTCCGCCGTGGCAGAAAACGAACCATCCCGCGGAACACGGGATTGATTTCAGTGTTATTGTGGCCGCCTGCACCGATCCGGAGCAGAAAATTATGGCCGTTAACCCTTCTGCCGGCTGCTGGAATCATTCAAACAGCCTGAAAAAGAGCACCACACCATAGCAGAGCCAAAACCTCCTGCAACTGTTATTTTTAGAACTTTTCGGCGCACCCACCATGCCGCCAGCGGAAGCTGCGTGAAATCAATTGCGCAGGGTTGCTCGCATTACCGACTGTTTGAGCTTTGCATTTGGGCGGTTGTTGTCGTAGATATTCCCTTCCGCATTGCGGCCATAACTATGAAACCCGACATCGAAATCTACGATACGACCCTGCGCGACGGCAGCCAGGGCGAGGGCATCAACTTTTCCGCCCTGGACAAGCTGCGAATCGCGGAGAAGCTCGACGAATTCGGGGTTCATTATGTCGAAGGCGGCTGGCCGGGGTCGAATCCGAAGGATATGGAGTTCTTCAAGCAGGCGGCTCGGCGCAAGTGGAAGAACGCACAGATCGCCGCCTTTAGCATGACCCGCCGCAAAGGCATGGCCGTCGAACAGGACGACCTGATGCGCCAAATCCTAGAGGCCCGGACCCCAGTGGTGACCATTGTCGGGAAAACCTGGCTACTGCACGTCCACGAAGTCCTGCGTGCAAAACCGGAGGAAAACCTGGCGATGATTGGCGATACCATCCGCTATCTTGGCGACCAGGGAAAACAGGTGATCTACGACGCGGAGCATGCGTTTGATGGTTACAAGGACGAGCCGGAATACGCCCTAGCCACCTGGCAGGCGGCCGAGAAGGCAGGCGCTGACTGCATCGTTTTGTGCGACACCAACGGCGGCTGCCTTCCGGATGAAATTACCAACATCGTGCGCGCAGCCAAGGGTAAGCTCAACGTCCGGCTTGGCATTCACACGCATAATGACTGCGGCCTGGGCGTCGCAAATGGCCTTGCCGGCGTGGCGGCCGGGGCCGGCCAGATCCAGGGCACCATCAACGGCTACGGAGAGCGCACCGGGAACTGCAACTTGATCACCGTTCTCCCTCTCCTCCAGTTGAAGATGGACCGGCGTGTTTTGTCCGCCAGAACCATGACAAAACTCAAGGAGCTTTCCGAGTTCGTTGATGAAATCGCCAATGTCCGCCACGACCCACGCCAGCCGTGGGTCGGCGCGACCGCTTTCGCACACAAGGGCGGAATGCATGTTCATGCCATTGACCGCGTTGCGCGCAGTTACGAGCACATCAGCCCCGAAACCGTCGGCAACTACCGCCGTGTGCTAGTCAGCGACATGTCCGGACGCACAAATATTCTGATGAAAGCCGCGGAACTCGGCTTCAAACTACAGCCCGACGCCCCGGAGACACGCGCCATCACCGTTGAGGTCAAACGCCTTGAAGGCGCCGGCTACGAATACGAGGCTGCCGAAGGCTCGCTCGCGCTGCTCATCCGCAAAGTCATCAAACACCAGGAGCCGCCTTTCAAAGTCGAGGGTTACCACGTATCCATCCGCCGGGATCGCTCCATCTCGGTCTGCCAGGCGAGTGTGAAGGTTCTGGTGGGCGGAGTAACCGAGCATACGATCGCCGAAGGCGATGGCCCCGTTAACGCGCTGGATGGAGCGTTGCGCGCGGCCCTCGTGAAGTTCTTCCCGCAGCTCAAGAAGGTCCAACTCGAAGACTACAAAGTGCGCATTCTCGATTCCGCCACCGGCACCGGCGCCCGGACGCGCGTGCTCATTGAAACCACTGATGGCAAGGAACAATGGGGTACTGTCGGGGTCCACGACAACATCATCGAAGCAAGCCTCCAGGCCCTCGTGGACAGCATGGAATACGCGCTGATGAAAAAGTGAGCCGCGAGTTCCGTGTGAATTGGTGAAATCCATGTCCAGCCCCTATGCCTGACATCCCGAAAGCCTACGAGCCGCAGTCCGTCGAGGAAAAGTGGTACGATTTCTGGCTGAAACAGAATTGTTTCAGCGCTAATCCGGCTTCCACGAAGCCGGCGTATTCCATCGTCATCCCGCCGCCGAATGTCACCGGCATGCTCCACATGGGGCACGTCCTCAACAATACAATTCAGGACATCCTCGCCCGGAAGGCGCGCATGGACGGCAAGGAAGTCCTCTGGCTGCCGGGTACCGATCATGCCGGGATCGCCACGCAGGCGGTTGTGGAAAAGTCCCTGCGCAAACAGGGCGTAATGAAGCACCGCGATGACCTTGGCCGCGAGAAGTTCCTCGAACACGTCTGGGCCTGGAAGGAAAAACACGGCGGGATCATCATTCAGCAGCTCAAGAGGCTCGGCTGCTCGTGCGATTGGGCCCGGGAGCGTTTCACCATGGATCCGGCCTACTCGCGTTGCGTGCAGAAGGTCTTTGTTGAGCTGTACCGGAAGGGACAGATCTATCGCGGCAAACGGATGGTCAACTGGGACCCCGCCGCCCGCACAGCGCTTTCCGACGAGGAAGTCGAGATGCTGGAGGAAAAGGGACAGCTCTGGCACCTCAAGTACCCGCTCCTCGATGACAAAGGCCAGCCAGGAGCTGACGAATTCGTTGTCGTCGCCACGACGCGCCCCGAGACCATGCTCGGCGACGAAGCCGTGGCGGTGAATCCGAACGATCCCCGCTACACAAGGCTCGTCGGCCGCCGGTGCCTGCTGCCTTTGCAGAACAAGCCTATTCCAGTCATCGCTGACGACTTTGTCGATCCGAAATTCGGCACTGGCTGCGTCAAGGTCACTCCCGCTCACGATCCCAACGACTACGAAATGGCTGTGCGGCACAAGCTGCCTTTAACGGTCGTCATCGGGCCTGACGGCAGGATGACTGAAGCGGCGGGAGAAGATTTCGACGACCTCGACCGCATGGAGGCCCGCAAAGCCGTGGTCGAAGAACTCACTGAGCAAGGATTGCTGCTCAAGACCGAGGACTACGTACACAACGTCGGTTACAGCCAGCGCAGCCATGTGCCCATCGAGCCGTATTTGAGCGAGCAATGGTTTCTCAAGTACCCAAGCGTAGAGAAGGCCGCCCGCGCAGTCGAAGAGGGCAGAATTGCCTTCCACCCGGACCGCTGGAGCAAGACCTACTCGCACTGGATGCTTGGCCTCAGAGACTGGTGCATCAGCCGGCAGCTCTGGTGGGGACATCGCGTCCCTGTGTGGTACCGCAAGAGCGCGCAGAGCTCGGCCCCGGCCACGACATCCGCTTCAAATATCTGGTGCGATGTTGACGCGCCGCCTGACTCTGAAAACTGGACCCAAGACCCCGATGTCCTCGACACATGGTTCAGCTCGTGGCTGTGGCCGTTTGCCACGATGGGCTGGCCGGAGCAAACTGAAACGCTCAAGAAATTCTATCCCACAACCGACCTTGTCACCGGCCCGGACATCATCTTCTTCTGGGTCGCCCGCATGATCATGGCGGGCTACGAATTCATGGGCGAGCCGGAGTCCGGCCTCCCGCCAAGGTTCGGTCTTCCGGATGCGCTGCCCTTCCGCAACGTGTATTTTACCGGCATCATCCGCGACAAGCTGGGCCGGAAGATGAGCAAGAGCCTGGGCAACTCACCCGACCCGCTGGAACTCATCGCCAAGTACGGTGCCGACGCTCTCCGCTTCGGCACCATGCGCAGCGCGCCACTCGGCCAGGACGTGCTCTTTGACGAAAAAGACGTCGAGCTGGGCCGGAACTTCTGCAACAAGCTCTGGAACGCCTGCCGCTTCCGGCAGATGCAGGGCGGCGAAGTGCAGGGGGAAATCAATCCGCAACTCCTGACCAGCGACGACAGATGGATTTTGCTCAAGCTCGACCAAGCCATTCGCGAAATCACCACCGCCTTCGCCGAGTACCGCTTCAACGAGGCGACGCAAACTCTCTATCGCTTTTTCTGGAGTGAATACTGCGATTGGTACGTGGAAGCCAGCAAAGCCACGCTCGCCGCGAGCCCTCAACCTTCGGCCGTTAACCCTCAATCGGCCTCGGTCCGGGCCAACACCGTTGCCGTCATCGATTTCATCCTGTCGCACACGCTGCGCCTCTTCCATCCTTTCCTGCCCTTCATCACTGAAGAACTCTGGCACGGCATGGGTTACCACGAGGACATGCCTGAGAACCAGGGCGGCAGCTCGATCATGTTCGCACGGTGGCCCAAACCGCTGGACAAGAATTTCCATGACCACTACGGCTTGACCGATTCGGTTCTGGCTTTTGTCACCGCGAAATTCGACCTCGTCACGCAAGGCCGTAACCTGCGCCGCGAAGGCAACATACCCGCCAGCAGGAAAGTTAAGTACGTTTTCAAACCTGCCGGAGAGTTATCTGCTCACGATGCCGATGTCGTGCGGCTTTTGCTCAACGCCGAAGCGCTCGAGATTCAACCGGGTTACCAGCCCGGGAAAGGCACCCCCGCCGTCCATTCCGAACTGGGCACACTGTATCTGCCGCTGGAGGGGCTGATTGATGTCACCGCGGAAAGGGCACGCCAGACCAAAGAGCTGGAAAAGGCCGAGACCGAAATGGCAAAGGTGGAACAGAAGTTGAACAACCCGGCCTTCGCTCAGAAGGTCCCTCCAAACGTACTGGCCGAACACCAGAAGCGCCTCGCAGAATGGCAGGCAAAGCGTGACCGGGCAAAAGCCGCTTTGGAAGCCCTTGATGGATAGCCCATCAACGAGGGCAACCAGTTCGACCATGAATTTGAAAGAGGCATTAAACGCCGCCATTAAGTCCGCTTGGGCATCGGGCGCTCTCATGCGGCGCAACCTCCATGCCGTCAAACGCACCAACCTCGTCACGCGCCACGACATCAAGCTCGCGCTCGATGTGCGCTCCCAGAAACTCATCGAAAAGACCCTCCATTCGGCCTTCCCTGATGTTGCTGTTCTCGGCGAAGAAGGCATCAGGGGCAAACCGGACGCCCAATATCGCTGGGTTGTGGACCCGATTGACGGCACGGTCAATTTCACCTACGGCATCCCTCACGCCTGCGTTTCCATCGCGCTTCAGGAGAGGACCAGGCGCTTGACTCGCACTTCCGGACCTGATGGGTACGAAACCCTCCTCGGTGTCGTCTACGATCCTTTTTGCAATGAACTTTGGACGGCGGTCCGTGGTCGGCCCGCACGGTTGAATGGCAAAATCATCCACGTCAGCCACCGATCCGAACTCGCCGAGACGATCGTTTCGGTCGGCTTCGCCAAGAGCCGGAAGGACCTCGAGGCCAACCTGATCTATTTCATTGAGCTCGCCCGTCAGGTCCGGAAAATCCGAATGATGGGCGCCGCAGCGCTGGCTTTGACCTATGTCGCCACCGGGCGTTTCGATGCCTATATCGAGCGCGGCATCCATCTCTGGGACATCGCCGCCGGAGGCTTGATTCTCGAATGCGCCGGCGGTGTATTCTGGCGCGAACCCATCCCCGGCAATCATGCCTATCGCATGATTGCCAGCAACGGCTCGCTGCAACGCCACCTTCGCATCCCGAAATAAGTCCGTTGCTCCCTGATGCTCTGTCCCCAAGGCAGTTAATTACAGAGCCGCAACTTCACTTTCACCAGCGCTTTGGCCCGGTGGCTTAGCGTGTTCTTAACGTCTTCCCCAAGCTCGGCAAACGTCTGCCCACAGCCCGACGGAGTAAATAGTGGATCGTAGCCAAAACCACCACATCCCAGGGGCTCAAAACCAATCCGCCCCTCACATACACCTTCGAACAGCTCAGTCTGCGCTTCGAATTCACCTGAATGGCAAACCGGCGCAAGTGCTATCACGCAGCGAAATCGCGCCGTCCGTCCCGGCGTTGCCACGTCTTTCAGCAATCGCAGAAGTTTCGCATTATTCTGCTCCGTCGGCGAATTGCCCGGGGCACCCGTGTCCAGCGCCGCAAACCGCGCCGAATGCACTCCCGGCGCCCCGCCCAACGCATCTACTTCCAAACCCGAATCATCTGCCAGCGCAAACGTTTGCCGGGACACATCGGCTTCAGCCCCCCCAATCCGCACGCCGCCCTTCACGGTTCGCACTTGAGTGAGCCATTGGGCCAATGCCACCGCTTTTTTTGTGGCATTCCCGGCAAAAGTGCCTGCATCTTCGGCCACATCGGGTGAACCCGGAATATCGTTCAGCGTCAGATAGCGAAACTTTTCTCCCAAAATCGCGCGGATCTCCACCACCTTATGCGCGTTGCGCGTTGCAATGAACAAAGTGATCATTTCAGGGAAATGCCAGCACTGTTCCAGCGATGATGAAGCAAAGCGAAGGATAACCGGAAAACAGAGCACACAGCAATAAGCCGCTTCAGATTTCGAGGACTTTTTCGAACCGGGTCAGATTTCTCGGGCTGCGCCGCGTCACGAGCGCTACGTCTTCAAGCCGCACCCCACCCAGTTCCGGGTAATAAAGTCCCGGTTCAACCGTCACTACCTGGCCAAGCTTCAGCACGCCTGGTGAGTTCAGTCCGGTTCGGGGTGCCTCGTGAATCTCCAAACCCAATCCGTGGCCAGTGCCATGGAAAAACCCCTGCATGCGGCCATTGTGCTTGCTGGTCTTGTAACCCAGCCGCTCAAAAAGCTCTTGCACAGTTCGATGCACGTCCGCTGTTGGCACACCCGCTCGCATTTTTTTGAATGCAGCTTGCTGCCCCTGGAACACTGTGTCATACAGCTTCCGGATTGCTTCGCTGGCGCACCCGCGAACAACCGTGCGGGTGATGTCGCCGAAATAACCCGTTGCTTGCGAGCGCGGGAAGATGTCGAGGATGATCGGCTCGTGCGCGCGCAAGGGACCATGACCCGGCTCGTGCGGGTCGCAGGCTTGTTTACCGCCCGCGACGATGGTGTGGCTTGCCAGTCCGCCTTCCTGAACAATCGCGATGTCGATGGCAGCGCGAAGTTTCTCCGATGTGAGCGGAGCATTGCGATACGCCAAGCGCCAGTCCCTGCCGATCTTCGCTGACCGAAGCACCCGAATGGCTTCGCCCATGCCCGCCTCAGCCATGCGAAGCGCGTCTGAGATTCGCGCCACTTCAGCCGGCGACTTCAGCTCCCGTTCAGGAAAAAAATTGCCCAACCTGGGCTTAACCTGGATGTGAAGGCGCCGCAGAGCCGCTGCGAGGCCGCAAGGAAAGTTGTATGGCACCAGAACACGACGAACGCGCTTCTCGCGCAAGACGACCGAAAGGACCTCAGCCAACCCCGATGTTTTGGTCCTCTGGCGGCGCAGTGCCTTTTGATAGTGGCTTAGGGAAAGGACGTGACAGCGCCACGCCTGCTTACGAGCGCGGTCAATCTCCAAGTCGCTCATCACGACATAGGCACGCGAGCCCTTACGCAGATAAATAAACGGGTCGGGAACGAACATGCCCACGGCATAGAGCATGTTCGCATCCTGCTCGCTGTCCGCCACGATCAGTAAATTCTCCACATTTTTCATAAAGGATGCATTGCTCTCAGTGGTCGATCCCGACGCTTCCATATTTCAAGCCGCTGCTGGAATCCACCCGTCAAACGCCGAAAAGCCGGTCACCAGCAGGCAGCTAATGACCGTGGCGCCCTCCAAGCTTAGTGAGCAAAAGTGGGTGAGAGGAAATAAAGCTGCCCGGCCTGAAGTTTGGGGGCTTCCATGCCAAAATCCACCTTAACCACCCGGCTCTCAGTCTGGCCAAATAGCCGGAATAGATCCGTTATATCGTAACGAAGTTGGTACTGGACCAGATTGGCTTTACCAATCCCGGTCAGCTTCTTCACACGACCAACGGCATCATCGAAATTACCCACCTCGTCCACAAACCCCAGCCTGAAAGCTTCCGTGCCGGAGAGCACCCGGCCATCGGCGTAATCAGCCCAATCCTTGATTAACGCACGGCCCTTGTCTTTGCTTCCCTTATTTTTCTCATGGGCCAATTGACGTCCTTCCTCCACGACATCTTTGAATTTCGCATAGGTTTCGTCGATAAGCTTCTGCACCATCGCACGTTCTTCGGGCAAAATCTTGTCCGGCTCGCGTTCTCCGCTTAACATGTCCTTGAATTTGCCGCTCTTGTAAACCTCGGGAAGCAAACCGACTTTGTCCATCAGGCCACGATAGTTCCACGTGTGCAATATAACGCCGATGCTACCGGTAATGGTCAAGTCATTGGCCACGATCCATTGGCATGGCGCGGAAACGTAGTAGCCGCCCGAAGCGGCCAGATTTCCCATCGAAGCTACGACAGGTTTGCGGGCATCCTTTTGGAAGTTTGCGATCGCACGATAGATTTCATCACTCGCCAGAACTTCACCTCCGGGGGAATCGACTTTGAGCAGTACAGCTTTGACTTTATCGTCCTCCTGCGCGCGCTTTAACTGCGCCTTCAGCACGTCCACCATGCTATAGCCGCCCTGGTCGAGTACCCGGCCAGTAATAATGCCATCAATTTCGACCACCGCGATCTTGTTGTTCGCGTCGTTGTCTTCGGTAATGGCCTCCTCCAGTCTCGGCCCAGCCGTCCGGGCGAACTTGGTTTTGCCATGGAACAGGCTGCTGGCGTAATTACCGATGTTGTAGAGCACACTAACACCCAACAACAGCAACAATATCAGAGCAATGATCATCCAGCCCCGGCCACGTTTTGGCGGCTTTGTCGACGGTGGCGCGACAATCACCGGCGGAGGCGTCAACGGTGGCTGCGAGTGCGGCGGTGGTAAATACGGTGGTGGTGGCGCGTTTTCGTCCATAACTTGCGCAAACTAGCTCATACCCCACACCGCAGCAAGCGGATTGGAGGTGAGAACGGGGAGCGGCTTTAGCGAGCATTCACCAAGTGGACGTCAGGCAGACCTTCATTTGCCCTTGAGAGCCGACCTTGCAGGATGGGAATGGACATACGGAGAAAGATGGTATAGCAGAGAATGCCGAACGCCCAGATGCCAAGACAGACGAGGGTTTCATTGAGAGAGGGCGAATACTCCACCATTTCTCCCAAAGGTGTGGGGATAAAACCGGGCACAACCAACCCCATGCCTTTCTCGATCCAGATGCCGGTAATCGCCAGCACGCATGCCACGTTGAGGTAGCGCAAACTCTTGCTCAGTGGCAACACCAGCAGGGTCATCGAAACGAGGTTGAAAATGATGGCGACCCAAATCCAAGGGACGAGGGCGTGGTGGCCATGGAGGCCGAAATAGAGGTATCGGGACGAAGCCACGTGGGAGGTGCGGGTATAAAACTCCTTGAAGATTTCGTTCACGAGCAGGAACACGTTAATCAGCATGGACACCTGAACGATGCTGCGCAACGTCAGCAACGCGCGGTCATGGATGTGGTAATCCGTCACACGCCGGATGACCTGAAGGGCGAGGATAATCAAGGCGGGGCCGGCGGTAAAGGCCGAGGCCAGGAAGCGAGGCCCGACGATCGACGAATTCCAGAAGGGCCTTCCCCCAAGGCCGACATAAAGAAAGGCAGTGACGGTGTGAATCGAGACGGCCCAGGCGATGGCGAGAAACACAAAAGGGATGTAAAACCATTTGGCCGGCGTCTTGCCAAGATAGCGGCAATAGAGGAGGTAGCCGCAGATATGAACGTTGAGCAGCAAGTAGCCATTCAACACGATCACGTCCCAACTCAGCATGGAGCCCGGGAAATTGAATTTGCCGATGCCGGGAATCAAATGCCAGAACCGGTCGGGCCGACCGAGGTCCACGGCAACAAACGCCAGGCACATGAGGATGGCAGCCACGGCGAGCAACTCGCCGAAGATGACAAGGTCGTGCAGTTCCTTGTTATTGTAGATATAGACCGGGATCACGAGCATGGCGGCGGCCGCGGCGATGCCAACCATAAACGTGAAGTTGGCGATATAGACACCCCAGGAAACCTGGTCGCTCATACCCGTGACGATAAGGCCGTGGACGAACTGTTTGGCATAGGCATTGATGCCCAGCAGGATGATAATGCTCAGAAAGCCCATCCACGCGTAGTAACGCGAGTCCCCGGCAAAAGCGATGCGGGCGCAGCGCCAGAGGAAGACGAAGTAATTTCTGATTTTTGTCCGCAAGCTCATACGTCGAAGTAGTAAAAGAAACGGGGCGAGGTCCCGAGTTCCTCCTTGAGTTGAATAAACACCCGTTTGTTTTTCAGGATATAGGCAACTTCACTTTCGGGATCGAGAGCGTTTCCAAACTTGCGCGCTCCGGCGGGACATACTTCCAGGCATGCGGGATATTTCCCCTGCCGGGTGCGCTGGATGCAGAAGTGGCACTTCTCCATGACGCCCTGCCGGCGTGGACGGTTCCCGAGGTAGGACATTTCCGGGTTAAGCCGCTCTTTGGGAATGGAAGGTTTGGTCCAGTTGAAACGGCGGGCGAAATAGGGGCAGGCCGCCTCGCAATAGCGGCAACCGATGCACCAGTCATAATCGATCACGGTAATGCCATCCGGCTCTTGCCAAGTTGCTTTTACGGGGCAGACTTTGACGCAAGGTGGGTTCTTGCACTGCTGGCACTGGACGGGCATGTAGAAAAACCCCTTCTCGGGCACTGAGGCAGGCGCATAATTGTGATCCGCCCGCTCCATATCCAACGAGCCGTGCGGCATTTTCAGGACACGAATATACTGAATCTCCGGGTTGCGGGACTGATTGTTTTCAGCGACGCAGGCATGGACACATTTGCGGCAGCCGATGCAACGGGTCAGGTTGAGGCAATAGACAAACTCCACACCGTCCATCGGCTTGTAATCCCGGACGCGCGGCCGGATGTGGTATTGCTGTTCCACCTCGCGGGCAATGCGATCAAGCACCTTCTGCATTTCCGCCGGCGTCAGCTCTTTGTAATGCTTCTGCAGGAACAATTCCACTGAAGTGTAGTTGCTCAATTCGCGCAGCGGCGCCAGGCTGGCCGCCAGCGCAGCCGCACCGGATGCCAGAATCGCGGAATTGCGCAGGAAACTGCGGCGTGACACTTCACCGAAGGGAGGGGGGGCGGAAGGTGGTTTCTGGTCAGACATTGGCTGTGAGGGGCTATTCACGATTCGCTGCGCGCAATCAACTTTCCATCGACCGCAGGATGCAGGGGATGAGGTCCGGGCGCAGGCTGGCGGGAAGGAAATGGCGGCGAATGCGGATTATGACAGGAAGTGCAAACTTTCCTGTCTATTGGACCCAGGTCCCGCTTCCAGTAACCGCTGGTACGGCCATGCACGCCGGCTTCCCAGTCCCGATAAGTCGGCCCATGGCAACTGCCACACAACGCCGGGCTGTCACTGATCTTCAGGTGTCTTCCATCTCTCGTCTGGAGCAACTCCAAGTTGGTTTCGTCATGGCAATTAAAGCAGTTATTGTTGCGGTGATGGCGGCCATGGCCCATGACGATGTTGGCGTGTTCTTTGGGAACAAGCACATCCCCCTCCGCATCGAACTTAAGTTTGAAGGGCTTGTTTCTTTCGTGGCAGGCATAACACTCGAAATCCGAGGTGTCGCCGCCCGAGCGGATTAAATCCGCTGCCGACATGCGCACTGTCGCGGTGCTGATGAAATTAGTATCGACCAGGGGGATGGGAAATAATTTTGCGGAGTAACCCCATCCGTTACAAAGAAACGCCATGGCAAGCCCGAGGAATAGAGCGGTGAGCACACGCAAAACCCAGTTGGTTTTAACAGTGGCACTCATTTCACATATAAACTGCATTTCAAAACCAACATCGGCTTCACATTCCTTGCCGAAACTTTTGCATTTATTGCCTTCTCAATGACGCGATTCGGCAGGTAAACCGCCGCAGTCTTCTCAAGGCACAGGGGGCGGGTCTACAACCACCCCGACCCCTTTCACAGTGCCCTGTATCGCGCAAGAGGTTCCAACATTGGTTTTGTGGAGCGTTTTGTCCGAGTGACACTCCAGACGGGCACTGTTCCTGATTTCGGCTGGCACAAGGATGGCCGATGCGGAGGCCGCGAAGGCAAGCACCACTGCGGCCAGGCCGAGGATTCTTCGACTGTGAGCCATAGTGTGAAGCATCACGGACGCAAGATGCCAATGCTCAACAAAGTTTGGTAATTCCTTCGCATTTTTTGTAGCACCTAGTGCGTGAGGCGCGTAATCATGGCGCAAACGATGAGCAGCAGAAGCAGCACGCCGAGACCGAAGAAGAAATAGCCAAACGAACGGGCGATATTTTTCCAGCGCTCCCACTCATCGCGAATACGGAACTGGTCAATGCGACCGGAAGCCAGCAGGCGCTCGTACCATCGCTTGCGCTCATGAAGCAATTCGGTCTTGGAAACGCGCCCGGAGAAAATAACGGTGTCCATGGGGAACTTCTCGAGGCGAAAATGGGTATTAAAGAAGTGGACGGTGAAGATGAACCCTGCGGCCAGCAGCGCCTCGTCCGAATGAACCACCATGGCGATGTTAATGATCCATCCAGGCATAAAATTTGAAAAGAACTGTGGAAACCAGAGAATTAGGCCGGAGAGTCCAATGATCAACACACCCCAAAACACTGCGAAGTAATCAAACTTCTCCCAATAGGTCCAGCGGTCGAACTGCGGTTTCGGCCCTTTGCCAAAGAACCATTTCTGGTGAGCAATGAAATCACGCCAATCCTGCAACGTGGGGATCATCGAGTCCGGTCCCAGCCAATAGGCCCAGATCCGCTTAAGGCTATAACGGCCCGTGGCGGGATTGCAGAAGTCGGACCGCCGCTGCCAGGTTCGGACGGTCATCCCCACGACGTGCAACCCGAAGTAGAGGAAAGTAATGATCGCACCGAAATGATGCAGGGTGCGAGCGACCTCGGGACCGCCCAGAAAGTGGAAGAGCATTTTGGCCCAATCCGTGTAATAGAACTTGAGCGGCATGCCCGTGATGACCAGCAGGAGGAAGCTGGTAACAACGAGGATGTGAAGGAATCGTTCGTAAGGCGTAAAGCGGGTAAACCAGTCGTCGCCTGGTTGCGTGCTGATCTTGGCTTCGCGGAAGGTCTTCGAATCGTGCAGGTATAGATAACCCGAGCGGACGAGCCAGAGGAGCGTGTGGGCGCCGAAGAAAACGAAGACGCCTATGAGCAGAGAAGTCATGAACACGAAGGTCCAGTGGAGCGCGGGAGAATGCGCGCGATCGAGCGGGTCGGCATGCGGGTCGTACTGAGTGAAATTGGTATTCGCGGCGGTGTGACACTTGCGGCAGGTGCCTACGATGTTCTCCTTCGATAAATGCGAGCCCGGATTTGAGGTGGGCTGTATATCATGGTAGCCGTGGCAGTCGTAGCAGGCAGCAACCTCCGGCGCGACGTTGGGTTTGCCCAGTGACATCGCCTTGCCGTGGTAGGTTTCGCGGTAATGCTCGAGGCGGTCCTCATGGCATCGCCCGCAGCGCTGGTCGCTAAGGGCTTTAAAATTGCCTCCTTGCGGGTTCTGGATGTCGTGCGCTGTGTGGCAGTCGGTGCAGACCGGACCGCGCGGGTCATCCTGGGCCAGCAATTGCCCGTGTATGCTCCGGTTGTAAGTGTTCTCGATGCCGAAGTGACATTTCCCGCATGTCTTCGCAATATTCGCGCGATAAATCGGCGAACTGCGGTCAACGCTGCGCTTGATGTCGTGCATGCCATGGCAATCGTTGCAGGACGGCGCGACGATCAAACCCATCTCGATCAACCCCCGACCATGAATACTATCCAGGTACTGGACCGCCGCCCGGGCATTCCGGATCTGGTAGGCTTTCGTGAGGCCCGGATTGCTATGGCACCGGGCACAGGTAGCCGGAAGGTTAAGTTTGAACACCGGCGACTCCGGGTTGGAGACGGGCACGATGGCATGGGAGCCGTGGCAATCGCTGCAAACAGCCGAGCCGGAGGCACCCATTGCGTGGCTGACACCATGGATGCTGGTGGCGTATTCCCTGGCTGGTTTCTCGTGGCACTGAGCGCAATTGACCTGCCGGGCAGCGACATTGTCATCGGGATGCTTGGAAGTAATGTCGGAATGACAGCTTTGGCAAGTGTTGGTCCGGTGGACCGTCGCGGCAAACCTGGCCTCATCCACGAATAAAGAGATGCCCTGGCCCGCAGTGTTCGTTTTGTAAAGCGTCTTGTCGGAATGGCAATCGAGACAGGCATTATTTGGGTTTCTGTCGGCGGCAATGGAGGAATGGGAGCAGAGGAATAGAGCGGCCAGGAACAGGCAAATCCGAGTTCCGAACTCCGAGCTCCGAAAGAAATGCGGGTTCCCAGCAAAGGATGCCGGAGATACCGAGCGCAAAAGGGCAAGGGCGCAACCGTCGCTATTTCCAGAAAAGCTGCGCGTCGGCTGCGCCGGCTTCCCTGGATTACAATCCACCGTTGTGGCAATCATTGCAGGTTGGGTCATAGTCTCCTCCCGGGTGTTTAAACTCCCCGCCAGCCGGTGTCATCTTCGCCATATCCGCACCGCTGCCCTGCGCCAGGATGATGTGACAGGCGTTGCAGTCGTTGGCTTTAATGGAACGCCGTCCGTCTTCGGCGAAGTGTTTGCCGTCATGGCAGCGGAAGCAGCCCGGCCAGTCCTTATGTCCGATATTGTTAGGATAAACCCGCCAGTTGGCGCGCATTGATGGGAAAAAGTTATCCAGGTAAATGCGCTGCACGGAGCTAATGACTTGCTTAAGACCGGGAGTGTTGAGCAGGGCGGGATATCTCCCCGCCAGACCAGTCGCAATCCCCTGGAGCGCCTCAACGTCGTTAGTGTAGCTGCGAGTCAGCACGTAAATGGCATTTGTCTTGATCCAAGGCAGATGCGAGTCGATCTGGCCGAGGCTCATAGCGAGGTCAACGGAAGCGTCCGGCGCTTTGTAGTTATGAGCCGGCCGGTTGTGACAGTCCATACAGTCCATCCTGCGGACGGATTGGGGTTCGGGCGCGTTGGTGAAGTTTTTGGTGCGGAATACGGTGACGACCCCCTGCGGATCAGTAATGCGCACCCAAGGGATTTTCTGCCGGGCCTCGTCGGTGGCAACGTAATCAACCTTGTTGCCCACGTTCATGTGCCAGTGAATACCTCCCATCGGACCGTGAGTCGGGTCGCCCCCGCCGACCTTCATCAGCAGGCTGAGAGAAAACGGGGTGTTGGTTTCATCGCCAAGGAAATAATTGTAAGTGCGTTCGAGGTTCCCGACGAATTTTTGAGGCCAATGACATTGCTCGCATGTTTCCTGGGCGGGCCGCAGGCTCTTGATGGGAGTGGGCACGGGACGCGGATATTTATCGAAGGTGACAGCGTAAACCTGGTAAAGGCCCGAGATCTTGGCTTTGACAAACCACTCGGTGCCGGGACCGATATGGCACTCGACACAAGAAACGCGGGCGTGAGGCCCGTGCTGGTAGGTGACAAGCTCGGGCTTCATGACGGTGTGGCAGGCCTGACCACAAAACTGGACTGATTCACTGTAGTGGTACGTCTGGTAACTCCCAATGGCGGAGATGAGCAGGAAGGCGACGCTGCCCACGAGAAAGAAACCGAAGATGCGCCGGTCGCGGGGCTGAGTGAAATCGATTTTCAGGTGCGGCAGCGGACCGGTAACTTTGACAAGCTGGCGATGCCGGAGAAACGCGCCAAGAAAAGCCAGTAGTAAACCAGCAACCAAAAAACCTGGTGTAACCAGATAAGTCAGGATGCCGATGTACGGGTTGGCTGAATGCGCCAGGGTATCCAGCACCAGCAGGAGGAAGAACGAAAAGAGGCTCCCCACAACCACCACCAGACCGGTCAAACTTAACCAGTTGCGAAACACAGAAACGCGGCGCGGCTGTTTTGGGGTGGCGGGTTCGTTGCTCATGGGTAGTGGCGAGCCAGGCGAGTTTCAGCGCCGGGTTCTATCATGGGATAAAATATGAGAGTCCAATGAGAACTGCGAACGTCAAAACGAACCGAACGGCCGGTCACCGAAGTAAGTTCGAAATCCACAGCGCCGAGCTTAAAAACATCCACCTGAAATTCACTGAAATAACCGTCGTTCTTGTTAATTCAAAAACCTCCGCGAACGGAGCTGGTCGACACACAACTTTTAGCCTTTTGTACCCAGCAGGCGCAAACCCGGTCGGCAAGGTCTCGAAACGGATTGTCAATTCCGGACGACCAGCGAACCCCGCACCCGGCCGCTTTCCTGCGGCCATACGGGTTCGCGGTCTCGAACTACGCTTACTTCTTGAAAGTGCGCATGTGGGCGACGAGCGCCTTAGCGTCGTTGTCGGAGATACCTTCGGCGGGCTTCATCATGATCTTGCCATCCTTGTCTTTCCACCCATCTTTAATGGCCTTTAGTGCGGCATCATCCTTAAGCTCTGCCTGCACCTTGGGATCGCTATAATCCTTCGCTCCCAGCCTCTTGCCCATCTTGGTATCGCCTTTACCATCAGCTCCATGGCACTTGGCGCAGCTTTGTTCATACGCGACCTTGGCATCGGCCGCACAGGCGGACAGAGCTGGAACCGCCCAAGCGACGACCAGCATCAGTAATAATTTCCTCATATTTTTTCCAGGTTATTTCTAGTTCAACTCACTGTCATCTCGGGCCGGAACTTCAGCCGGCGGAAAAGCGAATTCCTTGCCGGGTGTTCCCTTCCCGAAAATCATATCTATCTGGCATGTGCCGGGTGCGGTTCGAGCGGGGCGGTACTTGGCAACTTCTCGGACAAAAATATTTTAACGAAAACCGTTAGAATAATGAATGGCAGCAGAAGGAGGGCGGCCCCCATATACCAACCCTCCAGGCCAGCGAATTCCATCTTGTAGGTCATTACGCCACGCAGGCTCTTGGAAAAAGTCTGGCCGCCGATGACAACGTTCCAACGCATTGCAAGCACGCCAAGCAGGATCAATGCGCCGCTGGCAAAGTACATCCGACGCCGGATCAAATCCGGCACGCGCCTGCGCAGCAACTGAAGCGAGCCCAGCAACAAAAGCGGCACCAGTGTGCCAAGGGTCACCTGGCCAAGACTTAGAGTGTAGAACAGCTTCTCGCGGGCCATGTATTGGATAACCTGGAATCCCTCCTCGGCGGAATAGATGCGATGAATCCAGTCCAAACCCTCAATGGCGGCGTCCACGACCAGGGCGTAGAAAAGAAACATGCACATAACATCAAGGCACTTCATGTCCAGGGCCTTGCGCCTTACCCAGCTCAAGACCATGTAATTGAATACGCACAACGCGATGCCGGAAACCATCGCTGACATGATGAAAATGATGGGCATGAGCGCGTTGCCCCACCATGGGTTGGCTTTCACGGAGCCGAAGATAAATCCCACATAGCCGTGCAGCAAAAACGCCGAAGGAATGCCAACAACTGAAAGGATGTGGCCGATTTTGAAATCTAGTTTGAGCGCCGGGTCGGAGACGTCGGTGACGCCTACCGTAAAAAGCCGATAAAGCGTGCCCCTGAAGCCCGGGGTAACCTCGGACCACTCAACGAAATCGCGCCGATAATCAAACCAAAGCTCCAACAAGAGGACGGCCATCAAATACCAGGCATAAACAAACCCGAAGATCGCCATGGGTGACGTTAAGTGGGGGGTCATCATCACCTCAAAACACCGCTCCGGATGGCCGAGATGAAACAACAGCGGGAGGGGGGCGCACAACAAAAACGCAAACGCCGTCAGCATCGACAGCCGATACACCGGCTCCAGTGCCTTCACATTGAAAACGCGCACCAGGGACGCCATGATGAACGCACCCGCCACCAAGCCCGTAATGTACGGATACAGCACAATCAGAATGCTCCACAACGGTTGCTGTGTCGCCTCGTTCGGGTACACGTAGCCTTCGAAATGCGGGATCAGTTCTGCAACGACATTGGTAACCGCGTTGGTCATGCTACCTTACCTCCTTGTCAATCCCGGCATAAAATACCCGCGGCTTCGTGCCAAGGTGTGGTTTGAGTGCCTGCACAAGGTTATTCTGGTAAAACTGCTGAAGCGGATCATCCGCAACGGGATTCATCAGGTCGCCAAACACCCTTGCTTGGGTAGGACACACTTCCACGCAGGCCGGTTTCAACCCCCGGGTAATGCGGTGGTAACAAAGCGTGCATTTCTCGGCTGTTTTGGTGACGGGGCTCAAGAACCGACAGCCATAAGGACATGCTTGGATACAGAAACCGCAACCGATACAGTATTTGGGGTCGATCAGAACGGTACCATCCGGAGCATCGAAGGTGGCACCCACGGGGCAGACTTGGACGCAAGGTGAATGCTCGCAGAGATTACACAGCTTCGGCACGAAGAATGAATGCTGGATCTCCGCGTTTGGCACGATGGATTCCGGAAAACCGTGCATGCCGCCGCTCGGAGAGTCCACCAGGGTTTCACCGCGCGCTTCTCCTGAGCCGGGCTTGGGTTTGGCAATGATGTAACGTTCGATCCAAGTGCGAAAATACTGCCCTTCGGGCACGTGGTTTTCTTTTTTACACGCCTCCGCGCAGAGACCGCAGCCGATGCAGCGGTTGGCATCTATGGCCATGCGCCATTTATGCATGGCAGGATCGTAACCCCTCGGCGCGCCGGAAGAGGCAAAAACCTTCTGGACCGCGGCCTTGGCGCTTCGCGCCGCGGAAGCAGCCAGCAAGCCTGCTGCAGCAATGCTGAGCCTGCTAAGGAGGTTGCGCCGGGATAGCCAACTTTTCATGGAACCTCCGTTGGGCTGTGAGGCACATGGCATTCTGTGCACTTGGATCCGGCGTAATGGGCCTTGCTCGCGATCTGCTTTAACCATTTTGGCCGGGATGGGCTCGCTTGATGGCACCGCACACAGTGGCCATAATTCAACATCTCCATTTTCACGTCCGGGTTGTCGGCATGGGCCTGGCCCGTGCCGTGGCAGCTCTCACAGGAAAGTGTCTTGTGCTCGTGCTTAACGAGTGCCTGGTATTCGTCCGAGTGGCACTCTGCGCAAGCCGCTTTGCCCGCATAGACCGGTTCGCGTTTCGCGAGTTCCGCGAGCGCTTCTCCCCGATACCAACCATATTCTCCAAAGGAGTCCGGAGTCAGAAAATAACGTGCTATCGAATAAACCACCACGATCCCCAGCGCGAGTAGGAAGATCCGGAAAACTTGCGGCGGCATTCTAAATAAGCGGCTCATGGCCCAGTCAATTTTCGTCTACGGCAACGATAATAATTTTAAGTGTTATTAAGAGCAAGAGAATCTAAGGATTGCCCCCCCGTGCAGCTTTTCTTCCCGTGCCGATTTATTACCTTATTTCGTCTTCCGGACCGACAAAAAGGGGAGCCGGCAAGGCTCCCCAACAAATATTTGAGCGTTTACTACTTCTTAAACGCGCGGACGTATGCGGCGAGCGCCTTAACTTCGTCATCGCTCAACGCATCGCTAAAACCCTTCATTCTAACCTTGTCCCCCTCCTTGACCCCGTCTTTAATGGCCTTGGTCATTTCAGCGTCCTTGAGAGTCCCCTGCACTTTGGCATCAGTATAATCCCTGATCTCCAGTTTCTTACCCATCTTCGTGTCGCCCTTACCATCCGGACCATGGCACTTGGCGCAGTTCTTCTCCCAAAGCTCTTTAGCATCTGCGGCACGAACTGAAACAACTCCCGCGACTAGCAGAGCTAGGCTGCAAACAATAAGTTTTTTCATGATTGTGTTTTTCCTTTGGTTGGCTTTGTTGTCTTTGACGTATTACGGCTGCCTTTGTTCAACACTGCGGGGAAATCACTTTATCCCCCGCAAGCAAAGAATCAATGCTTACCATCATTCCCGAACGGTCGCTAAGATTATGCCAAATTGAACGCGCCGCTAGCAATTAAATTCTTCTTTAAAGGTATACCAGTTATACTTATCCAAGTCGGAGATCGGTGGGAATCGGCGAAGAGCCGGCACCCCCGAACGTGTTGGCGATTTCAGCCTGTTTAAACCGAGTGGGCCGTCTGGCCATGTTCATTAGGGATATTCAATTGGATTTACGCGAAAATCAACCAATCCGTTGGCCGCCAAAAAATGTCCAATATTTGGCAAGCACCGTGTAGTCCGGGATTTTCTTTGAAAGTAAGTTGGACTGAGAAATTGTGGAAGAACCCACTCAAAGTACTATTGTGTCGGCTGATCTTCTGGAGAAAAAGCGGAAAACTCCAGTTCGGACCAACGGCTCGTTGGAAACGGCGTTCGGCTCTCCGCGTGATTTCTGGGATAACCGATATGTCTATGCCGTGGTCTCCGCCCGTGCCCGAGGCTTAGCCGTGGGAGTTAACCTGTGTCCCAACAAAAACTGCAACTTCAACTGCGTTTATTGCGAAGTGCATCGAAACGGGGAACTGCGCGAACAGCTGGATGTGGATGTGATGGCTGCGGAGTTGAGGAAGACGCTGACTTTCGTGAATGGAGACCGTCTGCGCGAGCGTCCATGGTATCGTGCGCTGCCCGACGATCTGCTGCAACTTCGCCATGTGGCCTTGAGCGGCGATGGAGAGCCAACCCTTTCGAGCAAGTTCGCCGATGCGCTCCAGGCGGTTGTGCATGTTCGGGCATTAGGCGGTTTTCCATTTTTCAAGCTTGTCCTCCTGACGAATGCGACCGGGCTGGATTTGCCGCAGGTGCAGCAGGGGTTGAAATATTTCACAAAAAGCGACGAGGTTTGGACCAAGCTCGACGGCGGCACACAAGCCTATGTCAACAAGGTTAACCGGGGGAATATTCCGCTCGAAAAAATCCTGTCGAATATCCTGCTGCTCGGTCGCCAGCGGCCGGTGGTAATCCAGAGTCTCTTTCCCGCGATCAATGGCGAGGAACCGCCGCTGGAAGTCATCGAGCAATATGCGCAGCGCCTGGTGGAGCTGAAGAATGCGGGCGCCCAGATCTCGCTCGTGCAGATTTATTCCGCTACCCGTCCGACCCCAAACTCTGAAACCGGTCATCTGCCGCTCAAAGTGCTATCGCGCATTGCTCAGATGGTGCGACAAACAACGGGGTTGCAGGCCGAAGTTTTCTAGTCTGCTGTCCCCAACGCTTCTTTACAACGAGTGCTCTTTTCGAGGATGGCGTCGGCACGCTTGGTCCAAACGAACTTTTTGGGGTCTCGATTGTGTCCGACCATGTAGGCTTTGATGGCGGCAATCATCTCCTGAACACTCTGGAAGGTGCCGCGGCGGATCCGTTAGCGGACGATTTCGCCAAACTACCTTTCCATAGGTTGAGCCAGGAACTGCTGGTGGGGATGAAATGAAAATGAAAGCGCGGATGTTTTGCTTGGCTGCCTACTGGATGGCGCGAGGCGCCCCGCCGCTGATGCGCATTGCGTATCCTGAAAACACGGAACCTGCAGCGAAGAAGGCGTCGCCCCTCGAAGGGAAAGCTGATACCTGATCCGGACCGCTTCTGCCTCCTGCCGCTTCCCTCCAATAAAGGGGAGAGCGCCTTACTTGGAGATGGGGAACTGGGAAATTGCCTTCATGTATTGGGCACGTTCGAAAGCGCTGGGCTCGGCACAATTCTTCTGGCTCAGGCTCCCCTTCAACTGGCTCACCGATTCGTATTCGTGCTCTTCCATCCAGGCGATGAGGTCCTGCTCGACGACGCTGATCTGCCGCACGCCATGGCGGATGAGCGCGGAACAAAGCATTGTGACATCGGCGCCGGCCATGAGCATTTTAAGCGCGTCAGAAGCGCGGTGGATGCCGCTGGTGGCGCATAAGTTTGCGCGTAATTTGCCATAAAGGAGCGCAATCCAGCGCAAAGGCACGCGCATTGCCATGGGGGTGCTGAGGAGGATGTTTGGTTTGACTTCGAGGCTTTCGAGGTCGATGTCGGGCTGGTAAAAGCGGTTGAAGAGTACAAGGCCGTTGGCGCCGGCCTGGTCAAGGCGGCGAGCCATGTTGGCGAAGTTGGTGAAGAAAGGGCTGAGCTTGACCGCAACCGGGATGGTGACGACTGACTTGACCGACTTGAGGATGTCGAGATAGGTCTGCTCGACTTGAGCGGAGGTGAGGTTCTCGTCCGTGGGAATATAATAGATGTTCAGTTCCAAGGCGTCAGCGCCGGCCTGCTGAATGGCTTTGGCGTACTGAGTCCAACCGCCCGCGGAGGAGCCGTTGAGGCTGGCGATGATGGGAATGTGAACGGCCTGTTTGGCTTTGCCGATATGCTTGAGGTATTCCTCCGGGCCAAGTCGAAACGACTCCGGCTCGGGAAAGTAGGTGAGGGCCTCGGCGAAACTTTCGGTGCCGTGCTCCAGGTGACGGGCCAGCTCGGCCGTATCTTGGCGAAGCTGCTCTTCGAACAAGGAGTAGAGCACGACGGCGGACGCGCCGGCATCCTCCATTTGTTTGATGGAGTCGACTTCTTCAGACAAAGGGGAAGCTGCGGGAACGAGCGGGGTGCGCAGTTTCAATCCGAGATAGGTGGTTGAGAGATCCATAAGCCTGTTTTGTGATTAGGGATTGGTGATTGGCGAATGGCCGCCCCCTGCCCTCTCCGCATCGGACGGCAGAGAGGTGGCCAAAACATTTTACGTCAAGGTTGCTGGTCAACAGAGGTTTGCGGTTTTGCGGCTGTTGCAGGAGCGGCACCGGTCTTGAAATCGCGACCGGCCATGTACTGGTAATACTTCCAGCGCTGATCGGCGTCACACTGGGCCTGGGCGAAGAACTTCTTGGCGTCCTCGGGTTTGCTCTTGGTGAGCATCTTGAAACGGTTTTCAGAGAACAGATAGTCCTGAACTTTGGATTTGGCGGCAGATGAGTCGAGCTGCAGCGGGTTTTCCCCGCGTTGGACGCGGCGGGGATCGAAGCGATAGAGGAGCCATTGGCCGGACTCGACGGCGAGTTTTTGCTGACGGGCGCCGACACCGGCATCAATCGCAATGCCGTGGGCAATACAGTGGCTGTAGGCGATAATCAGGGAAGGTCCGGGATAGGATTCAGCTTCCAGGAAGGCTTTGAGAGTGTGCTCATCCTTGGCGCCCATGGCGACGCTGGCGACATAAATATGGCCGTAAGTCATAGCGATGAGGCCGAGATCTTTTTTGCCAACCGGTTTACCGCCGGCGGCGAACTTGGCGACCGCGCCGCGCGGGGTGGACTTGGAGCATTGGCCGCCCGTATTGGAGTAAACCTCGGTATCGAGCACGAGGACGTTGACGTCGCGTCCGCTGGCGAGAACATGGTCGAGGCCGCCGTAGCCAATATCATAAGCCCAGCCGTCGCCGCCGACGATCCAGACACTCCTGCGGACAAGGTGATCGACGAGAGTCAAAAGCAACCTTGCTTCATTGGTATTCAGGCCGGCCAGTTTTTGCTTCAAGGCCGCGACGCGCTCACGCTGGTCGTAAATGCCGGCTTCGTCGCTCTGGTCAGCTTTGAGGATCCCATCAACGAGGTCAACGCCGACGGTACCCGCCAATTTTTGGAGAAGCTCGCCCGCGAATTCCTTTTGCTTGTCAATGGAGACACGGAAGCCGAGGCCAAATTCGGCGTTATCCTCGAAGAGTGAATTGCACCACGTCGGGCCGCGGCCCTGAGCATTGGTCGCGTACGGAGTGGTGGGGAGATTGCCGCCGTAAATGGAAGAACAGCCGGTGGCATTACCAATGACCGCACGGTCACCGAAGAGCTGGGTGAGCAGCTTGAGATAGGGGGTTTCGCCGCAACCGGCGCAAGCGCCCGAGAATTCGAAGAGAGGTCGCATGATCTGCTGCTGGCGGAGCGCGGTGAGCTTGATTTTGCGACGGTCCATTTCCGGCAAGGCAAGGAAGAAATTCCAGTTGTCGTGTTCCTGCACGCGAAGAGGAGCTTGAGGCCGCATGTTGATTGCCTTGAGTCTGCTTTCGGTTTTGTTCCGGGCCGGACAAACGTCCACGCAGAGGGCGCAACTGGTGCAATCTTCGGCGGCAATCTGGAGAGTCCATTTCATCCCCTTCCATTCCGGCGCGCGGGCGTCGGTGGCTTTGAACGTGGCCGGAGCGCCCGCCAATTCCTTCGGCTCATAAACTTTGGCGCGGATAGTTGCGTGCGGGCAGATGGCCACGCACTTCATGCACTGGATGCAAACGGCCTCATCCCAGACAGGGATGTCAATTGCGAGATTCCGTTTTTCGTATTGGGCGGTTGCAGTGGGGAATGTGCCATCGCAGGTGAAGGCGCTGACCGGGAGATCATCCCCCAGGCCACCAGCGATTTTACCGAGGACATTACGGACGAAATCGGGAGCGTCGGGAGAGACCGGAGGCAGATATGGTCCGGCGCCGTTGACTTTGGCTGTCAGGGGCACTTCATGGAGATGGGCCAGGGTATTGTCCACGGCCTTGAGGTTCATCTGGACGATTTCCTCACCCTTCTTGCCATAAGTCTTGCGGATGGAGTCTTTGATCGCTTCGATGGCCTCGTCCTTGGGGAGAACGCCGGAGAGGGCGAAGAAGCAGACCTGCATGATGGTATTGATTCGGCCGCCCATGCCGCTGTCGCGGGCGACTTTCGTGGCATCAATGATAAAGAAATGGACCTTCTTCGCGATGAGGGTTTCCTGGACGGGCGTGGGCAAGTGCCGCCAAATCTCCTCCTTGGGATACGGCGTATTGAGAAGGAAGGTGCCGCCGTTGACGAGAGGTTTGACCATGTCATAGCGTTCGAGGAAGACGGGTTGATGGCAGGCGACGAAGTTAGCCTGCGAGATGAGATAGGTGGAACGAATCGGCTCGGGTCCAAACCGAAGATGGGAAACGGTCATCGATCCCGATTTCTTGGAGTCATAAACGAAATAACCCTGAGCGAAGTTTGGGGTACCTTCGCCGATGATCTTGATGGAATTCTTGTTCGCACCGACGGTGCCGTCAGCGCCGAGGCCGAAGAACATGGCGCGGATGACGCTGTCGGACTCGGTGGAAAATTCAGGATCGTACGGCAGGCTCGTGTGAGAAACATCGTCGTTGATGCCGACGGTGAAATGGTTTTTGGGAGATGGCAGAGCGAGGTTATCAAACACGGCTTTGACCATCGCTGGAGTAAACTCCTTCGAGGAAAGGCCATAGCGTCCGCCAAGAATCTTCGGCGCGGACTTGAGTTTGCCCCAACCACTGGCCAGACCTTCGAAAACGGCGGAGACAACATCCTGGTAGAGAGGTTCACCAGTCGCCCCGGGTTCCTTGGTGCGGTCAAGGACGGCGATAGACTTGACGGTGGCGGGCAGGGCTTCAACGAAGCGCTTGCCGTCGAACGGGCGGTAGAGGCGGACTTTGATGATACCGAGCTTTTCCCCCTTCTGAAGGAGGTAATCGACAGTTTCGTGAGCCGGATCGCAGCCAGACCCCATGAGCACCACAACGCGTTCGGCATCGGGCGCGCCGACGTAATCGAAAAGCCTGTATTTTCGGCCAACGCGAGCGCCGAATTCATCCATGACCTTCTGGGTGATATCGGCGCAAGCGGCGTAGAACGGATTAACGGTTTCGCGAGCCTGGAAGAAGACATCGGGGTTCTGGGCGGTGCCGCGCAAGACGGGGTGGTCGGGACTCATGGCGCGGGCGCGGTGAGCGGCGATAAGCCGGTCGTCAATGAGCGCGCGCATATCGTCGTCTTTGAGAACGGAAATCTTGGAGACTTCATGCGAGGTGCGGAAGCCATCGAAGAAGTGGATAAAAGGGATGCGGGAGCGGATCGAAGCAGCCTGGGCGATGAGGGCAAAATCCATCGTTTCCTGGACGGAAGCAGCGCCAAGCATACCCCAACCCGTGGAGCGGCAGGCCATGATGTCGCCATGGTCGCCAAAGATCGAGAGGGCATGGGCGGCGACGGTGCGGGCGGTAACATGAAAAACGGCCGGAAGCAGTTCCCCGGCGATCTTGAACATGTTGGGGATCATGAGCAAGAGACCCTGGGAAGCGGTGAAAGTCGTGCTAAGGGTGCCGGTTTGGAGAGCCCCGTGGACAGCGCCGACGGCACCGCCCTCGCTTTGCATTTCGACAATGGCGGGGATGGTATTCCAGAGGTTCAGCTTGCCCTCGGAGGCCCATTGGTCGCACCACTCGGCAATGGGAGAAGACGGGGTGATGGGATAGATGGCCATGACCTCATTGAGCCGGTAGGCCACATAGGCGGCGGCTTCGTTGCCGTCCAGAGTTTTGAAGGAAGATTTGGATTTGGCGGCTTTGCCCGCGGAATGACCGGCGGACGGGTGAGCGTCCTTGCCAGCAACTAAGGAGGATTTAGTCGGCGTCATAATTCTTGCTTAAAGTATTTTAAAAATACGGACATGCCCTTTGCGGGGCCGATTACAGTTTCATTTGGATCAGGCACTCGGATTCACCGGCCGCCTGACGGACCGAGAAACCAAGTTTGGCGCACATGTGCTGCATGTCGCGGTTTTCGCGGAGGGTGTACGCAACGAGGCTGCCCAATTTTTCGTTCCGCGCAATCTCGACCAGGCGTTTGGTGAGCTCGGTACCGAGGCCCTTGTTCTGCCATTTGTCGATGACAACCACGGCAAACTCGCCGGCGTTGGCGGTGTGAAGCTTGCTCAGCCGGGCGACACCGATGATTTCAGAAT
The DNA here is from genome assembly GCA_903873945.1 of uncultured Verrucomicrobiota bacterium. Lineage (GTDB taxonomy): Bacteria > Verrucomicrobiota > Verrucomicrobiia > Limisphaerales > UBA8199 > CAIQQM01. Next base: position 44,143 of record CAIQQM010000018.1, read on the forward strand.
CGCCGTTGGAGCCCTTTTTCTCAGCGACGAGCGCAATTTCGCAGTCGTAATCGTTGAAGCAAATTCGCGTAAGGCGACTGTGAGCGACGCGCTGCTGCAATTTGAGCGGGCTGAAGTAACGCAGATAAACGCTGCGCTCGGACAAGCCCTCGTGGAAGCGAACCATAAGCGGCTCATCCTCGGGACGGATTGGGCGGATGGTGACTTTGGTATTATCCTTCATCTTCCAGGCACCGATATAGCGGGTCGGGTAGGGCCGAATCGCGAGCTTGGGCAACTGTTCTTCGGTAGTCTTCGGGTCGTGCAGGATGACACGGGCATCGAGAGCGACAAGGTCGTCCCCGGAAGCGAAGAGCGGGTTGATATCGATTTCCTTGATCCAGCGCTGTTCGGCAACGAGCTGGCTGAAGCCGACCATAAGCTTCTCAAGAGCGACAAGATCAACCGGTTTCCGGCCGCGAACACCTTTAAGAGCCTTGTAAATCTTGGTGTTCTCCATCATGAGGCGGGCGAGGGTGGTATTAAGCGGCGGCAGGGCCAGGGCCTTGTCCTTAAAGACCTCGACGAGCTGGCCGCCCATGCCAAAGAGGAGCACGGGGCCAAACTGCGGGTCTATGCTGCTGCCAAGGATAAGCTCGTAGCCGTCGCCGAGTTTGATCATCTTCTGGACGGTGACGCCCTGGAAATGTTCGGCGCCCTTCTTCTCCGTCACAGAAGTCTTGATGTCGTTGAAAGCCTTCCGGACTTCGGCCTCGTCCTTGAGGTTGAGCTGAACGCCGCCGACGTCGGTTTTGTGGGTAATGGTTTCGGAGTAAAGCTTGAGGACTGACGGGAACCCAATTTCTTTGGCGAGTTTGGCGGCCTGATTTTCGGTTTTGGCTATCTTCGTGATTACGGTCGAAATTCCGTAACAGCTGAGCAGGTCTTTCGACTCGGCTTCGGTCAAAATCGTGCGGCCGATCTTTTTGATGGATTCGACAAGGGCGGCGGCTTTGGCGCGGCCTGATTCAAGGTCGGACGGAGTCGCCGAAGGAACCGGCGTTTCGTAGAGCGCACGCAGGTTTTCGGAGTACTGGTACATAGAGGTGAAGACCATGGCGGCGGTATCCGGGTAGGCAAAAGTGGGGATATTCGCGCGGTTAAGAACGGCCTCGCCGGCGGCGATTTCCGCGCCGCCCATCCAGCTTGCCAGGACGGGTTTGCCCTCGATATGGCCGAAAGCCTTGAGCTTTTCGGCGGTGCCGGTGGCATCGCTCATGGCTTGCGGGGTGAGAATCACGAGCAAACCGTCGCTATTCTTGTCCCGGCCGGCAATCTCAAGCGCTTTGGCATAGAGTTCGGGGCTGGCGTCGCCGATCACGTCGATCGGGTTGTTGTGGCTCCAAACAGGGGGCAGGAACTTGTTGAGCTCGTCCATGGTCTCTTTGGAGACTTCGGACAGAGCCCCGCCCGAGGTCAGGAGGGCGTCGGTGGCGAGCACGCCCGGGCCACCGGCGTTGGTGATGATCGTCAGGCGATTGCCCTGGGGCCGGGGTTGCTTGGAGAGAACCTCGGACATATAGAACAGGTCGGAGATCTTGTTCACGCGAAGCACGCCGCAACGTTTGAATGCGGCTTCAAGGACATCGTCGGAACCCGTCAGTGAGCCAGTATGGGACGCGGCGGCCTTGGCAGCGCCCTCGGTGCGGCCGGGTTTGATGACAATGATGGGTTTGGTGAGCGCAACCTCGCGGGCGGCGGAAAGGAACGAGCGCGCATCGCCGATGGTTTCCATGTAAATGACGATGCTTTTGGTGTTGGGATCATCGCCAAGGTAACTGATGAGATCGCCCCAACCCACGTCGAGCATGGAACCAATCGAGACGAAAGCGCTGAACCCGACCATTTCGCGCAAGGACCAGTCGAGGACGGCGGTGCACAGCGCGCCGGATTGGCTGATGAAAGCGACGTTGCCGCGGCGGGCAATTCCGGCAGCGAAAGTCGCGTTGAGCCCGCTGACGGGGTTCATGATACCAAGGCAATTGGGGCCGATGACGCGCATGTTGCCCCGCCGCGCATGAGCCAGAATCTGGCGTTCGAGTTCCGCGCCAGCCGGGCCGGTTTCCTTGAAACCGGCGGAAATGACGACCGCGCCCGGAATGTCAAGGTCAGCCGCCTCGCCGATGATGCCGGGGATAATGCTGGCGGGGGTGGTCACGACGATAAGGTCGGGTTTTTCGGGAAGCGCTGAAAGTTTGGGATAGGCTTTAATGCCCAGAACGCTCGGCCGAGTGGGGTTGACAGGGTAGATGGGACCGCCAAACGGGGTGGTCATTAGGTTCCACAGAACGGTGCGCCCGACACTCCCGGGCTTTTCGGTAGCGCCCACCAAAGCAACAGATTTTGGCGTAAAAATGGAATCCAATGGATTATGTGCCAGGGGACGGTTATGAAGACTGAAGGGTTTGACGAGTGATGGAACCGAAGCGGCGGCGTCACGTTGGGCGGCTGAAGCCGCGTCTGAAGGTTGTTTTTTGTTGGCAATGGTCGGCTGCATAATTTGTAAAGTCAGTTAAGGTTTAAGCTGAATTCAGGCGCCAGAGTTCAATATTCCGCGCGCTCCAAAGCGAACCGGATCGGACCGGCTCGCATGGAGACATAGAATTTGGCGGCTGGGAGTCTGGCAGACTTCACCGGCTTTGGCAAATGCTCACCATCTTTTGCGAGCGCCGAAGCCAGGGAAGGAAAGGAACGTTAAACCGGAGAATGAGTTAAACCAATTTGGCCCGTTTTGCGGCAGATTCGGCGCTTCATGCGCAGCCAGTGCCTGACCCTGAAATTTGCTTCATCGCCGCAGCAAGCTTGTGATGCTTGCGCCCCATGGATATCGTCAGCACCCGAAACGCCCGGCCATCCATCAACCGGTCACTCATAAAGTCCATCGACCAACGTTGGTTTGGCCGTTCAGCCCCCTGAAGTGGCACGCGAATCCGCGCCACCCGCTTCCGCCTCGTTTTCATGCGCACCAGCAGGTTTTCCTGCCGATACAACCGATAGATCCGCCGTTTGCCAACCTGCCAACCCTCGCGCCGCAATAAAATCGTCAACCGCCGATAGCCATAGCGCACACGGACTGCGGCCAGCTCTTTTAAGCGCATTCGCCGTGCGCTCTGATCCTGCGCCTGACTCTGATAACTGAAGGTCGACCGTCCTAATAAGACCAGCCTGCACGCCCAGCGTTGGCTCACGGCAAAGGCTTGAACCGGCCACCGTGCCAACTCCCGCCAACGGGCAGGCTTTAGACTTTTTTGCCAGCACCTCCTGCAGGATGTGTTTGTCCAAAGACAAATCAGCCACCAGCTTCTTTAAACGCTGGTTTTCGTCTTCCAGTTGCTTCAACCGCCCCAGTTCACTGACGCCCATCCCCCATACTTCTTCTTCCACTGATAAAAAGTTGCTTCGCTTACCCCAAGCTGCCGACAGACTTCGTTGGCCTTGGCTCCGGTTTCCACACGCTTCAACGCGTAGATAACCTGTTCGTTGCTATTCCGCTTCCCTTTCATTGCCTGATCCGTTCTCCAGGACCAGCCAATCCGATTTTCCTCCAACCCGCAATGGCTCAGTTCTCCGACAGCAGGTCAACATGCGCTGGCTTTTTCCAATGTCCCAAAACTAGATAAACATGTCCCGCCAGCGTATAGCTGAAAACCGGCGAGGAGCTACAATCTTCTATGTATCTTATGAGAAGGGCGGTTAGATCTGAACAAAATCATTTATGAAAAAGCATAACATTAAAAACATGGCGTTGGTAATTGCGGTTGCTTCGGCCGGGCTGTTGATGGCCCCCACTGTGAAAGCGACTTTGAGCATTGGTTGCGCGTCTGGAACCTATTTCAGCGGTTCCGTGAATGACAATAACTTTGCCAACAATGTGGCTGCGGCTTGCGGCGGCTCATCGCAGGTCGGCTCATGTGTTTTTCAGGATAACAACGGTAGTCGCGGTGGCCTCTTGGCAAATTCCTATACGTGTTCAGGTTTGAACACCATCAATTATCAAGGCGGAGATTACGCCCAGGCCAGTTGCTTCATCGTCCAGTGCCAATATGGCTATTACGTTTGTAACCTTGGCGGTCAGTGCGTGAATCAAAATGTTAATTGCGACTACAGCCACTGCTATGGCGGCAACCCGGCGGAATGTTTCTTTTACGGCAACTGCAAGCATCCAACCAGTTCGGTTCCTGAGCCGGCCACGGTTGTTGCCGGTTTGTGCCTGCTGGCACCGCTGGGCATTCAGTTGATCCGCCAATTTCGACGCCGCCCGGCCAGCGAAACGGCGGCGGTTTAGAAAGTAAAAACAAGATCTTTATCAGGTTTCAAATGCGAATAGAGATGTCCCAAAGAGGGATAGAGAAAAACAGCCTCTCATGGCGTAAAAAAACAATTGAAACAATAACAGCAAAAATTAAAAGCGGCGCACCAACAAAACCAAATCAAAAACCGGAACACATAATATGAAAATACTAAACAAAACAACCATGCTGATCGTTGCCTTGGGCATGGCGACCGCAATTCAAACCGCCCAAGCGAGTCTCTCGACCACCACCGACACTTTGGCGGATTTGGCAGCCAACGGCGGCTCATTAACCATCGGCGACAAAACCTTCAGTGGTTTCAGCTATAACAGTAGTGGTTTGACGTCTTTCAATGCCGCCGCAATTATGGTCACCGCCAGCATTGTCAACGGGGTTTATGCCCTGACTTGGGGCGGCAATATCTCGCTATCATCGGGAGGCGCGGCAACGGCAGACTTGCTGCTCAATTATGTTGTGACAGCGAATGCCGGACTGATCACCACGATCGGCCAGAGTTACACTGGCACTGCCATAGGCGGAACGCTGGCGGTTACTGAAACCGTGGCCGCGGGCGGCGTTGGCGGACCAGTGATTGCCACCAGCCAATTGGACATCACTTCGTCCAATTCCACGGGGCCGCAGCTGACTGTAAATCCGGGCCGATCCACCTTGTATGTCACCAAAGACATTGTCTTTGGCACGACTGAAAATGGCGGCTTGGTTTCCATCTCCCAGGTGACGCAAACCTTCACGCAAACGGCGGTGCCCGAACCCTCGACCGTGGTGGCTGGCGCGTTGTTGCTGCTCCCGTTCGGCGTCAGCACTCTGCGCATCCTGCGCAAGAGCAAGCTGTCATAAATCCGCCCGGCCAAGATCAGGTTTAATTGTTGGAAACAGGCCCTTCGTTGAAGGGCCTGTTTTTTATTTAATGCGGGGGGAATTTACCAACCAGAACGGCATCGCCCACGCCGGCAATCTAAAACCCTGCAATCGTGGAAATCCCGGCCCAGCCCGCCATCGCAATCGGAATAATGAAATGGCGGGCGGGGAAAGTTGTTGGTATCCAATTTGCTTGGTTCACTTTTGCCGACAACCTATAATTTTGGAGGTAAAATCATTTATCAAGTTCGCGATTGAACAGTTATATTACAAAAAGAGATGGGATTATGCACTTCACAAACCTTGTCTTCATTTTATCCGCAGATGACGCGGATTATCGCAGAATAAAAAGAAAAAATCTGCGGACACACTTGTTAAAGACATAATCCCAAAAAGAGATGCGTAAATTCCTGAAATACTATCCCTATGTGCTGTGTGCTTGCGTCTGGTCTGTCGGGGCCGGAACTGCTTGGACACAGGTCTGGCAGTTGAACCCGCTGGTTCAATTCAACGGCACCAACGGGGCGAATCCCAATACGGCTTTGATCCCGGGCAATAATGGCATTTACTATGGCACCACTTATAATCGCGGCAGCAACAATCTGGGCACGGTGTTCAACGTGACTACCAATGGAACGCTGACCACGCTGGTCAATTTCGCCAGGACCAACGGGGCGAACCCCAAAGGGTTGACCTGGGGTGCCGATGGCAATCTCTACGGCACGACCTATTACGGCGGCGACAGCTCCAAAGGCACAGTGTTCGCCCTGACCACCAACGGGGCGTTGACCACGCTGGTCAGTTTCAACACTACCAATGGCGCAAACCCCAATGCGGCCTTGACGCCGGGGACGGACGGTTCTTTTTATGGCACAACCGTTTTCGGCGGTGACAACAAAGTTGGCACGGTCTTCCATGTGACCACCAACGGGACGCTGACCACGCTGGTCAGTTTCGCCAATACCAACGGGGCGTTCCCCAATGCGGCCTTGACGCCGGGGACGGACGGCATTTTTTATGGCACAACGTCGCAAGGCGGCAGCAACAATCTGGGCACGGTGTTCACCGTGACCACCAACGGAACCCTGACCACGCTGGCCAGCTTCAACGGTGCCAATGGCGCGTTCCCCAATGCGACGCTGACGCTGGGGCCGGACGGTTCTTTTTATGGCACGACCTTTCAAGGCGGCAGCAACAATCTGGATCTGGGCACGGTGTTCAAAATGACCACCAACGGAACCCTGACCACGCTGGTCAGTTTCAACACCACCAATGGCGCAAACCCCGACGCGGACTTGACCCTGGGCGCTGATGGATCTTTCTATGGCACGACGTTTGGCAGCAGCAACGGACTGGGGATGCTGTTCCAATTGTCACCAGTCAGCGTGCCGCCCGTTCCTTTGGACATCAGCCCGCTTTCAAACACGGTGGTGTTAAGCTGGACCAATCCAGCCTTCAGCCTGCAATCCGCGCCGGAGGTCTTTGGCAGCTACACAAACATTCCCGGCAGCGCGAGTCCTTACACCAATCCCATCAGCGGCGCCCGCCAGTTTTTCCGGCTCATCGAAAATTGAAGCAACCGGTTTCAGTTAATCTCCACATTCGGAAAACAAATCAGGCCGGCTGCGAGGCCGGCCTGATTCTCAAGCTTGAACGGGGCAGAACGCCCGCGATGAGGGATTACTGCCTTTCGGCTTGTTCAAACAATTTTCGTTCTTCAGGCAGAAACTGTCCTTTGGCGGTCAGTCGTAAATATATGGCGGCTTTCGCATTGTCGCCGGTCGCTTTCAAAATCAGTCCGTAATAACCGGCAATCGAGGGATTGGCCAACTGCACCGGGGTGAGCTGCTGCATGATTTTGAGCGCCTGGGCATACTGTTTCTTCAGGTAGAGCGAGAAGGCGTAGGTCGAGGCGTAGGACGGATTCTTGGGGGACTTGGCATAAACCACCTGCGCCAGTTCGTAGGGATGCAGTTCCTGCGCCCCTAACAACAGGGCGGTGAAAGCCAGGTCGTTTTTCATTTCCAAATCGTCCGGCGACCGGCTGGACAGGATGTCGAACAACTGCATCAAGGGCCGGGTGCGGCCACCGGCCATCAGTGACTGGAGCAGCACAGGCGGCGCCCATTTCTCCTCCGGATACCGCTTCACCACGGTCCAAAGAATCTGTTCCGCCTCGCTGTTCCATTGCCATGCTGACGCCAGCCGCAGCAGTGAGAGCAGACTGCCTTTGGAGTCGCTGGCAAACTTCTGCGCTACCACCCATTCGGACGCCGAAGCGTCGCTCAAATTCAGTTCCCGCAGGGCGCGGGCCAGAAACGTGTGCCGCATGAATTCCAGATCACCCCAGTTCTGCTTCTGAAGGGCGGTTTTCAAATTCGGCCAGTCGTGCAACTGCACCTGGCACTGGGCGGCCAGCAGGGCTGCCGGCTGGTTTGTCTGCGTTGTTACCGGCAGGCTCTGCAGCCAGGTCAGTGCCTTGGTCGCCGAAGCTCGTTGCATCAGCCAGAGGGTCATGTCTGACAGCTTGGCCGGGTTCGTGGCCGCTTCGCGCTGGCAGGCGGCCAGGGCGGATTTGTATTCCGGACTTTTGGTCTGCTCCAGCAACCCGAGTTGCAACAGCCGGTCCGAGAAGGCCGCGTTGGTCGGCCGCACCAGTTCCTTGACTTGGGCCAGTGCCGTGTTCAAATCGTTATGACGGACGGAGTCAATCACCAGTTCGCGCTGGGCCTGGCTGCGGATTGCCGGATTGGTTGAGTTGAGGCTGATCCGTTTCAGATCAATCCGCGCCGACGCTTGGTCGAGCGTGTCGGTGCCATGCAGTCGCAGCACCGCCAGATTCATCTGCAGGATGGGATTCGCCGGATCCAGGCGGATCGCCTCGGTGAAATGCGTTTGCGCCGCCGCCAGCTGTCCGCCACTGGTGGCCAGCACCCCGGCGACGTTCTGGTAATTGGCGGTGTTTTTGCCACTGTCATCCACGGTGGCCAGGGCGTTGGAGGCCACAGCGAATTCCTTCAAGGCAATGGCCGTCTGGGCCAGGGCGAGGCGATCCTCCAAGGAACCGGGATCCAGATCCACAATACGCTGCCGCCAGATCAGGGCACCGGGCGAGTGCAGGGCGTCGGCGAGATTCGCCATCAGGCGGCAGGCTTCCCAATTCCGAGGGTTCAGATGCAGTGCCTGTTGCAGGCAAAGGAGTTCGTTGCGTGTGTCGGCTTTGGCGGCAAAGCTTTTAGCCATGACGAGCCAATGATTTTGCTTCCAAACCTGATAGCCCCGGTAGCCGGTGTAACCCAGCAGCAGCGTGACAATGCAGCTGGCGATGATGATGATGGATTTGCGCATCTTAAATCGGTTGATGTTGTTAATTTGTTGCGGCCTCGGCTACGGACAAAACCTGCTCATGCTCCTCGGGCTGCCATTCGCTCAACTTGATGCCCGTTCGCGCCGCGATTTCCTGAACAGCACACCGGCTTTCCGGTAGCAGCTCCGAAACGATGATGACACGGCCGACTTTCCGCCGTTCGATCAGCACCGGCAGTTCTTTCAGTCCACCCAGTATAAGGAACCCATAAACCCATTGAAAATGCAACGACTTTTCATCGTCAATGAACCCCAGAATCAGGCGTCCGTCTGGGTTGCGGGAGGTTTTCAGCGCGCGATTCTTCAAAAACAACTGCGCGCGGATGCCCGCGCCGTAGAGCAGCACTCGTTCGGTTTCGCCTGCCGCCTCGTTCTGCCGTTTCAGCCACAACATCAATTCCTCGATGCTCCGGTAGAACAGCCTCGAAGCCAGGATCACCGGATGACTCATGCCCGCAACCAGAACCGTCCGGAGAACCCACTTCGCGCCGTGCACTGGATCAATGACTAGAGCCAGCCCCAGACTGAAAAGAATTCCCGTCTGCAGCCAGACCATGACTATCAGCACGTCACGAAGCCGGGCGCGCGGCCAGCAGGTGATGTAAGTGCGCGAGAGCGCCAAAAGCGAAAAGGTTGGCGTCACCCAGACCGGCAGGTCCACAAACCAGACGTGCCAGAAATCCACCCGCTGACCTTCAATGACCCACATAATCAAGGCTAGCGAACCTGCCAGCCAGACCATGTCCCAGACCGGGTAGGCCAGCGCCTTGAACGTCGTATGCGTGGGCCGGTGCAGGCCCATCAGCAACGCCCGGCCGGTTTCGCGCAATTCAATGACGGCGAGCTGCCGCAGCAAAACATACACGCCCGCCAACAGCGCGATCAGGAAGATGCCCGCCGCGTGCGACTGGAAAAGCATGATCAGCAAACTGACCGTCACTAGGGCGCCGTTCAGCACATAAAGCGACGTGGCCACCCGCTGGGTGCTGAAGCCGGATTTAATCAGGCGATGATGCAGATGCTCCACGTCCGGCTGCATGATGCCGCGCCTTTCGCCCACACTTTGGCCGCTCATCCACGAGCGCACCGAGCGCCGCCAGATCGCCAGCAGCGCGTCGTAAATCGGCACGCCCAGCACCATGATGGGAATGGTCATGGAAATCAGGAATGTGTTCTTGTTGAAGGTTTGCAGTGAAACCACGCCTAGCGTGAACCCAATAAACATGCTGCCGGTGTCGCCCAGAAAAATGCTGGCCGGATGAAAATTATACCGCAAAAATCCCAGGCACGCGCCGATGAAACCCAACAGCAGCAGCACCTCGCCGGGAACGTGCTGCATCAGAAGAATGCCGGACAAGCCCACAGCGGAGATGATGGCCAACCCCGCCGCCAGCCCGTCCAGCCCGTCAATCAGGTTGAAGGCATTGATGATGGCCACCAGCCAGACCACCACCAAAATGCAATCCACGGGGGCCGGCAAATCGTAGCCCAGCAACTGGCCAAAGTGGGTTCCCGAAAACCACATCAGCAACGCCGCCGTCACCTGTCCACCGAGCTTGACCAGCGGTTTCATGCTGCGGATGTCGTCAATCACCCCGACCACCAGCAGCACCAGCGAGGCCAGCGCGAATTTTTCCCACCAGATAAAATCCAGCGCGTCGGCGATTTGCGGCCACGGAAATAAAACGGCCACCAGACACGAGGCGTGAACCCCCAGCACCACCGCCACGCCGCCGCCCCGCGCAGTTGGCCGTTTGTGCGGCCGCCGCGCATCCGGCAAGTCCACCACGCCAAACCGGATGGCCAGGCTCCGCACCAGCGGCGTAAGCAGGTAGGTCACAACGAAGCCGGCGAGAAAGATCAAAATATATTTGTCCAAATCACCAAACATATTATTGGTCGCGCGTTCTCAAAATGGAGGTCGTTTGCATCTGACGTCAGGTTTTGCGGTTGGTGGCTTCAATCGCAGCCACCAAGCGCGGCAGCAAAGTTTCTTTGGAAAAACATTCTCCCAACGGCTCAAAATTCTGACGGCCAACTTGGGCCACGGCTGACTTCAGTTCAAGAATTGTTTTGACGGCCGACGCCGGATCGCCATGCGGTGTCCAACCGACCGGCAGCCGGCCGTTGAGCTGGTCGAGGATTTTTGAGATGTGACTGGGTCGTGGTCCCATGTAAAGAATGGGCGCATTCACCCGCAGCAAATTGTAGGCCTTGCACGGATGCACGAGGCCGACAAACGGATCGCCCATCACCACGAGATGCAGGTCCGCCGCCGAGAGCACGCCGGCCAGTTGGTCGAGCGGCTGATACGGCAGGCAGAGCACGTTCGGCAATTTGTTTTCCTGCGCAAAGGTTTTAACGCGGCGCTGCTCCGAACCGCCGCCGACAAAGCAAAACGAAATGTCCGCCGCGCTCATGGCCAGTTCTTTCATGGCGGCGAGAACGGTGGTCAGCGGATGACACGGGCTGTGGTTGCCGGCATACATGACCACAAACTTTTTTTCCAAGCCGTGCGTTTTCCGGAATGCCGCGCGGCCGGCCGGATCAAACCGCACTTCGGCATCATGCGACCACGGCGGGATCACCGCGATTTTTCCGGCGGCGATGCCTTTCGCCAAAATCCGCCGCTCCATGAATTCATCCAGCACCACGACCACCGCCGCCTGTTTCAGACTGAAGCGGGAAAGCCGTTCGAGCCATTTCGCCGCGAATGAACCGGGCGAGAGCCAGCCGGCAGCGATAGCTTCGTCGGGATTCAAGTCCATGATCCAGTAGCAAAATTTCGCGCCGCGCAGCCGCGCATAGCCGGCGGCAATCACCGAGACCAGCGGCGGCGAGGTCAGCGCCACAATCACCTCCGGTTTCGGGAGCAGGGCCAGCCGTCTGCAACTGGAAAGGAGGAACGTCAAAAAATCCGCCGCGCGCCGCCATTTCGCGTGCTTGCCAAAGCCAGTGTTGAACACGCGAAAAATTTTGATGTCGCGCCAAGTTTCACGGGCCGGAAATTTTTTTGCCGGATCATCATAAGCCCGGCGGCTGGTGATCACCGTGACCTCATGGCCGCGTGCCGCCAAGCTGACGGCGAGGTCGGCCAGATGCTGTCCGCTGGAAACCACATCCGGGTAAAAAGCCTGGTTGATGAGCGTGATGCGCATGGCTATTTTCCGACCTTCACCAACTTGTCCAGTTCGTCTGCCAATTCCTGCCCGGCCGCTTTGGGATCGTTGCTGCCGGTAATGATGATTTCCAAAACCTTCTGTCCCTGGTTGCCGCGGCCGGCCCAGACGCCCCGGATGAGGTTGAAGCGGGATGATTCGTCCGCCGTGTAGGTGTCCCGGCCTTCGCCAGCCTCCCAATGGCAATGATAAACCTGCAACGCTCCCTCGGAGCTGTCAAAAACGTAATGTCGCATCGGCAATTTGACACCATTCACATCCAGCACCGTCAGTTCCGGTCCGGAGACCATTTTCAAGCCGATCGCCGTCATGCAAATGTCGGGCGTGTGGCGCTTGGCCAGATAACCGGCGATGCGGCCGGGTTTCCAATCGAAATAAAACGCCTGCCAGAGGGTGCCGTCCGGGCCACGCCATTGGCCTTTCTGGCCGTCATCGAACCGCAGCAGTTCGTGTTCTTCCTCGGTCAGCGACAGCGGCTTGAAGGTCGGGTTGTTCGTGGAAAAATTCACCGACCAGTCCGGGCCGGGTTTCAAATGCGATTCGCGGATTCGATACCAAAGCTCCACGCCGCTCTCGACCGCAACCAGCCAGACGATCAAGATCAGGCCAAGCCGTTTCAGTCTGCAAAGCATGACCTCACCGTTGGCGGTTGGCGGCGCGCCCCCGCCGGGTGATGCCGGCTGGCGAACATCGGCGGGCGTGTGCCGGCGGTTCAACAGCCAGGCTGCGCTCCAGAGCAGCGCCGTGCAGACCAGCAAAATGGTTAGGCCTGCCTCGTCGTGATATTCGGCGATGGCCGCGATGCCTTTTTTTGCCGTAATCCAAGTGAGCAGTGAGGCGCGGCAGAGATTCAACAGCATCGCCAGTGCAAAGCTGACGGGCACCAGCAGAATCCGCCGCCGCCAGTTGAACAAATAAAATTCACCCAGAAATAGCGAAATCATCAGGCTGGATTGAAACGAGCGGATGCCGCTGCACGCATCGTTGATGCCGACGAAACCCATGCTGACTTCGATCACGTTGCCGTGCTGGATCGCCGGCACGTTCAGGAAGCTCAACACCACCACGACCAGCGCGGCGTTCATCCGGCTCAAGCCTTGGATGATCGGCGCTTCGATGAGCGTGGGCCACGGCACCGCTACCAAAAAAAACAATACTGGAAAGGCAAACTGCCGCAGCCATTTTTTCCCGCCGGCGAGATAAATGGCGTAAAGCGTCAGCCCGACGGTTTCAAAAGCCAGCAGCCATTGGACAGGCCGCCATTCCGGCGTGGCCGCTTCAATCAGCCGGGTGGGCAGATACAGAAACGCCAGCGCGCCGCAGAGCAACACCGTCAGCCAAGGATTGCCGGCCGACGAAACCTGATTTTGGTTTGCTGCGTGCAGCCAGCGCCGCAGCAGTAATCCAATCACCAGGAACGGGACGACCAAGCTGTAACTGTATTGCGGGTTTGAGGACCATTCCAGCCGGAGGTTGTCAACCAGCCGGAACCACAGATAGCCCAGCGGCAAAGCCACCAGCGCCCATTTCAGGAGGAAGCGGCTTTTCACGGATTGCCCCGGCGGAAGGATGCCCACCGCACTGGAGGAAGCTTCGGGCTTATCCATGTTGATTTGATTGTTGGATTGCGCTCATGAAATGACGCGCTGCTTGACCAGAACGGCGGGATTGCCCCGGTAAATTCCATTGGCGGCGAGATTTTTAGTCGCCACGGAACCCGCCGTCAAAACCGCGTGCGCACCAAGCGTCACGCTGGGGCCAACCCAGCAGCCAGCTCCAATCCAGACACCGTCCTCCAGCGTGATCGGCCGCGTGATCAAATCGAAGGTGGCATGTTTGTAATCGTGGCTGCCGGTGCAGAGAAAAGCTCGCTGGGAAATGCAGACATGGCTGCCGATGACCAACTGCTCCAGGTTTAGCAGCCAGCATTCCTCGCCGAGCCAGACATGATCGCCGACCGTCAGCTTCCACGGAAATGTGATTTTGACCTGCGGCTTGATGGTGACGTTGCGTCCGATGCGCGCTCCGAATGCGCGCAGCACCGCCCGCTTCAAGGCGGAAAAACTGAACGGACACAGCCGGAACAAAATCAAGCTGACGACCAGCCAAAAAGCTTCCTTCACCGGGCCCGCGCCCCGGTCGAACCGGCCCGGCGTATAGTGCGATAAATCCACCGGCAGCGACCGGCTTTCCGGCGCGGGAGCAGTTTGGCCGCTGCCAGATTGGGATTGGGATTTACTCATTTCCTGACCAATGTAACCGGTTCGAGGCGGCGGCTTCAAGCATCCAAGACGCAACCGGGTTTTGCGCCGCCGCCCAAAATCCATTGCTGGACCAACTGCAATTGCTCCGCGACGCGCGACCAAGCGAACCGCTCCACCACCAAATCCCGCGCGCGATTTCCCATCGCCAGCCGCTCCGCGCCGGTCAGGCGCTGAAGTTCGTTCAGACCCGCGACGAGACTCGGTTCGGTCGTTTCCACTTCCAGCGCAACGCCAGTTTGAAAGCCTTCCGGCAGATTGCATTCGGGCGTCATCAGAACCGGCTTGGAATTTGCCCAGGCCTCCAGCACCACCATCGGCAAACCCTCGCTGAACGAAGGCAGCACAAATGCGTCGCAATAATGGTAGCAGGCGGCCTTGGCCGCGTTGAATTGCGGGCCGAGAAATATAATCGGAGATGGAAGATGGAAGATGGAAGATGGCGGATTATCCCGAATGTCTGCGAAGGGAATTTGTAATTCGCCGCAGAGACGTTTCAACTCCGCCTCGTGTCCGCCCTGATCCCAGCCGGCAATTGCCAAAACCCATTCTGCGGATTGCCGGTTGCCGGTTGCCGGTTGCTGATTTATCGCCCACGCCTTCAGCAAATTAACCAGTCCTTTCTTCGGATGAATCCGGCTCAGGAAGAGCAGTACTTTTTGACCCGGATCAATAAATTTTTCCCACGGCGGCGCGGATGGGGCGGTTACTGTTGGCAGATCAATTCCGTTGGGAATGACCGCGATGGTATTTTTTAGTCCAAGCTGCCGGATGGAATGGGCTTCCGACGCACACAAGGCGCGCAGACAACGTGAGCCGCTTAAATGTTCCCGTTCGAACAGCCGCCAGGCGATCTGTTTTTTCCAGCGCGAATTTTTCAGCGCCCACGGGTCGAGCATCCCGTGCGGGGAAACGAGATAAGGCCGGCTGTTGTTCCGGCTGTAATTTATCGTGGCGATACTCGGATAAACCCAGAGACCGTGGGTGTGGCAGATGTCCGGTGCAAAGGCGTTCAGCTCCTCAAGGAATTGGGGCGACCGGCCAATCTGCTTCGGCCAAGTTGGTTTTATTGCAGCGACCGGCACCGGATGCCATGCCTTCAAATCGGCTTCGACAAATTCGTCCCATACTCCAAACACCTTTACCGCCATGCCTTGCTGGTGTTGTGATTGCACCAGACGTGACACCGCGTCAAAAAGCCCGCCGGCCTTGCGCGAAACCGATGCTGTAAGATGGGCGGACTTGATCATTTCAATAACTCAAATTTGGCGATGACTTGGTCTTTCTCGTCACCGGCTCAACAGCAGGTTCAGCAACAGTCGGTCAATCAACCCGGCGCGCGGACGCGGATTTTTCAGCGCCACCGCCACTGCTGCGTGCAGTCCACTGGCAAACCGTTCCGGCCCCCACGCGGTAATGATGCGGCGGCTGGCGTCGCCGAAATCGCGGAGGGGAAAATCAGCGGCGGAGATTTTCAGCAGCAGTTGCGCAAGTTCTTCCACGTGGACGGGATCAAATTGAAAACCGTTCACGCCCGGCGAAACCAAGTCTGCGGCGCAGCCGCAGCGGCTGGACACCAGCACCGGCAGGCCCGAGGCCATCGCCTCGTTGACGACGAGGCCCCACTGTTCCGTCGTGCTGGCATGAACAAAAGTGCCGGCGAGTCCGAAATACACCGGTAGCTCGCCGTATTGCTTGAAGCCGGGCAGGTGGACGCACGATGCCAGACCGAGTTCGGAAATCAGCTCTTGCAAATCGGCTTTGAGCGGGCCGTCGCCGAGCAGAACCAGGCTCCAAATTTCCGATTTCCGATTTCCGATCTCCGATTTTTGAGCGAGTTCGCGATAGTGCGCAAACGCTTCGAGGAGCCGGAAGAGATTTTTTTTCTCTACAAAGCGGGCACTCGCGAGAAAATATTTTCCGGGCAAACCGTGCTGGTTTCGGATTTCCGATTTCCAATTCCGGGCTTCATCAGCCTTGGTTGAAAAATAGTCGTTGTCCACGACATCGTAACCGAGGAAGACGCGTTCGCGGGCGAGACCAAGCTGGGCGAGGTAATCGGCGTGCGGCGCACCGCCGGACAGCCCGGCGGAATTCAGTTTCAACAGCCGGCTTTTAATCCATTCCTTCCAGGCGACGCGCGATTCGTCCCACACAGTGCTTTCCGACATGACGACCGACGGCGTGCTCGTTTCCACGCACCAAGAAAGCGCACTCAAAGCGTCAGTGGAGGCCCAGCCCGGAATCACGACGACCTGGGGTTTGATTTTGTCCAGAGCTTCCCGCATTTTGCGGTGAAGCTCCTGTTTCCATTGTCGGTCGCCGCCCTCACGATCGGTCAGTGTGATGCGCGTGAAGTTTGCCGCGCCCTCGACCTTTTTCCACGCGTAGGTATCTTCCATGGCGCAGGCTTCCACGCCCCAGACTGACATCAGCCTGCCCGCCGCATTCAAACGGGCATGATGATACGGGCCGAACCGTTGGAATAAAACGGCAACGCGGGTTGCTTCGGTCAATCCATTTCCGGACCGGCTGACGGAGGATGCTGGAGAATAATCCACGTTCAAAAATTACCGGGTGGTTTCAACTCAAACGGCAGGAGGCGGGGTGTTCATAGCGGTATTGTGGTTTTGTAAATCCGTTGGAGGCTGAACCGCCGCCACCCGTGACGGTTTTCTTTTCACAAATCCGCCCCGGGTTGAGCGCCCGGCAAAGGCGAATGGGCGGCCAACTACAGAACGCGGGCGATTGCTCGGATGAGCCGACACTTGGGCTGCCGGGGTTCTCCGGATGGTCTGGTGCGGGTGACGATCCAGCCACCATACGGCCAGTGCGCCAAATACAAACGGGTACAGGGTGATCAGCGTGATATCGCGGCCGAGGTTGAAAGTGAGAATCAAGCCCAGACTATACAGGGGCAGCCGGCCCAATGCCTGGACATTCAAGTCCAACCGGGCCAGCCAGGCGACCCAAAGGCTCATCAATAACGCTGCGGCCGCCGGCCCGAAAAAGCGGCCAAAGTTCACCACGCCTTGACCGATGAAACCGGTGGCAATGGTGGTGTCCACCGTTCCATTTGGATTGACAGTATGATGTCCGCGAGCGATGGCATAGTCCAGCCCGATCAGGGGTTTGCCCGGCCAGAGTCCGCGCGGAATCGGGTTCACCAGTTCGGCGAAGTAGCGTTTTCCCCAATTTACCCGATAGGTGCCATTGTCTATGAAGGTGCTGATCCAACATAGTTCCTCAAACATATTCAGGCCCTCGTTGTGAACATGTTCTTCCGCACCAAGATTCAGCCCCTTTTGATGGAAGGCGGCGGTGATGGTCATGTTGGAACGGTTGGCAATGATAAACTTCATCCAAGTGTTGACCACAAGAAAACAGGCCAGGAGCACGAGAATTTTTTTCCACATTCCTCCCCGCAGGCGCAGAAATACCCAGCTCAAAATGGCGGGAATCACCATGGCGAGCATCATGTTTCGTGTGCGGTCAAAAATGAAAAAGGGCCACGCCAGCACGCAAAAGAGCAAGGCATAGCGGCGGATGCGGCGGTCCGTGGCCAGCGCCGCCACCACGCCGAACATCGTGGTGGACAGCAATTGCAGATAAACTGCCAGAATGGAAAAACAGTCAAAACCGACGCCGATTTGCCCGTGCGACCAAGGACTGACCTTGTAACCCAAAAATGGAAACAGGTAGTAAATGACCTGTCCTTTGAGCACCAACACCGAAACCAGAAACAGGATGACCCAAACCACGGCGCATCCAAAAAACAGCAGGTTCAATTGCCGTTGGATCGTCGGATAGCCGACCCCGTGCTGAAACAACTGGAGCACGCCGCTGCGACGATTGAAATAACGGGCATTGATTGACTGGTGAACGGGCGGGGTGGCCACGAGAAACACCAACAGAAACCAGGCCACTTGCCACCAGGCTCCGGACAACGTGGCGGCGTCAAACAGCTTGGCATGATTGTTTGCATAATCGTTGTAAAACACATCGCCCACATACCAGGTTGCTGCCGTGCCGAGAACCGCCAGCAAGGGCAGCCCCGTGCCATCGTTCAAACGCTGGAACGCCCCAATGCCGCCGCCTATAAGCAAGGCAATCACCACCCAAAAAGAGACGGGCATTATGAACAAAAGTTGAAACATAGGTGACCGGTTGATGAGCTTAAAAACTATGTCCGCTGATCAAAATATTCAAATGCAGGCATGTGGAATCATGGGAAACAGTTCACAGCAAACCCGATTCCAACCGCATCAGGTCAACCGCCAGCCGGTCGAGGGTGAACTGGCTGGCTTTAATTAAGGCCGCCGCCGACTGTTTGGTCAGCAAATCAGGTTCCGCCAAAAAACGCCGCAGTGTCTGCGCCAGCGCGCTGGCATCACGCGCCGGAATCAAAAAACCATCCACGCCGTCGCCAACCACTTTGCCGCAGCAATCCGTGACGATGACCGGCAGGCCATGTGCCATCGCCTCCAGTTGAGTAATGGCAAACCCGTCCGAGAGGGTTGGCAAAACAAAAACATGAGACCGCCGATACCAGCTTGCCGCCTGATCGCGAACGGCACGGCCATGAAATGTCACATTGCGCGGCGCGGTTGCCAAGGCTGTTTGAGAAATACCGATGGTTCCCACCACGTCAAAATGAATGTTCTCCCGTTCCAGTTGCCGCGCCGCTGCGAGGAGATATTGAATGCCCTTGCGCAAAATCACCTGGCCAAGAAACAACACCCGCAACGGCTTATCCGGTTGCCGGTGGTTGATGGCCGCTGGCCGATTTATTCCATCGGGCTCATAGCACAGCGGAATGACAATCAATTTTTCCGCCGGGACTCTCTGCCGGAGGAGGGCCTGGCGGGAAAATTCCGAATTGACCACGACGCGGTCGGCCGCCTTCCATTCCCGTTCCCTGCGTGCAAAATACTCTTCCGGCACCTGAACCGGTTGAAGCGCCCAGCCGGGCCACTGTTTTTCCTCCGCTCGAACCAGTTCCACTTCGACGCGGTTTGGATCCATCTGGTTCAAAATGCATTTGACGTCCCGCTCCCGGCACCATTCGAGAGCTTCCAATGCTCCGGTGTCATAGGCAAAAAAAATGAAGTCTCGATTTGCCTCCAGCCGGCGCTTCAATTCTCCCCGCACGCATTGAGCAAACCGCCGGCCAATTTTAATGAAACCGTGATAAGGTGTTTGTCGGGCGGCAATATTTCGCAAGTGTTTTTCCCAGAAAAGCGCCCGGACGTTCCATGATTTGATGGTTGCCGTGCTGATGGTTTCAAAGCCGGGGTGACAGCGCGCACCCAATGGACGCAACGGACCCACAAATGATTTGCGAAGCATCCGCCCGGCCCAGAAATCAGTGCAAAGCGTCACTGACCGTCCGGCTTGCTGCAGGGCGCGCGGAATGGCGTAGTGTTCGCGCGCGCCGATCTGGCTGCAAATCCAGACTGGAAATTTTTGACGGCTGGCGGCCATGTTCAAAATGGATTATGGAACGCGTCCAACATATAAACCTCGAACAGCGTCAGCCAGCAGGTCAGAACATTTCCATCAAATCAAGGCAAGCCCAGCCCTACCTGCAGGTCTGTTGGCGGGCGAGGGCGGCTGGTGGGATTGGTTGTCCACGTGCTTCCATTCCAATAAAACGTGGTCACCTGCGTATTGGTGAGAGTGACGCTGCTGGTCATGGTTTGGTCGAAATAGACCGGCACAGATGCCCCGCTGTAAGCCGCGTTGGTGATGACAATGGCCGCGTCGGATGGAATATGGCCGGCATCCGCCGTTACCAGATAATTGGGGACGCTTGCACTGTATGGGTAGGTCATCCGATACCGTGAACCGCCGCCATAGCTAATGGCGTTGGTCGGGCCCCACTCGCCATTCAGGATGATGGTTCCCCAATAATTGTTGTTGGTGGAAACATCTGAATAGGAGGCCAAAATGTTATCGGTTTCAAACTTGACTCCTCCACTTTGCCCACTTAAGTCATTGGAATAAACATTGCAGTTGGTTACCCAATTTTGCGTCCACACAAAGGTTAACCATTGCTGTCCAACTAGGGTGTTATTGTAAAACTTGACTCCATCTATGCGAGCAGGATCATCGTAGCCACTTCCACCATTAAGCCACAACGCTTTGGCACTGTTTGAGACATAATTTCTGTAGATTACAATATTGGTGTTGCAGGCATCCGGCGATCCTGCCTGCGCTCCTGATTGCCCAATAACAAAGGCTATGTAGTTGTAGCTTCCAGTATTCAACAAACGATTGCTGCAAACGGTCACATTTGCCGCCGGGCAGGTGGCGATGACGTTGCCGCTGAAATCCACATACATCAGGTTGTTGGAAATGACGTAGGGCTGATTGGTCAACGTGCCGCCGTTCAGCGAAATGACATTATGTTCCATGTTGGTGACATAATTGTTGATGAAGCGGGAGGGGCGCACATCGGAGTATTTCAAATAAAATTCTTCAACCTGATACATGTTCGAGAACGTGCAACCAGTGATGGTATGCGAGGTGTTGTAGTTGAACGCCGTAGCGTTGCCGTCCGTGAAAATGCAGTTGGTGACCACCGTGTCGGCTCCGCCGCCATCCGTGCCGGTGAGCCCTTTGAGCATCTCGCCTCGAAAATGCTGGAATTTGCAGCGTGCAAATGTTTTCAAGACCGGCAGCGGGTCACTGCCCAAATCCACGCTTGCCGCAGACGATCCGTCCCAGCCACGCCCATCAAAAGCGTTTGCATATTCACTGGCACCATAGCCGTTGTGACCCACCGGCAATCCCCCGTCAAATGTGAGGTTGGTGAATACAATGGGGTAGTTGTTTGTAATCGGGCCTTGAACCGTGAAGATAAACCCGCGAAGGCAGATTTGAGCATAATTGGTCTGTTTGGGCGCATAATTATAGACCCATGAACCGCTTTGCTGCTTCCACGCGCCATCACCCATCAAGACGGTCGAATCACGGTCTGCGCCCACGAAACTCAATCCACCGCCGTGAATGGCAAAGCCGGCGTCCAGGGGGATGAAAAAATCCGGGTTGGGAACAAAGTTGGTGTATTGGATGGCCGGAAGCATCAAAAAGGTTCCCGCCGGAATGTTGATGATGGTGTTCGTGCCGCTGGCGGCATTGATCGCCGCCTGAAAACTGGCGGAATTATCCGTGCCATAGATGCAATAAACACCGTTGGAAGTCACCTGCGGAACATCACCGGAAATGTATGCCGTATTGCCGGCCACATTGGTAATGACGGCAATCATGTCTTGGTAATTCGTTGACCAAACCCCGGTGATGTTGTTGCCAATCCGTTTCCGACCCACGGCAAACAGTTCAATCGCCTTGCCAATGGCGGCGGCGGACAGCGTATTGGTAAAGCCCACCGCCACGGAATTGCTCGTAGTATGCACCCAAACTTGCCGGGCGTCGCCTTTGGCACCAAAGCTGGTGACATTTAGTGAGCTTAGGGCGTGGGCAGAGAGGGAAGCCACGGTTAGCGTCAAAATCACGAGATTTCGAATCAGTTTGCTCATGGAACGATCACTTTTCACAACAATTGTTTTAGGGTGACACAAAATTAAAACATCATTTCAGCCAGCTCCTGTCAGCGGCCCAAAAGCAATAAAATGATACAGTCGCCAGCACGCTGCCAAAGTTCGTGACAAATCCGCTGCTCAAAACTGACTGGTCATGCATTCCAATTCATTTCAAGCAAAGTCCATGCCGTCTCCGGCTTTTAAGCGCTGCTCTTCGTTGGTTTTGCCGTGGAAAAACGCCCGGCGCTGTGTCTACTTCAGTTTCAACCACGCCCGATAATGTTTCCACGCAATCGGCTCCCGTTTTTTTAGGCAGTAGGAAATGCCTTTCAGCGCCTGCCACCACCAAACCGGTTCGCGGATCACCCAACCGCCTCCTCGTTTGCAGGCGTATCGGAACTGTGAAAAAGTTCTGTAAAGCGCCAGCCCGAAACATTGCGAAAAGGGGCAGCGCAGCCAGACGCTCCACATCTCGTTGCGCGAATGACGATGATGATTGCGCAGTTCGCTGCGTGTGGCTCCCGAATAATGATGCCGGATGGTGATCTGCGGGGTGAACAGAACTTCATAGCCCGCCGCCACGCATTGCAGTGCGTAGTCCGGTTCTTCATACATGTGGAAAAACTTCGGTTCAAAGCCGGGCAGTTGCAAATAAGTCGAACGGCGCAACACCGCACCGGAATTGGCGAAAGACCGGGTCGGACGCGCCGGGCCGAAATCTGTCTGCAAGAGGGTTTCGGGATATTCATCCGTGCGTTGCGGAAAATGAGCGATGGCCACTTTGGGATTCTGCTCGAACATCGGCGCGATGCGCGCCAGGCAATCCGATTGTTCCGGATAACTGTCATCATCCAGCGCCAGCACCAGATCGCCGCGCGCTTCACGCATCATCCAGTCGCGCGATGCCACCGAACCTTTGCCCGCCTCATTCACGATCAATTTCAACTTTCCGCCTTCCTGTTCCTGACTCTCGGCCTTTAGCATTTCCGCTTTTACAATTTCAACCGTTTCATCCGTGCAGCCATCGGCAGTGACCAAAATTTCGACCGGAGCCGGATTTAACTCACGCAGTACCTGAAGCGTCCGGCGCAAATCAGTCGCCCGGTTTTTGGTGGTGATCATGACGGTGAATGTCATTCGTGGAAAATTCAGTTTGCTGCCATTTTCTCCAGTAAAGTTTTGTGCAGCGCGGGCATTAAATTTCGATCGTCCGTCTCCGTCAGCAACCCAGACATCAACCACGCGTTATTGATACGGCGGGATTCTGTTTGATCTTGTGCCAGGGCATGTTCAATGGTCTTGCGTGGCGAAAAACCAAAGTCTGCTGGATCAACCCATCTGGCCCTGGTTAAGAATCGTTTTTTAACGCTGGGATGGGCATGGTAAACGGATATGCAATCGGCGCGCGCCGCATTCACGAATTTTTCCTGTCCATCTCGGAATCCCCCCATTCCTTGACACGGAACTGCTCCGAAACAATCCGGCATCTGTAATTCACATGACTTGATGATCAAGATTTTTTGAGCACCCTGGCGGCGCGCGTCTGCTCAAACAGTTTCACGCGGTCGCTCCAGAAATCACCGAGGGTTCGCCACAAGGCCACGCCCTCCAACGAGGTTGAGGCGCAGCAAAACAGGCTTCCCAAATTGTGAATCTTTGGACGTCCAGCGCCCGCGAACGACAACAGCACATCTTCGCCGTTCGCAAGATTGGTCATGTCGGTGATGCCCATTTGACCAGCCAGTGCAAACAGCCGGTCCAAATGCCGCCGGGTGAAAGCATACGCGCCGATCAATACGTCCACCTCGGTGTTTTTTTCACTGACATGATGAAACGGGCTGCCGTTTGAAGAGGCCGTGCCGGGCAGATAAAGGTTGCCCGTCAATCCATGCGGAACTTTTTCGTCATCCAGCAGCCGCTTAAAAAAAACGGCCCATTGCGCGGGAGTTGGAAAAATATCGTCGTCCACCGAGAGGAAATAATCCCCCGGTTCCGCCGCCGCCAAAACAAAACGATAGCCTGGACGGGTCGGCTTGGTTTCATCCACCAAAACCAGTCGCGGATCCACCAGTTTGACATGCTCGGCGATGCGCACCTTATGATTGCTATTGGAGACGATGACCTTTTGCACGAAGCTGTTTTTAAGCGCGCCGGCGACCAGCAGAGGCAGGTTTTGCGGACGGTTATGACTGAGCAGGATGACCGTGCATCGCTTGTTTCCAGTATTGACAGCGTCCGTTTCAGGTCGAGCCAATGTCCGACACCAAGCCTTATATCGAGTCAACAATTGAAGTGCCTCAACAACGATGAAGAGTTTGTGCTTAAAACTGCGCCGGCCGGAGAAAGTCTGAAATAGATAGCGATATTGAGCTGATAAAAAAGCATCCATTTAAGTTCGGGATTCTGATTCAGCGGCTGGCGGTCGCAAGACCGGTGGTCTGCAATTCTTCGTAAAGCTTCATGTAGCGCGCGGCCATCAAAGTGTCTGTGAACGACTGAGACACCCGCTGGCGCCCGACCAGCCCCATGGCGCGGCGCTCTCCGGGATGCTGGCGCATCCATTGCAACATCCGCACCAGTCCGGGCACACTGCCGATTTCCGGTTCCAGCAGGCCAGTCTTGCCGTCGGCCACCACCTCCCGCAAACCGCTGGTGGCGTAGGCCACGACCGGGGTTTCGCAGGCCATGGCCTCCATTGCCGTGTTGCCAAACGTCTCCATCCGGCTGGGGGTGGCAAAGACGTCGAGCGCGGAATAAAACAAGCTTTGCAGTCGGGCATGGTTTAAGTTGCCAAGCTGCAAGGTTTCAATGCCGGTGGTTTCAGGCCAGCGGCCAGCCCCAAAGGTGATGAGAAAAATCTCACTGGCCGGCAAGGTTTTTAACGCCTCCAACAATAGGCCGGCACCTTTGCGCGCCTCCGTGATATCCGCACTGGCAAAACCGATGACAAACCGATTGTCAGGTATTCCGAGCGCACGCCGCGCCGACGTTTTCTCCACCGGTTTGCATTGTTCGGGATCGAGTCCCAGATGAATGGTGCGAATGGATTTGGCATATTTTGCCAGCCCGGAACGACGGATTTGGGAGGAGGTCCATTCGCTGTTGCCAACGAAATGGAGGTTTTTCCCGGCGTAGCAGCGCTCCTTGATTCTAAAAAACTTGAAAGTAGCGTCGTGCGGGGCGGGGCGTTTCTTTTGGGGACAGTTGCCGCAATGCCGGGTAAATCCTGCGCAATCACCCGGATAATGACAGCCGCCGGTGATGGGAATCAAATCGTGAAGAGACCAAACCACCGGCAACCCCGGAGGTAACGAGTCCAGAAAACTGGGCAAATCCAGCCATTGCGCCACCCAGTGAAGATTGACGATGGCCGGGTTCGCGCCAAGTGCGTGAACCGAGGTTTTACGGATCCAGCGTGGGCTGGTCACAAATCCGCCTTCGATTTGTCTGCGCCCGCGCCAACTTTTTGCCAAAGCCACGGCATTTCGCAAAAAGAAAGTGTGATTCTGAAAAGCCGGTTGCATGGTGGCATCCACTGTTTCGCCAGCCCCATAAAACATCTGGCTCCGGACACTGGCGCGGCACAGAGCCAAATGCAGTCGTTGGGCGGCGATCCCGGCTCCGCCGGATAATTGTGATGTAAAATGTGCGATCATGCCTGGATGGTTGCCCGTTTGTTGTGTTCCGCCATTTGAACTCGTTCAGGTTCGATTTCCAATGCCTGTTGATAGGCCTGTTCAAATCGTTCCACCACCTTGGACCATAAAAATGATTCCGAAACCAGATGACAGGCATCTCCGATTTGTTGACACAGTTCGGGATGGTTCAGGAGTTTTTGCAATCCCTCGACCAGTTCGTCCACCGTGAGCCGTGCCTTGTTATTTTGATCATCCGTCTGCCCCAGTAACAAGGCGGCGTTAGTCTGGCCCAGCAGTTCACGCAGCACGGGCAAATTGCGGCCAATCACCGGCTTGCGATATCGGCCGGCTTCCATGTAGACCAGCCCGAACGATTCGCCCTCGGAGGGCACGCACAGACAGGTGCAGGCCGCCAGTGCGTCATGCTTCTCGTTCTCGGACACATATTCCAGTTCAATAACACCAGGCAACGGCTTCACCTCTGCGTCCGGCGCAGATGGCCCCAGGCAAACCAGGGTCACTGCCGGATTTTTTTTTGCAGAAATTTGAACGCCTCCACCATCAGGGGATACCCCTTGTCCACCGCTTTGCGACCGATGTAAAGAATCATTGGTCCTTCAATCCGATGTTTGGCCCGGAAACGATCACCTTGGCCATCGGCACGGTCTTCAATGCCATTATAGACGACATCTATCGGGCAATTTATGCCCCGCGAAGTAAAATAGTCCCGCTCGTAGCAGGTATGAACCAACAGCCGATTCGACTGGCGATAAAGCTGAAAGTCCAATTTGGAATCACCAAAATTAAACGGATGCGCCGTGGGCTGAACCAGAAAGGGCGTCCCGTGGCGCTTCGCCGCTTGTGCGGCGGCAAACCCGGCCAAGGCCGTGGCGTGGCCAACATGATGAATAATGTCAAAGCCGGCAAAAGCCGCCCGCGCCGGTGCGGCGGCCACCATTTCATAAAGCGTTGCCGCCAATCCGGTCGCTGCCGGCCGCGCGGCCAGCTTCAGAATGATCCAAAGCACCGGCGACCAAGCATAGGAAAGGCAGAGCACCCGCACCGGAACACCGTTCACATGAATATCGTCCGCCGGTTCGTTGAAGAACAGATAATCGTCCCGCACCGGGATGCGTGTGGCGCTGCGGGTAATGACCGTGACTTCATGTCCGCGTAACCGGAGATGCTTGCACAAGTTTTGCGCGTGCGCCTGCAATCCACCCGTATTGGGAGTGAAACTCCAGATGCTGATTCCAATTTTAAGCTGCCGTCGGGTCATTTGATTTGCCGAGGCCAAACCGTGTCAGCCCCTGAGTAGCGACTCATAGAGCGCAATGTAGGCCGTCGCGTTTTTGGCGTAGGAAAAATTTTTCTGTGCCCAGTCCGCCGCCGAGTTTGCCCAGCGAGTTCTCAACTCCCGATCTTGCAGCAATCCTGAAATTGCTTGGGAAAGCGCGCCAGCATGATCCCGTTCCACCAGCCGGCCATTCAGTCCGGATTCGACGATGTCCATGATTCCACCCACCGCGAATCCCGCCACGACCGTGCCGCAGGCCGCCGCCTCCAGCGCCGTCTGCCCGAACGCTTCTTCCAGCGAGGGAATCACAAAAACATCCGCCGCCCGGTAAATCAGGGCCTGCAATTCATCGCTTTCCACGCGCCCAAAATGAGTGTGCTGAAAACGAGAACCGGCCTTGAAATTTCCAGCGCCCATGGTCAACAGACGCATTTTTCCGGTCAACGACAAGCCCGCCATCGCCTCATGTAGCAGATGCCCGCCTTTGTGCTTCAGACTCAAGTCGTGGGCGGCAAAGGCCACCACGTTTTCGTCCTGGCCGATGCCGAACGCCTCACGCGCCTCGCGTCGCCGTTCGGGCGAATAGACGGATTGATCCAGTCCATAATGAATGACCTCCACGCGCCGGCTGCGGGCCAGGCCGCTGTGCCGGGCCATTTCACCCGTCCAGTGGCTGTTGGCTGCAAAGGCAAAATGCGCATTTGACCGCGTGGTATAAGCGGCCTGCCGCCAATTAAAAATCTGCCGCGAATAATCGCCGTGAGAATTGGAGTTCAAAATCGGACAGGTTCCGCATTGTTTCTCAAAACGGGTGCATTCGCCGGGATAATCGCAGCCGCCGGTGATCGGGCTGAGGTCGTGCAACGTGATGACCACCGGTTTGGTGGCGGGAATGCGAGACAGCAATGCCGGCAAGTCCGCGAAACGCTCGGTCTTGTGGAGGTTGATGACGTCCGCCTCGGCCAGCTCCGTCGTCATGCCCCGCAGTAGGTCGGCCCGCGGATCCGTCAGCCCGCAAATAATTTTTCCCCCGTGGCTGCGCGACTGCCGCTCCTGATGCGCGATCCATTTTCGCCTCAAGGTTCGCGCGACGCGGTCTGCCAGACTGCGGTTGCCGGGAAAAACAGTCACCGCCGGGTCGTCCGAATGCCGGTGCCGCACCAGCATTTGGGAATCAACCCCGTGTTGGCGCAGGGCCAGATGCTGGCGATAAGTCGCCCGGGCGGCTCCGCCAAAATTGTCGTGGGTGGCGAGGTGAAGAATTTTCATTGTGCTCCTGCAAATCAATGGCTGCCGGAACCAGTCCGGTTTACTGGCTGACCATCCATTGTTTTCCTGGCCGGCCATCGGCGGCTGACAGACTGCTTTCGAGATATTGTTTCAACGGATCAGGATGGATGGTGAATCTCGTGTCGAGATAGTCTGTCAAGTTTTCGGTCATCGGCCCCATGATGCTGCCATAGTCATGGCCCAGCATCGTGGCCCATTTCCAAAACCACGGTCGCGGGGCAAAGTGTGAATCTTGCAGTTCAAAAAGCCGGGCGGGTGGACAGAACAAAAGATTCGTCAAACCGGCTCCATATGCGCCCATTACCTGGCGTGCCTTTGAAAATATTTTGACCTGTTGCGCCAAGGTGTGATTTTCCGGCCGGATCACCTTATAACCGTAGCTTTCAACCAACGGAAGCAACTCGTCTTCGTTGGCAAGCCTCTTCATATGCACACTGTTTCTTGAAATAAAAATCCGCTCGGGTGACGGTTCGCTGCCCTGACCATGCGTCTGTAGCAAGGCTTCCCTGACTTGCCGAACCATCTTGGCGTTCCAAACCATGTCGTTGACGGGCGTGGCATGCCAGAGGCGCTCGCAGCGCGTTTCGTAATAGCCTTTGACCGGGATCAAACGGTCGCGACCGATGCCCAAGGCCGACAGCGATTCCAACTTGAATTGCTGGATGGGATCGCTGATGATGAACTGGGTGGCCGGGGGCAAAAAGGGCAGGGCGGTTGCCAGCTTCGGCATTTCATCCGACAACCAATGTCCATAATTGGCCGAGAATAGCAGGTCCAAATAGTAGCAGTCGCCATCCAAACTTAGTTTGTGACGGCGAAATCTTGATCGGGAAATGTCGGACAGCTTGAAATCTCTGACGCGCCAGTCGCTTTCCGCCAGAAACTCACCCGACGGGATTTTGACCAGCCCGCCCAAAGTGGAGGCGCCCGGGATACAAACCAGATATTGAGCCGGGAACTCTATTCGTCCATGTCTTTCAAGAGTATCCTTAATGTTTTGGGGTATTCCCTCCGAATCCGGCACGGAAAATTCCAGCTTGAAGGGTTCGTGAATTTTTTCAACCGGCCACCGTTTCGACAACGCGTGATCCAGCATCCTGCCGCAAAACTTTGGCCGGGCGGAATTGACGATGGGATTCCAAACGGATTTCTTTAGCAGCTTGAGCATGGCGAAAATATAACTTATTCCACTACCAACTCAGACCAAGACAGCGGCGGACAATCTGCTTGATGCGAAACTTCACAAGAAACAACCGCCCTTCGAGCGTCAGCCCATGCGTCCCGCAAAAATGAAGAAATCCCGCCCGTTCCTTTTTGGCATCCGGACCGGTCTGGAAGAGCCGGGCATAACGGTCACGATAGAGCCGGTGTGCCCGGCTGAATGCCGTCCGGTTTTCCGGGCTGAAGTCATATTCCCAAGACGCAAACGTCCAGCCGACTTCCTTTTTCATCACTTCCAAAATCAACTGTCCATGAGCCTTCGCCAGCAGTTCCGCCGGCGTAAGGTCCGGCATGGCCGCTTCCAGCGCGTCCATGAAAGTCCCGAACGGCATCCGGAAAAGAAACGGCGAATGCGGCGAGCGCGCCACCCGGTTGCCGTCGCAGCCACTGTAGGTCAGCGCCCGCATCATCGCTCCGAAATCAAAACAGCAGATGCCCAGTTCGCGCGACAGTTCAAACCCGATGATCTTGGCCCCGCCACCGAGGGAAATAAACAATGTGTCCAGCCGATTGTCCGTCGCAAATTTCCGCAGGTCATCCTTCACCAGATCCAGGTTCGCGTTCAGGTTGCGGCCGTCGTTGCGCGCCTGATGAAAGAAGACTGCGCCTTGAAACGGCCAGTAATCCGCTGCCGCTGATTTGAACGCGGACGTTTTGGAAAGTATTTCCAGCAGCCGCGCCTCCGCCCCGGCAAAACCGACGCGCCGTTCCTGACAGTATTTTTTCAGCTCCCGATCCGTCCAGGTCAGAAACACCAGCGAGGTTTCCTTGGTCGGGTTTCTAAACGAGTCCGGCGACCGGTTCAATTTCAAATGGGGCACCAGATGTTCGTTGGGCCAGTTTTTTTCGTGGAAATCAACGTAATCAGCCAGTTGGTAGGCCTGCCACAGACGCTGGGCGTATTGCAAGTCCAGTCCTGGATTCCCGCAACCTTGGGTGCCGGACAACGGTCCGTCGCCAAACTCCAGAGACTCGGTCCGCCCGTTTTGATGGGAGAGCAGATAGACCAGTTCCATGTCGCCCATGCGCAGAAAACAAAACGGACGGCGCGAACGCATCAGTTCCGTAAGAAGTTCGGCCTGCCGGATGCGCGCCTCCAGTCCGTCCTGCTTGCGGCCAAACATTTGCCCGGCTGGCGGCGGACAGCTTTGAAGAAGTTCCTGATGGTAAGTCATCAACTTTTATTCTGGCTGGAAGATTCCGGCGGCGTTCCTTCCGAT
Organism: uncultured Verrucomicrobiota bacterium; assembly: GCA_903873945.1. Classification (GTDB taxonomy): domain Bacteria; phylum Verrucomicrobiota; class Verrucomicrobiia; order Limisphaerales; family UBA8199; genus CAIQQM01. The sequence goes on from CAIQQM010000018.1 coordinate 74,369, forward strand.
ATTGGCCGCCCATGTTCCAGCCGGATAATGCGGTCGCAGCGCTCCAAAGTGCTCAAACGGTGGGCGATGGTGATGATGGTCAAGGTGCCTTGCAGCCGGTGGATGGTCTCCATCACGGCAAGCTCGGTCTGGTGATCCAAAGCGCTGGTGGCCTCATCCAGAATCAATATCTGCGGCCGGGGATACAAGGCACGGGCCAGCCCGATGCGCTGGCGTTGTCCGCCCGAAAGCCGCACGCCCCGCTCGCCGATAGTCGTTTGCAATCCCTGCGGCAGTTCCTTTTCGATGAAGTCAAGAATCTGCGCTTCCTGGGCGGCCTCCAGCAAAGCTTTCGGATCCACGTCCGCCGGTTCTTCGCCGAAGGCGATATTCGCCTCGACAGTGTCATCCAGCAGGTAAATTTCCTGCGGCACATAGCCGATTAGCTGGCGCCACGCGTCGAGATTTTTTCCTGTGAGCGGTTCGCCATCCACCGTTATCCGGCCCGCTTGCGGGCTGTGCAGGCACAAAATGAGATCCACGAGTGTGGACTTGCCTGAGCCGGACGGCCCGGCAATCCCCACGGATTCGTTTTTGGCGATGGACAGGCAAAAATCTTTGAGTGTGGGCGCCGTCGCTTCCGGATACTGAAAAGAAATTTTTTCCAGCTGGATTCCCTGATGAAATGGGAGTGATGGGACAGGTGAACCATCAGCGACTGCCGCGATTTTTTTCCGCTCCAGGTCGAGAATCTCCTCTTCCAACTGGGTCAGGGTGTAATGACTGGTCGCCACGGTGACCAGTTGGCTGTAGAGGAGCTGGAGCGCCGGCAACAGCCGGTATCCCGCAAAGGCCATCACCGTAAGGTTGGGCAGGATGTTGGTGAAGGAACGGCCTTGGAGAGCCAGCATCACTACGATGGCCACGAGTCCGCCAAAGGCGGCCGGTTCAATCAGATAACGGGGGCCATTGCTGTAAACCGGGATTCTGCCTTGAAAATGGCCGATGCGGGCTGAATGCTCCAGGGCGCGATTTATGAAGTGACGGGATTTTCTGTGAACCATCACGGTCTTGATGCCGTGCAGGAACTGGTTGGCGTTTTTCCAAAAGCCAAAATTGTGCAGTTTTAATCCCTCGCCAATCGCCCGTGTCTGGGGGCGCAACCAGAGAAAGACCAGCAAATAAAAACCGCCAAAAACCACCACCGCACCCAGGGCCACTCCCGGCTGGACGAAAAAGACCGCGACGACCAGCAGCACCACCAGCACCAGCCGGGTCAGTATTTCCCCGACCGGCAACAGCACGTTCTGAATGAACATTTGCACGTCAAACAGCCGTTGATTCAGCTCGGCGGAATTGCGGCGCAGGAAGAAAGCATAGGGCTGCCGGGCGTAGGATTCAAACAGCCGCCCGCGAAGCCAGTGGCAGAGTCCGTAGGCATAACGTATCCGCAGAACCTCGCTCACCATGCTCCCCAAGCTCGAAAAAACCAGCATCGTGATGGCAAAACAGCCGGCCCCGACGAGCAGTTGATTCGTGGACAGCGGCGGGAAAAAATGCAACACCCAGCTTCCGACCCTGGATTTTTGCAGCCGCCCGGGATCGGTGGCCAGCGCAAAAAACGGAAACACCGAGGTCACCCCGACCAGTTGCAGCAGGCCGTTGAACAAAATCAGCCCCAGCAAGCCGAACAGCTTCAGCCTGCCGTAAGGCAGTGCCATGCGATAACAGCGGGTCAACAGGCGGAGAAAGGAATTCAGCATGAAAATCAAATTTATTGCCGGAGAAAATCCGGGAAAGAATAACTGTTCGCGGCAATCCTGCGGGTCGTGCCGGCGGCTTCCCCGGCGAGATCGGTTTTAATCAACACTTCCATGCGTCCGGACGTTTCATGGGTAGACTTCGTCCCGGTCAATTCGCAAATGCGTTTTTGCATCCACGATCTACGAGTCTGATAATCGCCATGGTCATTGTTTTTCCGGGAGATACCTGAAACTTTTCTCCCGGGGCTGGTGGCGGTCCATTTCCTCAAACACCCATCTCATCGTCCATACTAAAGGCTTATGGCCAGCGTCTAGGAACTCTTCTCCGTCTCGTCGGTGTTGACCGCATAATATTCGGCATACTTGTAGGAATAGTATGAGCGGGCGGAGGAGTCCGCGCGGTTCAAAATCAATCCCAGCACCTTGGCCTGGCGCTGAAAAAGCAATTCCAGCGCCTCCCGAATTGCGCGGGCGTGGGAAAACCGGCTGCGCACCACGAACAAGGTGCCGTCCACCTTGGGCGCGAGCGTGGACGAATCGTCCGCCGCGAACACCGGGCTGCTGTCAAGAATGACGTAGTCGTATTGCTCGCGGAGCCGGGCGAGAATCTGGTCAAACGCCGGGCTTAAAAACAGGTCACCGGGATTACGGGAAACGCTGCCGCGGGCCAGAAAGGAAAAATTCGGCAGGTCGGTCGTCTGAATGTATTGATCGAGATATTCAGGCTGGTGGAGAGCTTCTTTCAAGCCGGGTTTGGACTGCAAGTTCAGGCGTTCATGAATATGGCCTTTGCGCAGGTCGGCGTCCACCAGCAGCACCTTGGATCCGCCGAGGGCCATGGCCCGGGCCAGGTTGGTGGCGACGATGGATTTGCCCTCGTTGGGCACGGCGCTGGTGATGAGCAACATTCTGGGCCGCTGCCCATCCACGGTCAGATAGAGCAGGGCCGAGCGAAGATTGCGGTAGGACTCGGCGAACATATGCCGGTCGTCGTTGTCGTTCAGGAGCATCACCGGACCGGTTCCGGTCATTTCGGAAATTTCCGGCACCTGGCCGACGACACTGTCGCCGAATTTTTCCGTCACTTCACCGAGCGAATTAAACCGGTCGTCGCGCACGGTGATCAGGAAAATAATTCCAAAGCCCAGTCCCAGTCCAAGGATGACGGCCTGGGTCAGCACGGTTTGCGCCTCCTTGTAGGAGCGCTTGGCGGGCGTGGCGTTCTCGAGAATGGCGAGGCTTTCCTGATCAATGTTCCGGCTGATGTCCACGTTTTGCAGCAGGGACGAGAGTCGCTCATACAGCCCCTGGGTACGGAGCACGTTCTGCTTGAGGCGGTCCGCCGTGGCGATGCGCTGGTTGGAGTCGGCCATTTTGTCTTCCCACTCCTTGACGAACTGCTGGACGCTGTCAATTTTGATCTGGAGCGCCTGGCGGGTGGCCTCGATTTGCTCGTGATTTTGCTGGCGGTAAAAATCTGCCAGCTTTTGAGCGCGGGCGATTTCCTCATCCAGTTTGACCATTTTGGGGTGCTTGGGGCGGAGATACTTGGCCAGCCGGTCGTGCTGCAGTTTGAGCAGTGCGATTTCCTTGTCGGCGTCCTGCCGTCCGGAAACGGAGGCGTTGACTGAACCGGATTTGTCGAGTGAATTGAAAAGCTTGTCTGTGGTGTTGGTCGCATTCGAGCTGTTCCAAGGTGCTTCCAGTTCGCGGGCGGCCAGCAGCTTCATCTGGAGCTGGTAGTCGGACAATTCGGTTTTCAACTTGGCCAGATAGCTGGCTTCGATGGTGCTCTCCTCCCGCAACACCGCGAAGTTGTTGCTCTGTTCGTATGCGTCCAACGCCGCCTGTCCCTGCTTCATGTCCTGCCCCAGTTTCTGCACCTGTTCGGAAATGGAGGCCAGCGTGTCGCCGGACACCTCGCGCCGCACGTTTTTGCGATACTCCAGATATTGCTGCATCAAAGCGTCGAGATAGGCCGGGGTGAAGGCCGGGTTGGCGCTGCGAGCTTCAATCGTATAGACCGAGCTTTTCGGCGAGGAAAAAACCCGGATGTCCACGGGGAGCGGATCGTCGTTCTCGTCCAAGATGATGATGTTGGTGCCGACCGACCGCATCCGGTTCAGCGTGAGGTTCCGCAGCATCTTGCTGCGCAGCAGCTCGGCCTGTGTGCCCAGGAAATTTTCCCGGTCCTCGGAGAAGGCGGCTCCGCCGGCAATCTGGATTTTTTCCGTTTCCCACATGCTCCCCACGGAGACAAAGGTGGGTGGGGTGAGGAAAAAAATGGTGATTGCCGTGCCGATGCTCAACGCGAGGGTCAACACCGGGATCCACCAAAATTTGCGCAAAAAAAACAGCAGCTTTTGCAGGCGAAATTTAGGCGCGCCGGGCGTGGAGCTGCCGGTCGTCATGGGTTCCATCAATTGGAAACCTAAATCCGACGGCGGAACTGGTATTAAATCTTTCATGTATGCTTAAAACCGGATCATCCGTTCGGGCACAAAAATGAGGTCCCCGGGCTGCAACGGCAGGTCGTCTTGAGTCTCGCCCTTCTCGAAAATCCGCCCGACATTCACGGTGAAGGGCTTTTTGTTGTCCGTGCCGGAGCCCGTGCCACGCGTGACCCGGACATTTTTTTTATCGGCGAAATCCGTGAAACCGCCCGCCCGCAGAATGGCCTTGCTCACCGTCAGCGTTTCTTCGCTGGAGATGTCCTCCGGCCCCGGAGCGTGGATGGCCCCCACGAGATAAATTTTGCCGCGGCTGCGGGGCTTGGAGTTGACAGCTATGACAACGGTGGCTTGGAGGTAGTATTCCTTTTCCAGCTCGGTCTTGAGGGCGAGTGCCAGTTGCTTGCAGGTTTTGCCTGCCGCCGGGTAACGGCCAATGTAAAACACCTGCACGTCACCCGAGTCCATCACGGTGAGGATCGTCGGGGCATCCTCGTCTTCCAAGATCTGAAAGCTCAAGGTGTCGCCAATTGCCAGACGGTATTGGTCGTCCAAGACATTGAAGGCGTTAGTGACATTGAGCGTGGCCGCCGCCTTTGCCGGCCCCGCCACCGGATTGGTCGCCAAGCCGTCGGCGGCTCTTAATCCGCCGGCGGCAAGCGCAAGCACCCCGAACAAGGCGGCCAAGATCAAACCGGGCAGGCGGCAGAAGCCTTTCGTCATCGGCGGATTCTGGCCGGGCAAAGGGTGAGTGCGTCCGTTCATTTGTGATGATAAGTCAGTTGCAGGCCGACGAGATTTTGCGTGTAGCCATCATTGGGCGTGCTAGAGGAACGCACGGTGATCCGATAGTTTAATCCCAGTGAAAGCCAGCTGGTAAGCGGATGCTCAAGGCTCAACGAGCCGCCATACCAGTCAAAATTGCCGTTGGAATATCCCGGGAGGCTGCCCGAACTGCCTACGCCTTGATCGCCATGCTCGTAGAACAGCGAGGTGTTGAAATCAAAACCCTTGATGATTTTCCAGTTGATGTTCGGACGGACATACCAGTCTTCGACCAAATCCGACGAGGTGCCAAGCTGGGTTTCGCGGCCGACTTCCAACGAGTAGCTCACGGAATCACTCGGTTGATGGGCGATATTCAAGCTGGCATACCAACTGTTCTGGTCGGAGGTCTGGATGGACGTGCTCGTCTGCTGAAACTGATATATGGCATAGCCGCCGCGGGCGGTGACTTTCAGAAATTTACTGGGCTGGAACTCGGCATAGGTGCCGGCGGTGTAGGCGTCATTGTTGTTCAACCCGTTCGCCCCCGATTGCGTATATCTGGTGAAGGCGGCGGTGGACTCCAGTCCGACGGTCACCTTGGGATGCACCTGGAAACCGGCGCGGGCAAAGAGCATTTCAGCCGCGTGGGTGATGTTGTCAAATTGCGCGCTGGTGGACTGGATATTTTGATGGTCATAGCCGGCGGACAGTGTGGCCTGGTTTAGATTCCAGGTGGCGGCCAGGCCCGCCGTGTTTTGGAACGTGCCGTAGTTGGGGGTGTTGGCCACGGTTCCGCTTTGCTGCGCCTCGTCCTGCACATAGCTCATCCAGTCGTGGAGGTTGAGCGTCACATCCTTGATGCCGATGTCGAATGAAAGCCCGGTTCGGGAGGCGGAATTCAAAACAAAAGTGCTCAAATTCGGATGCTTGAGATAGCGGTTGTAGCCAAGGGAGACGTCCACATAAAGCAGGTTGCGCTGGGTGAATGGATAGCTGGCGGTAATCTCGACGGACGGCTTCACAATGTAATCATCCAAGGCGCTCGTGTCGGAAAGGTTCACATTGTCATTCCACTCCATTCCGATCGAAGGCAGCACCAGCATTCGAAAGTCGCCGTTCTTGAACGTATAATCCTCGGACTGCATCTGCTTGTCCCGCGCCGCCGAAACGGATTCGCCCGTCAGTGAATTCTGTAAGGCTTCCTGCGCCGGGGCGGTGCCCAGCTCGGCTAGGAGCAGCCAGGCTGCCAGCCAGCGGCGGCAGACCGGGCCGCTTTGGGTTGGTAAATAATGGCCGGACTGGATTTTAGCTTTCTGAAATGCATTGGTATTGAAGGTGGTGAACATATTTATAGTTCCTTCTAATTAGGTGCCAACTAAATCAAAATTCCTGCCGTTCAGCAACATCTGAAGCTCTTCGCATGATAAACGGGAGCCGTCAAACTGGGACATTCTCGACGGCGCCGTCTCAAAAAGGCGCAGTCTATGTTTGGCTCCGGCTCTCATTCGGCCGCCCTTGCTCCGGGCGAATTGTGCTTGCGGTTCGAGGAGGCATGAATTCCAAACAGCAAATCCCGGCGTTTCAAGTCCTCCAAAATGTCCGTTCCGTTGGATAATTTGCGGGCAAAGATTGTTAATGCCTCTGGCGGAGATTTTTCAAGCCGGTTGTCCGGCGGGCATGGGCCGGTGGCATGAGGCGTGCTGCCAAGTTTGTTTTTTCCAAGTCCGGGTGCGGGCGGAGTTCCGGGCTGAAGCGCCGATTTGCGCCACTGGCCGGGGCTGGTGCCAAACCGCCGTTTGAAGCAGGTGTTAAAAAGCCCCAGGTGGTTGAAGCCGCATTGTTTAGACACGTTGATGATTTTTGCGTTGGCATCCCGCAATAATGAAATGGCTTTTAACAGGCGCATTTCCATTCTCAAGGCCGCCACTGAAACCCCAAAATGCTGATGGAAAAGCCGGTTGAGATGGCGGCGACTGCAACTGAACCGGTCGGCCAGTTCGCCCACGGAGAGATTGGTGAGTTCTGACGTCGAAAGTTTTTCAAAAACCTGGATCATATGATCCTCCATGCGGACATAGCCGCTTTGCCGGGTTTGCGCCTCCTTAAACTCCAGTGACAAAATGCTGGCGGCAATCCGGATTAGCTGGCCACGATGATCCAAGTTAATCTGGGGTGGAACCATGCCCAGCAGCCGCTGGCATTCCATCGCCAGCGGGCTTCGGGCCGGATAAATTTTTGTGGCTTTGAAACTTTCGGCGACGTTGTGTAAAAAGCTGATTTCATTGCTCGCAAACAGCGGCAGCAAATTTTCAAAGCACACCGAAAAAGTCCAGAAGAGGAATTCTCCTTTGTTGTTCGCCACCGCGAGCCGGCCGCCGACGGTTTCGTCGAAAACCAAAACGTCGCCGCCCAGCAGCCGGTGGGCGGTTGTTTTCGAGGTGTATTTGCCCGTGCCGCCCTTGGCAAACACAAAAACCAGCCCGCCCCCTGATGGCGTCCATTCTTCAGAGGACTTCAACCGTGCCAGCCGCAATGACAGAGGGTCTTGATTGTTCAATTGGCACCTAAAAGAATTAGTTTTGGCAAATGCTTATCCTCCGACTTCGAACTGGCTACCGGGGCTGACGACCATGCAGCCAGCGAATCCGCAGCGGAGACAGCCTCTTGATTTTGAGTTTTCTCAGTCTTTTTTTTCATTTTAGTCGCGCCAGTCCAGAGACTGATAAAAAAGAGTGTAATGTCACGCTTGCACGTCAAACCTCCACTGGCTGCTCGCCTGCCAGTGTGTTTGGCTGGCAGGCATATTCCATCCCGACACTTCCAATTATGGACCAAGCCCGCTTCAAAGTCCATACACATCCAATCTCATCCTTTATGGTTTAGGGAGACTTCGGCCAATATACGCATGGCACGGGAAAGCACAACATTATTGGAAGATCCAGCCAGTTTTTTTGTGGATGGGCGAAATGTACATCCTTTGAAACTGAAAACCCATGTATTTTTTCAGGACAAGGCAGACAGTTCTGTCTTGAATGCCTTCATGCGGAATCAATCAGGACGCCTGAACATGACATTTTTCAACTGAAACCACTTCTGCGGGCGGCGAAGCAAAGTGGCAAAAAGCCGGGTTAGTGTTGGAAATCATCACAAATTTCGTTCGTTTTTGGAGGAAGACGCCGGCTTGAAAAATTACCCTCCGCAGCGGCATCCATGTTGGCAGGGGTTATGCAATATGCAGCTTGATGAAATGTCAGACCAACTCAATCCAATATCGCAGGACAAGGTTTTTTCTGCTGTGCTGGGTGGTCTTTACAATGATTTTCACCGTTTTGCCGGCACTCGCGAGCACAAGCATTCCCCTACAGTGGCTTCGCAGCACCGATCCAGCGGTCACCGGCTACAAAATTTATTATGGCGTGACGAGCCATGCTTACACCACCTCGATTGATGTGGGCAACGTCACCAACACTGTCATCACCGGATTATCCGCAAATTTAACCTATTATTTTGCCGCCACGGCCTATAATGCTTCCGGTGTCGAAAGCGATTTTTCCAACGAGGGCACCTATACGACGACCAATGCGGTTGTGCCCACACCGGCGGCGGCCCTGACCTCCGCGGTGAGGAGCAGCGGGCGGTTCTCCTTTAATGTCGAGGGCTTCACTGGAACCAACTATGTCGTGCAGGCTTCCACCGACCTCGTTCATTGGACGAGCTTGCAGACCAACAGCGGCTCGTTCACGTTTGAAGACCCCAATGCCGCCCAATTCAGCCAACGCTTCTACCGCACCGTCACGCTGCCTTGAAACTGGATCAGAACGCGGTTGCCGTTTTCAAATCAATTCCAAATCGTCCGCCTCCATTTTGACGGCCGCCGCCTGGCTGATGAAATCCAGCCGCAACAAAACCGTGCTCATGCCGTGACGCTTCTCCACCCAGCCTTCGACGCCCCGGAGCGGGCCGCTTTTGATTTTGACGCGCGCGCCCTCGCCAATCGTCGGTGCGAGCCGGATTTCCAAGTCTGTCTCCACCGCGCGCAGAACCATGCCCAGTTGCCAGACGAACAGGTCCTGGTCGGCGACTTCCAGCAACCGGGACAAATACTTGCTTTGCAGCACGGCACTGCGCCGAGCGGAGGGAATTTGAAGAAAAACATAGCCGGGAAAAAGCGGCTTCTGAAAGATCACTGTTTTTCCGCGATACTTGTGGGCCGACCGACAGCAAGGCAGCGTGGCGGACAGGTTTTCCCGCTCGCAAAATTGCAGCAGTTTTTTCTCGCAGCGTGGTCGCGTATGGGCGACATACCAAAGCAGCTGGCTCACGCCCATCAGCTTGTTACCCCACCGGCCAGTGTCAAGCCCCGGAGTTTCCGGCCCCGCAATTCAGTTTATTTGCTTTTGGCCGCCAGGATTCTGTTGTATGTAAATTCCGTCAAATCATAATAACAAGGGATGAAAAAAAATGGCTTAATCCTGCTGGTGGAGGACGACCACGATCTCCGCCAGATGTTTGCCATCTGCCTGCGCCATGAAGGTTACGAGGTGCTGGAAGCGGCCACTGGTTTGGCCGGACTCGAACTGGCGCAGGCCCGCCAGCCGGATTTGGTGCTGCTCGATGTCGGGCTGCCGGACATCAGCGGCATGGAAGTCTGCCGGCAAATCAAGGGCGACCCGAAACTGCAAGACGTCTTTGTCGCCTTCTGCTCCAGCGAGGCGACGAGCGAACAGCACAAGGTCAGCGGTTTTCAGACCGGCGCGGATGAATATCTGGTCAAGCCGTTCGGCCTGCAGGAACTGGTAGCGCGGGTGCAGACGCTGGTGCGCCTCCGCAACACCACCGCCGCGCTCCGAGCCAGCGAGGAACATTATCGCCGACTGATTGACATTTTGCCGGACGCGGTCTGCCTGATTCACCCCCAAGGGCATCTGCTCGCGGTCAATTCACAGGCGATGGTCATACTCGGTTATACCAGCACCGACGAACTGCTGCACAAAAGCATTTTTGAGCTCACCCCGGCCGAAGAGCACGAGCGCATCAAAGCGGACATTGGAAAAGCATTGAAAGAGGGCATCATCCGAAACGCAGAGTATGTGATGCTCAAAAAGGCCGGGGCGCCGTTCCAAGTGGAATTGAGCGCGACCGTTTCACTAGGCATTAACAACCAGCCGGTCGGACTGTTGAGCGTGGTGCGCGACATCACCGAGCGCAAGCAGGCACAGGAAGCCCTGCGGGCCAGTGAGGAACGCTTCCGCCAACTGGCCTACCACATCCGCGAGGTGTTCTGGATGAGCAACGCCGACAAGAGCAAGATCATCTACGTCAGTCCGGCTTACGAGGAAATCTGGGGGGAAACCTGCAGCAACCTTTACGCTTCGCCCCGCAGTTGGACTAACGCCATCCATCCCGACGACCGCAAGCTCGTTTTGGAAAACACCATCGCCAAACAGCTCACCGGCGAGTATGACGAGGTGTATCGCATCGTCCGGCCCGACGGCTCGATCCGGTGGATTCAGGATCGCGCCTTCCCCATTCGCGACGCGTCCGGGAACATCTACCGCATTGTCGGCATCGCCGATGACATCACCAAGCGCAAGCAGGCGTGGGACGCGCTCGGCGAAAGCGAGGCCCGCAAGCGGGCCATCATGCAGGCCGCGCTGGACGGCATCATCACCATTGATCATGAAGGCCGGATGATTGAACTGAATTCCGCCGCCGAAAAAATCTTCGCCCACAACCGGCCGAAGCTCATCGGCGAAAAAGTGATGGAAGTCATTCCCACCTCCTTCCGGTCGTGGTTTCAGGACGGGCTGGCCAGTTGTTTTGCCGGCGACAAAGGCCCTACTTGTGGCAGCCGCATCGAGATGCCCGCGCTGCGGGCGGATGGCAGCAGTTTCTCCGCCGAGTTCACCATCACCCGCATCCGGCTCGCGGGACCGCCGATGTTCACGATTTACATCCGCGACATCACGCAGCGCAAGCGCGCCGAGGCCGAGCTGCGGGCCTTGTCGCAACGCATCATTAAGGCCCAGGAAGCCGAGCGCTCGCGCATTGCGCAGGAACTGCACGACGGCATCAACCAACTCATCGCCTCCGTGAAAATGCGGCTCCGCAAAGTCGAAGGCAGCCTGCCCGACCGCAAGCCCGCCGCCCGAGAAATCCTCCAGCGCTGCGACCGGCTGCTCGTGAAAGTATTGGAGGAAAACCGCCGGATCGCGCACAACCTCCGGCCCACCGACCTCGATAATCTGGGTTTGGCCGCCGCCGTCACCAGCTTTTGCAGCGAGGTCCAGTTGCGGACCAATTTGCAGTTCCAATGCCGGCTCACCGCCTCCAGCCGGCGGCTGTCGCCCGTGGTGGAACTGCACCTTTTCCGCATCGTGCAGGAGGCCGTCAACAACATCGAAAAACATGGCCGCGCCAAATCGGTCCGGCTGGAGCTGCGGTTTCAGGAGGATTTCGCGGTGCTGAAAATCCAGGATGACGGCCAAGGGTTCGACGCCAAAACCGTCAAGGCAGGAAATAAAATGCGGCATGGTCTCGGCCTGACCAATATACGGGAGCGGGCCTTGTCCCTCGGCGGCACCTATGAAATCAAATCCGCTCCCGGCGACGGAACGACCGTGGCCGTGCGCGTGCCATTGACGGTCGCCCGTCGCGGCACCAGTCCCAAAAGAAAACGGGCGGTGGCCGCAGCCTGAAACCCAGCCGGCCGTCCGGCACCAAAACAGCGGCTATTTCTGGCTGGACTCCACCCAGCAGACCGCGTAGCGGATGAGGGCGTTGAGGCTGTTCAATTTCAGTTTCCGGCGGATGCTGTTGCTGTGCGTCGTGATCTCCGCGCCGGTCAGTCTGAGTTCGCGGGAGATTTCCAGCGTGCTTTTGCCCTGGCCGAGCAGTTCTAAAACTTCCAGCTCGGAATCGGTGAGCTGATCCAGCGGGCCGGCTTTTTTTTCAGACGACGGTTTTGCTGATTCCTCAAAAACATTTTCCGTGACGTAAATATGGCCCGCCAGCACATCGCGGATGGCAAAAATGATTTCCTGCGGGTCTTCCTGTTTCATGATGTAACCGTCGCCACCAGCGCGCAAAACGCGCTGCGCGTAAAGAGCCTCGTCAAACATGGAAACCACCAGCAGCTTGACCGGCAGTTTCAGGGAGCGAATTTCCTTGATCAATTCCAGACCGCTCTTTCCCGGCAGCGCAAGATCCACCACCACCAGGTTCGGCTTGAGCTTGAGGATGGATTTAAGTCCCTGCCGTGCGTCACCCGCCTCGCCGCACACCGTGAAATCGGGTTCGGCGTTCAGCAGTTTCGCCAGCCCTTCGCGAAAAACCGGATGGTCTTCCACCAGAAAAATCCGGCTCCGCTGTCTTGCGACCTGCTTTTTTAAAAGTTTTGCCATAGCGATGACATTCAAAAATTCTATCCGCCGTCACACAAGATAATTGGGATTTTGATACATTAAACGCCTTCCTGCCGCTTTTAGCAAGCCAACATCCGTGCGCACACCGGCTGAAATCTTTCGGCAGTTGTGGCGTGGTCGAACTGCGTCAGAAAAGATGCAAACACTGCGCGCTGACACGGTGAAACGTGCCGACAACGCCGCACTTTAGCAGACTGAAAAACGATTCTACGAACGCGGTTGCGATTGCGTTTTGCCCTTCGTGGCGACGGCATTCACCAGCGCGATATTTCAAGGATTTATCCGTGAATCTTGGTTCAAGGCCGTGATAGGCGTATTTTGCATCCGCGTAGACGGACTTCCGACCAGATTTGCACGTTGTTACAGATGGTTATGGCACGCGCTGCCGGCCTGTTGATGTCCTTATACTGACATTGCATGTCTCAAATTTGTATAGAACGCGACGGGAATGCACATAATATATTATCGTAAATACAAATTGAATTTTATGGCAGAATTTTCAGCGGTGGCGTTATTGGCAAAAATCGAATCGCGTTTCATGCAGTTACGCAAAGAAAATGACCGGCGGGCAAGCTGGTAAAGATTGTGGGGACGGGCGGTCGCGAATAGTTCGTGCTTTAAAAATCAATATCGCTCATCAACTATAATTGTGAAAAAAACTTCAGCCCCACAATTAAGAACCATATTGCTGGTTGACGACGATGCTGACACGCGCCAGTTGACAAAAATGTTTCTTAACAACTATGGTTATGAGGTTGATTCCACAGATTCCGCCAGTGAAGCGCTTGAACTATTCAATCCCTTTCGCCACGATCTGATTTTAACGGACAATTCCATGTCCGGCATGACGGGCGGCGAGCTGGCTCGGATCATCAAGCAAATATCACCCGCCACACCCGTGGTGATGTGCTCCGGAAATCCCCCCAACGATTGTTCCGGCATTGATGTCGTCATCAAAAAACCAACCTATCTTCTGGCCATCAAAGACGTCATCAACAAGCTGCTGCCGCTAAATTAGCGGCAAAAAACAAGCCAGTTATGGTGGGATTTTACAGGCTCTGTGTGCTTTGGCCGGGCGGCAGGGATGCCGCCGTCTACGGCAGGCAGGATGCCTGCCGCTACAAGGCTCTCAGGTAATCGAACGAATAAATCCCGGAGGCATGGCCGTCGGCCCAGACCGGCTGCACGGCATAGGTGCCCACGTTGAGAATGCGCGTCAGCTTGAACGCGGCGGGGGCCAAAGTCTGCTCCGGGTTCTTATAGACGTTGCCCATGATGTCCACCTCGCCTTTGCACCCGGCGCACGGGCAACAACGCCTGAGCTTTTCCAGCGCAATAAAACTCTCGCTGCCATCCTCCCACTTAATGGCCAATTCATCTCCAATGTGCTGCAGGTCCGCTGGTCGCATATGGCAGAGAAGTTGGCGCGGGTGAATTACAGCAGATCAAGCGCGCGCTGCAACTCGGTGTCCGAGTTGTAAAAGTGCGGCGACAGGCGGATGTATTTTTGCCCTTTCCGGTCCACCCGCAGGGAGGTGAAGACGCCGGCGGCGTGAAGTTTCTGATGCAGCGGCGCCAAATCCGCGCCCGGGCGGTAAAACGAGACCAGCCCGCTCCAGGCTTCCGGGGGCGCATCGGCTGACAGCACCGTGTACCCTTTCGCCTCCAAGGCGGGAACCAGCAGCGAGCGTTTGCGCAATAACTCCTGCGCGATGTTGGCCACGCCCGTTTCCAAAATGAGTTCCAGCGCCGCAACCAGGCCAACCAGCCCGAATAGATTGTATGCGCCGGGTTCGTATCTCCGGGCGCCGCTGTGGAAAACCATTTGTTCCTGGGCGATAAAATCCGGGCAGCGCACGTTGTTCCAGCCATAGATTGGCGGGTTCAGCTTTTCCTGCAGTGCCCGCCGCACATACATCAATCCTGCCCCGCACGGTGCCAGCAGCCATTTGTGCCCGTCCGCCGCCAGAAAATCCACATTCTCCACTGTCAGCGGGAACGCGCCCGAGGTCTGGATCCCGTCCAGGCAGAAGAGAATGCCGCGCTCGCGCAAGTACTTGCCGATTGCCTGGTAATCAATCCGGTAGCCGCTCACGAAGTGGCACGACGCCAGCGCCACCAGCCGCGTGTTCTCATCCACCTGTCCCATCACGTCAGCGGGACGGATTGCCCCCAGCCCGCGCGTGTTCATCAACCGCACTTCCACCCCCTGCCCCGCCAAGGCCATCCAGGGATAGACATTCGACGGATAATCTTCGAAGTAGATGAGGATGTTGTCGCCTTTCCGGAACTTCACGCCGCTGGCAATGAGGCTCAGCCCCAGGGATGTCGGGCCGACGAGCGCAATTTCGTCCGGCTGGCAATTGAGCAGCCGCGCCCCAAGTTTTCGTCCCTCCTCCAAAATCGCCGGGTAAACAAACTTTTCCTGGTCCCCGGTGGCGGCGGTCCGGGCGTACTCCGCGATCGTTTCCGAAACCCGCCGGGGCAGCGGGCAAACGCCCGCGTGCGCCAGAAACACCTTGTCCCGCGTGACGGGGAATTCAAGCTTCCGCAAGTCTTCATTAGCAAGCAGCTCGGCAATGGACATGGTTCCTACCCTAAGAAAAATTCGCGCGAGTGCAAAGGCGCAAAGATGCTAAAAGCGGACGGGGTAGCCATAGATGGCACAGATTTCACAGATTGGGAAAAGGATTTCAGCCACGGATTGAACACGGATTAAACACGGATTCCCGGAACAGGAATTTAATGCAAAGACACAAAGGCGCAGAGACGCTACCAGGGGGATTTAGGACTGCAGCCCGGGAACAGGAGCTCGGCGCAGACCGACCGCGACTACGATCTGGTGGGAACCTCTCTCAACAAAGATACCAGCCCCACGGGCTTTTCCCTTTGTCTGCCCTGCCCTCTCTACCCCGGGAAATTTGCGCCGCCTGACGGCGGCTACACACTCCGACATTTCCCGGCTAAAACCCTCCCGCATCCTGGATTGCCTTGAAGTGCCCCGACCAGAATTGGATGACGCGGTAGGCAATCATCAAGGCGACGCAAAGATAGATGGCGCGGGGCGTCCACTGAGCCACCGCATGCAGTTTGCGCGAGCCTTCCTCCTGGTAGTAGGCTTGCAGCCGCCGGAGTGTCTCATCGAGCTTCCCGCTCACTTCGCCCGTTGCGTACTGGCTGGCAAAAAGCTCCGGAAAACTTGAGCAATCCCGGACGGCCTCGGCGGGGGTTTTGCCGGCGTCCACCCGCGGACGCCAGGCCGCCACGGCCCGCCGCAAGGCCGGCGAACCGCTCGCCGCCGCCGCCAGTTCCCATGCTTCCACGATGGTTATGCCCGCGCTGATCAGGGCTTCCAGCGCCCCCGCCAGCCGCGACAACGCCAGCCACCGGCGCGCTGTTCCCAGCATTGGAATGTGGTGCAGAACATTCTCCACCGCACCGCGCCACGCTTCGCCACGCTCACCCTGGCACGCGTAAATTATCACGCCAACCACCCCATAAATCGGGAGCAACACACCGAAAGTCTGGCAGAAATACGCCAGCCAGTTCCCGGAAAGGAATAGTTGCGAGAAAGGAAAAATAAAAACCGCGAAATGGAGCAGGAACGCCGGATAGGCCAGGTCACCCATCATCTGCCGGGCCAGCCGAGCCCGCTCGTCGTAATACCGGGCCAGCACGCGGAAGCCGGCCTCCAGCCGCCCGCTCTGCTCGCCGGCCTGCAAAAGCGCGATATCGAAAGCCGGCAGCCACCCGTCAAGGTTCCGGACCGACTCGGTGAGCGTGCCGCCGCGGCCAAGCTGTTCCAACAGCCGCCCTAGCGGCTCGCGGTCCGACGCGGCCGGCGGATGGCGCTTGAGCTGTTCAAGCGCCCGCACCACACCCAGCCCCGCCGAAGTGAGTTGTCCGAGCTGATGATAAAACTCGGCCCGTCGCGAGAACTGGCCGGGCGTGATGATGAATGCCATGGTTCGAGCCGCGTCGGGATTATCGCCGGCAGCTCGCCGGGCATCTTGCCTCTTGCCGGGGCTCAAGCGCAAGTACTCCTGACGGAGCCAGGGTCCGGAGGTTCGGTCGCTGCGCCCCCGTTTCACCTTCAGAAAAAATCCGCGCGAAAGCCATAAAAAGAGATTTGAGCGCAAGGGCCGGCCAATTATGATGACCAGAATGAAAGCATCGGAACAAAAAATTAAGCTTGGCAGAATGGACGCGAAGCAGGTGGCGGAGGAGATCGGGGGCTTCATTCTGAGCAAGGTGCTGGAACAGAAGAAGACCGGCGGTGTGATGGGGCTCTCCGGTGGTGTGGACAGCACCTGTGTGGCCGCGCTGGCGAAACGGGCCTTCGACCGGCACAACGCCAAGCATCCCGAACACCCGCTGGAGGTCGTGGGCTACCTTCTGCCCTCGAACACCAACCATCCCAAGGACGCGGAAGACGGTTTGAAAGTCGCGGCCCGGCTCGGGATACGGCACGAGATCCTGAGCATCGAAGCCATCGTGGAAGCCTTCAAGTCCACCAACCCGGAAGCCCTGAGCCACAAGTATCATCGCGGCAACCTGACTTCCGAGATCCGGGCCGTCGTCCTCCACACCAAAGCGGCTACCGAAAACAAGTTGGTCATTGGCACCGGCAACCGGGATGAGGATTACGGGGTTGCCTACTACACGTTGTTCGGTGACGGGGCGGTGCATATGAGCCCGATCGGCAACCTGCCCAAGCGGCTGGTGCGGGAGATGGCGACCTTCCTGGGATTTGATGACCTTTCAGGCCGGATCTCGACCGCCGGGTTGGAGCCAGGGCAAACCTCCTTCAAAGATTTGGGCTGCGATTACGAGTTTGCGGAGCTGGTGTTAAATGGCTTGGATCAGGGCCTGCGGGCGGAAGAGCTTGCCACCCACAGCCAGGTTGTGTCTTACGCGAACCAGCAGATCGAGAAATACACCCAATGGTATGGAGCGCCTAAGTTCACATCCGCGACGGCACTTGTCAGCGAGATTATCCGGCGGCATCAGATCGCCCTGCTCAAGGCCGAGATCGTCAACCCGGATATCGCTTCCATCACCTTAACGCTGGAATGACCAGCAGGTCGTTGTGTCTGGCACATCAGGCTTATTTAGGGGTCACTTTATTAACCCTACCCCCGGGGTCGGTTCCAGCGCGTGGACGGCATAAGTAAACGTCACGCAGTCCTTGCTGGGCATATTGAGGGAGTTCGGGTCACCGTTGCTGACGACACCTTCGGAAACCGCCCTAGCTTTGGGCATGCACCTCATCGAAATCAGCGACCGTTCCTTAGCTGCCTGCTGCTGATTGTGTTTGGATTTCAAGGAATCTCTCCATTCCCCAAGGAAAATTGGTCGGGGCGGTGAGATTCGAACTCACGACCTCTTGTACCCGAAACAAGCGCGCTACCAGGCTACGCTACGCCCCGACCCTGAACGAAAAGCTTGCCCATCGCCTGACCAATTTGCAACCTTGAAATTCGAGATCACTCATTTGACTTCCAACTTTGAACAAACAGTGCTTCAGTCAGGCAGATGATCGGCACAGTTCTCAACGTCGCCGGAATTCTCATCGGCGGCATCATCGGTCTGGCGGCGGGTAAAAGGCTTTCGCCCGCAAACGAATTCCTCTTTAAGGCCGCGCTGGGAGTCCTGGCAGGCTTCTACGGTCTCTGGCTAACTTGGGCAAGCCTTAACGGTCCCTTTTTGCAGGTGCTGAAACAACTCCTGGTTGCCCTAATCGCTTTGATGCTGGGCAAATTGACGGGGCGGCGGCTGCATCTCCAAAGAGCATCCAATTCTCTTGGCCGTCGCGCGAGAGACCACATTGCCGCCGCCAAACCCGGCGACGCCCAATCTGTCGGCGAAGGGTTTAAAACCTGTGCCCTTCTTTTTTGCGCGGCACCGCTCGGCGTTCTGGGGGCGCTCCAGGACGGACTATCGGGATACCCTTACGCGCTCGCTGTCAAGGGGGTGATGGAAGGTTTGGCCGCAATGGGCTTCGTCTCCATGTTCGGCTGGGGTGTGATGCTGGCGGCCTTGCCGGTGCTGGCCTGGCAAGGCACCATTACTCTGGCAAGCGGAAGATTGCTTGCGCCGCTCCTTCAGGCCCATGCCCTGATTGACCCGGTCAACGCTGCCGGCGGATTGCTGGTGTTCGCGGTGGCCCTGGTCATCCTCGAATTGAAAAAAATTCCGCTGGCCGATTACCTCCCCAGCCTCGCTTTTGCTCCGCTGATAACCTGGTTGTGGGGCTGAAATGAGTTGTTCACTTCCCTGAGTTCGGCAAATATAAAAACGGCGATGGCATTCGAAGATTTTCCAGCACAGCGGCAAGGCGTGCAATTATTCCAACGTTCGCTCGAGCGCGGACGCCTGGCCCACGCCTACCTTTTCGCAGGCCATCAACTGGAAGAGTTGGAGGCATTGGCGCGCACTCTCGCGAAAACCCTGAACTGCCAGCGCCCGGTCAGGAAGAACCAGATGGCGGTCGATTGCTGCGACCAATGCCCGAGTTGCCGGAAGATACAGGAGGGCAACCACGGCGATGTTCACTGGGTGCGTCCCGAATCGAAATCGCGTGTGATCACCGTCGAGCAGATGCGGGACCTTATACGGCAGATCAACCTTAAGCCCGCCGAGGCGGAACATAAAATTGCGATTATTGTCGCCGCCGACCGGTTGAATGTTCAGGCCGCCAACGCTTTCCTGAAAACCCTGGAGGAACCCCCTCAAAAATCCACCTTGATTCTTCTCACGAACGATGCGCAGCGAATTCTGGAAACAATCCTGTCGCGTTGCCTGCGGCTGAACTTCGCCGGACCACGGCAATTGCCCCCCGCGCAATTGGAATGGCTCACCGCCTTCAGCGAAACGGCGGCAGTCGACCAGAAAAGTTTGCTGGGGCGCTTTCGCCTCATGGATGTGCTGTTGAGGGAATTGAATGACGCCCGCGCGCGCATTGATGAATCGCTTACCGCCCGCTCGCCGTTGGAGCAATATGAGGACGCCGAACGGGACTTGCGCGAAAAATGGGAGAAAGAGCTGAAGGCGGCCATCGAGGCGGAATATCGCCGGCAACGCGCCGATTTGTTGGGGGCGCTGCAATGGTGGCTGCGGGATGTTTGGGTGCGCACATTGGCGAAAAGGGGCGCAACCCGGCCTTCAACGGCGGTAGACCTGTTGAATTTTCCCGGACTCCAGGGCACGGAACAGGTGGCGCAGAGGATTTCGGCAGGTCAAGCGCTGGAAAACCTCGAGGTCATGGAGCGGCTCCAGGGCTGGCTGGGCACGAACGTCCAGGAAGCCCTGGCTCTTGAAGTCGGCCTGCTGAAGCTGCATTTGTAATGAAGCCGGAACAAGCCGCCGCGACTTTTCAGCGCGAACCATTGCTGCCGCGCATTTTTGCCGGACTGTTTGGCTCATTCCTCGGTTTGTCTCTCCTCAAATTCGGCAATCCGCCGATTATGGAGAAGTGGGTTACGCCTCCGGGAGGTTTTTATGAGTTCCTGTTCGGATATCCCTGGCCGATGACCTGGGCATATTGGCTGCTGGGTTTCATCGCCCTGGTTGGCCTGTTCGTTGCCCGATGGAGACTCAATGCGCCAAAATGGCTGGTGCTGATGCCGCTGGCCTGGCTCGTTTGGCAACTGCTTGCGACTGTTCAATCTGTCGGGCCCCAACTCAGTCAAACCGTTTTGAGGCACTTCGTTGCCTCGATGGTGTGCTTTTACCTTGGCCTGTTCGCGCTGGGCCGGGGCAAATGCCTTTGGCCGTTTTGGATTAGCCTGCTTGCCGGATTCCTGCTCGTGCTGGCTTCCGGATGGCAGCAACACTTCGGCGGCCTGGAGGAGACACGCAGATACTTCTTTCTTTACCTCTACCCACAGGTGAAGGAACTCCCTCCCGAATATCTCAAAAGAATGTCCAGCAACAGGATTTTTGCGACGCTGTTCTACCCGAATGCACTTGCCGGAGCATTGGTGCTCCTGCTCCCTGCCATGCTTGCCACAGTTTGGCGGATGCGCAGGCGATTGACAACAAGCGCTCGAAGGTTTCTGTTCGCAGCGCTTGCAACCGCCGGATTGGCCAGCCTTTACTGGTCTGGTTCGAAGGGCGGCTGGCTCGTAATGTTGCTGCTGGGCCTGATTGCGCTGCTCGGATCTTCTTTCTCCAAACAGCTCAAAATCACTTTGGTAGCTGTCATTTTGATATTTGGCCTGGCCGTTTTTTTCTGGAAACACCACGGCTTCTTCGAAAAGGGAGCCACCAGCGTCGTCGCGCGGTTCGATTATTGGCGGGCAGCCGTCCAAACCGCCACTGCCAGGCCTTTTTTCGGCACAGGTCCGGGCACTTTCTCGATTGCCTATCAGAAATTCAAACGGCCCGAATCCGAACCAACCCGGTTGGTGCACAACGATTATCTTGAACAAGCCTCAGACTCCGGGGTGCCGGGCTTCATGCTTTATGTGATTTTTATCTCTGGCACGCTTTTTTACGGCCACGCACGACTTCGACAGTCCGGGTGCGACGGAGAGTTGCAGCTTTTTCCAGTCTGGCTCGGGGTGTTTGGGTGGAGTTTGCAGAGTTTGTTCGAGTTCGGACTTTACGTGCCCGCTTTGGCATGGCCGGCGTTCGCCCTGATGGGCTGGCTCCTGGCCCAATCCCGCTATCGCCCGGAAGATTCCCTTTAGACAGGCCCCTTGGCCCTGGATTCAGCCAACGGCGCGGGGCTTCCCAGCTTGGGGCAACGCCCCAGGTATCGGGGCGCAAACATGATGAGGGCTGAAGGCCCGGTCTATTCTGGAGAATCCTAATCGACAAGCTTTCGGGGTCCTGTTAACCTGTCCCTCGCGGAATGAGAATCCTTTTTTTAAACGGCCCGAACCTGAATCTGCTTGGCCAGCGCGAGCCTGAAGTTTATGGGCGGACCACTTTGGCCGAGATCGAGGCCAAGGTCAAAGAACGGGCGAAGCAACTAAAGGCGGACATCGACTTTCGCCAATCCAACCTCGAGGGCGAGTTGGTGGCCTGGATTCAGCAAGCCAAAGGCAAATTCGACGTTATCGTTTTGAACGCAGCGGCTTATACGCATACCAGCATTGCATTGCGCGATGCCATTGCCGCAGTTGGGGTCCCGACCATAGAAATCCACCTTTCTAATGTCCATGCACGGGAAGAATTCAGGCACAAATCAATAATCGCCCCTGTTTGCTGCGGCCAAATCATCGGTTTCGGCCTCAATTCATACGTTTTGGCAGTCGAAGCCGCCATTAACGTTAACGTGGTCTAATATGGGCTGTGAATTGGCTTTTTGATTGCTATTGTGGCTGTTTCTTTACAGAAATATCATCAAACCGTTTTGTTCCTTGACGCTCTCGATGGGTATGACATATCCTAGTCGGCAATTAAGCCGCCAGGAGGGCGGTGGGATCAAAGTCAGAATGGCGCTTCTTTGCTTATCAGAGCAAGTGGAGCAGGAATCAAGATAGACACTAACTCTAAAGATAAGACTGCTGTGGACCTAAAAGACATCAAAGCCATCATTGACCTGATGCGGAAGAACTCCGTTTCGGAGTTTGAGTTGGAGAAACAGGACTTCAAGATCAGGCTCAAACGGGGGACTAATGGAGGAAGTCCTGGAGCAATCTCATACGAGGAAGCTCCGGTGCTGGCATATCCTTTGCCGACGGCGGCAAATCCTGGAGTGCCCGCGTCCGTCCCGGCGGCGCCTCCTGCCATCGCAGAGCTCGAGATCAAATCCCCCATGATTGGCACTTTCTACCGGGCGCCTTCCCCGGAGTCAGCCCCGTATGTGGAAGTTGGCACGGAGGTGAGCCCCGAGACGGTGGTTTGCATCATCGAGGCGATGAAGGTCATGAACGAGATTAAAGCCGAGGCTAAAGGTGTGCTGACTCAAGTCATGGTTGAGAACGCCAAGCCGGTGGAATTCGGCCAACCGTTATTCAAGCTCCGGCCAAACTGATGGTCAGCCGGAGGGTTGGAGGGATTATCGCGCCGCTTAACCCGCTCACTTAAAACCGCATGTTTGAAAAAGTTCTAATCGCCAACCGCGGGGAGATTGCCGTGCGCATTATCCGCGCCTGCAAGGAACTGAACATCCGCACGGTGGCGATTTACTCCGAGGCGGACGCCAACTCCATGCACGTTCAGCTGGCGGACGAGGCGATTTGCATCGGCAAAGCCGCCGCGAGTGAAAGCTATCTGCGCATCGATCGGATCGT
This sequence comes from uncultured Verrucomicrobiota bacterium, assembly GCA_903873945.1. Taxonomy (GTDB): domain Bacteria; phylum Verrucomicrobiota; class Verrucomicrobiia; order Limisphaerales; family UBA8199; genus CAIQQM01. The sequence continues at coordinate 96,997 of CAIQQM010000018.1, forward strand.
AAGCGCGGCGGAAATCACCGATGTCGATGCCATTCATCCCGGGTATGGTTTTCTCGCTGAAAACGCCCACTTTGCCGACGTTTGCGAGAGCTGCAATATCCGTTTCATCGGTCCGAACTCGCGGGCGATGAACGCGCTGGAGGACAAGGCGGTGAGCCGGGCGCTGGCCAAGAAGGCCGATGTGCCGACTCCACCCGGCTCCGAGGGCGTCGTGGAGAACGAACAGGACGCTCTCACGGTGGCCAAGCGCATTGGCTACCCGGTGATGATCAAGGCCATCGCCGGCGGGGGCGGGCGCGGAATGCGAGTGGCTCATAATGACATCTCGCTGGTCAAGGGTTATCACACCGCGCGGAACGAGGCGGAGAAGGCCTTTGGCAATTCCGGGGTTTACATCGAGAAGTTCATCGAAAACCCACATCACATCGAATTTCAGATTCTGGGCGACAACAAGGGGCACATTATCCACCTGGGCGAGCGCGATTGCTCCATTCAACGCCGAAATCAGAAGGTGGTGGAAGAGAGCCCTTCGCCGCTTTTGGATACTCCGAAGTTCAAGAAGCTTCGCGAAAAAATGGGCAAAGCGGCGATCAAGATTGCCGAAGCGGCGAATTATACCAACGCGGGCACCGTGGAATTCATCGTTGATAACCAGGGCAGATTTTATTTCCTCGAGGTAAACAAGCGCATTCAGGTGGAGCACCCCGTCACCGAGGAGGTGACCGGCATCGATCTGGTGCGTTACCAAATCATGATCGCGATGGGCGAGCCGTTGCGCCATTCGCAAAGCGATATCCAAATCAAGGGCCACGCCATCGAGTGCCGGATCAATGCCGAAGATCCATTCGATGAATTTCGACCGAGTCCGGGCCGGATAGAAATGTATTACCAGCCGGGCGGTCGGGGCGTGCGGGTGGACACGCACGCTTATGCGGGCTACAGCATACCTTCCGCCTACGATTCGATGATTGGCAAGCTCATCACCTGCGGGAAAGACCGGCGGGAGGCGATGGATAAGATGAGCCGCGCGTTGAGCGAGTACATGATCACCGGCGTCAAGACGACCATCTCTTTCCAGCAGGCGATTATGCAGGACCCCAACTTCCGCCGCGGGGTTTACTCCACCGCGTTCATCGAGCAACTGCTCAGCGGTGCGCGAAGAGAGTTGATCGAAGAAAAGCCCTGACGCCGCCGGCTTTTCCCGGGAATGAGTTTGACAGCGAAGATTGGCAACTCTAGTTTTGAGCAAACTTAATTTTTATGCCTGAGAACATTCCGAATATCCCGAGTGGCGCATTTCCGCCCAAGAAGGAAACCGGAAAAGTCCAACCCAAGAAAGAGACTGTCCGGATCAATTTGCCGCCCAAGCCTTCAACGGCGCCGACCATTAAACTGCCGGCCGTGCCGCCAAGCGGGCTCTCCGCCGGACCGATGGCCGGAACTGCGCCAGCAGCCGCACCCGCTCCCGCCTTAAGTTCCGCGCCGTCCGCACCCGCACACGCGCCTGCGTCATTCCGCAGCGCCGCCGCCGCTCCCGCAGTCACGCGCGGAACGCCGGTTTCGCATGCCGCGCCCGCCCCGGTGACTGCCGCTGTCAGCACACTGGATGTCATGCTCGCTGTGGCCGCCGCCATTGTGGGATTGGCCGCGCTTGGAACTACAATTTGGATGTGGCAGTTGTGAGCGGCGCCGGCCTGACTCTCCGCAACAAGACAAGACAATAGCGAACGGCTGGAATTCAGGTTGGCCAGTGCGCTTTGAATCCGGTTTTTATGGCAGCGAGCAACATTGTTACTTTGGCACAGGAAAATTTCGAAGGGGAAGTGCTTAAATCAGCGGTGCCCGTTCTGGTTGATTTTTGGGCGGAATGGTGCGGGCCTTGCAAAATGATTGCGCCGATTCTGGATGAGTTGGCGGAGGAATACGGCAACCGGGTCAAAATCGGCAAGGTGAACATAGACCACCAGCAGGAGCTTGCCGCACGCTATGGTATTCGTGCCATTCCAACTCTCCTTCTCTTTCATCACGGCCAAGTGAGTGAGCAAGTGGTCGGGCTGCGCAGTAAAAGCGACCTTAAAGCGAGCATTGACCGCGTTTTAACCGTCTGACCCCGCCGATCCCCCTTAAAATCCGGCCTATTCCGGCCCCTTCCCGTGTCTTTTCCAGGAATGCCGTTGTAGGGATGTGATGGTGTAATTTCGAACCGGAAAAGGCATCAGCAGACTGAAAACAAGCGCGGAGTCGCGTTGTGAGGATGTGGTCATCAATCAGCAGGCGGGTTGGGCGAAGAGCCGGGTGGCGGATTGGACGGCAGGTTGGACGGCGTGAGCGCTCCGATGGGCGAGCATCCAGGACAAACCGGCGCGGCGGAGGGCTTCACAGAATTCATGGACTTCGATGGGTTTGACGATGTAACCGGCAACGCCGAGCAGACGGCTGGAGCAACGGTCCCGCTCCGCCTGGGACCCGGTGAGCATGAAGACGGGGATGTGCCTGAATTCCGGCACGGCCTGGAACGCGGCCAGAACGGATAAGTCGTCCAGAATGGACAGGGTGACGTCCAGGAAAATGACCGCGGGCAGCCGGGCTGCACCACGGCTGGCGTAAGGACCCCGGCCCCTAAGGTAATCCGGAAGGTCGGCGCCGTCCGGGAGGTGGATGATGCGGTTAGGCAAGCGAAGTGTCCGCAGGAGGTCCAGGGTCAATTCAGCATCGTAAGGGTCATCCTCGATGAGCAGAATGTCGGTGCTGCGGTTTAATTGGGTTGTATTCATTGTAAGAGCAGGTGATGGGGTTAAAGGCGGGACGGGACAGGGAATGGGAGCAAGACGCCAGCGCGGTCAGTTGCCAGACCAACCCCAGTTGCCCGGCGAGGGCGAGCAACTTTTCGCGCGTGAGCGGTTTGACCAGGTAGCTGGCGGCGCCCAGGTCGTAACTTGCGGCCAGCAACGCATCGTCAGACGTGCCGGTGAGGATCACGACCGGGATCGTACGCGTGCGCTTGTCACTCTTGAGGCGGGCGAGCACGGTGAAACCGTCCACCTTGGGCAGGGCCAGATCGAGGAAGAGCAGACACGGGCAGCGCACAACGTGGCTGAAGAAAAAGTCCAGGGCCGCCTCGCCATCGGAAAGATGCACGAAGTCATTGGCCAGACGGAGGGTCTTTAATTCCCGGAGTGACAACGCGGCATCGCAAGGATCATCTTCGACCAGCACGACCTGGAGGGGAGTTGTTTTCATTGGTGGCTGCACGGTTGCAGCAAACGCGTGGCCTCTTTCTCGAAGTCTTCGAACAATCTTGCCTTGGCCAGAAAGCCATCAGCGCCGCTGGCCAGCGCCGCCGCTTGCGCCGCTTCCGGATCCAGCACGGACATGGCAATGATCGGGACGTCCGGCAGTTCCTGGCGAATCCTGGCGGTGGCTTCAAAGCCATTGAGCCCGGGCATCAACAGGTCCATGAGGATCAAGTCAGGCCACAGCGTTCGCGCGACGTGAACCGCCTCCAGACCGTCGGCCGCCGTGGCAATCACCTCGAACTGCGGGCAGGAGACCAGAAAGCGGCGAAGGTGTTGCAGGACCGTCGGGGAGTCATCCACAAGCAACATGCGCCAACGCCTCTCATTTTTGGTTTGAGAAGCGGCGCGAGGTTTTGGGAATGTCATGGGCACGCCTCCCATTCTGCCAGTCCGCCGGCCAGCAGGAACCTTTTTGGTTCCCTATTTTGGGATGGGAAAATACCCTATGCCGGTTACGGATTTTGGATTGCGGAATGCGGAATTATCGGGAGTGGCCGCGGGCGGTGTTGATGGAGGCAAAAGCGGCAGCCGCCGTCGCGCCGTAGCGGTGCTTTGGCGCGCCGCGAAGGCGGAAGGACTGCCGCAGTCCAAGACGCTTCGCGTTCACGGACGCCGCTGGAGCATGCGCCAGCTTGTGAACTGCGCCAGAGGACTGGCGCAGTTCACAATCGTTTACACTTCGATAATGTGGTTGCGAATGGCGTAGCGGACGAGGGTCACCACGGAATGCAGGTTGAGCTTGGCCATGAGGTTGGCGCGGTGGGCGTCCACGGTTTTGACGCTGATTCCCAGGCGGAGAGCCACTTCCTTGTTCGATTTCCCTTCAGCGATCAGCTGCACAATGCGCCGCTCCCGTGCCGTGAGTGTCACAGTGGCGGTGGCGCTTGTGGTACGGCGTTTCGGGGGTTGCAGGAAGCCGTGCAGGACAACCGAAGCGACCTGGCCGGAAAAAAACGGTTCGCCGCGCAAGACGGTTTCAATGGCCGTCACCAGATTTCGGGCGGCGTCGGTCTTCAACAGGTAGCCGCTGGCACCCGCTTCCAGCACCTCCTTCACCATCGCCTCGGCTTCATAGACCGTAAGGATCACCACCCTGGTCTTATGACACACCTTGCGGACCTCGCGCGTCGCCTCCAACCCGTTGAGTTCGGGCATCGCCATGTCCATCACAACGACATCCGGCTGGAGTTCCCGGGCGAGCTGCACCGCCACCTGCCCGTCCGCAGCCTCGCCGCAAACCTGCCAGCCTTCCTGTTCTTCCAGCACCCTGCGCAGGCCCTGCCGGATCAGTTCGTGATCATCTGCAATCAGAATTTTTACACGCGCCATTTGCCATCCACCATTTATCATCTCCGCTCCATCTTGTCCCGCACGATTGCCCGGTTCATCCCCAGGCTGCCGATGCCTGCGCAGTCCAGGAAATCACTGACCCGACGGGGAGACCCCGACCACCGCCCGCACGGTGGTGCCATGGTCGCTGGACTTGATCTCCAACGTCCCGCCGATGAGACGCAAACGCTCACGCATGCCAGTAATCCCGATCCCGCTGACCTCCTCCTCAGTGCCGCCGGCCAGACCATGTCCCTGATCCACAACCTCCAGAGTCACGGTGTCGTCGGTGCGCTGCAGGCGGACGGTCACGGTCCGGCTGCCCGAGTGCTGGCGGACATTGTTGAGGGCTTCCTGCGTGACCCGAAACAAAACAAGCTCCATGCTGCCGGGCAACCGACTCCACGACTCGGGGAGCTCGGTGTTTACCGTGATCCCGCTGCGCCGGCGGAAGCCCGACAGATGTTGGCGCAGGGCGCCGAGCAAGCCCACTTCTTCGAGAAAAGGCGGGTGAAGCAGATGGCTCAAGTCGCGGACGTCGTGCGCGCTGCGCTCCAACACAGCAAGGCTGTCGGCAACCAACACCCGCGTTTCTTTGTCCCCGTCCGCCAGCCGCTTTTTCGCGGCGCTGAGGCTTATGACGACTGCGGCCAAATCTTGCGCCACCGAGTCGTGCAGTTCCTTGCCAATCTGCCGCCGTTCCTCTTCGTGGGCTTGCAAGAACAGTCCGGAAAGCTCCCGCAGTTCCTGCTCCGTCCGCTGACGCGTAGAGATATCACGGACGACGCTTAGCCGGCAACGAACGCCGGTGATCTGAAGGAAGCGGGCGCTGATCTCCACGGGGAAAACGACTCCGTCCCGGCGCTGGTGGAGCGCCTCGAACACGGCCCGGCCGTCGGTCTCCAATTGCTCGGTCTGGTGCGGATACTCAGCGCGGCTGGCCGGCGCGCGGAGGTCCTCCAGAGTCTTCTGCCGCAGCTCGGCCAGCGAGTACCCATAGACTTCCAAGGCGCGATCATTGGCCTCAAGGATGCGCCCATGCTCATCGGCCAGCACAACGATGTCGTTGGCACACTTCATCACCTGCGCCAGGCGCTCGAAATGAACGAGGCGCTCGCGGTCCACCTCAGCCTGCCTGATCTTGGTGATGTCGTTCAATACGACCCACCACAGCGGCCGCCCGGTCGCGTTATCTTGCGCTACCTTTGCGTCCAGGCGCGCCCAGAATGGCGCCTCATCCAGTCGCACCATTCTCAGTTCGCAGGCCTGCGGCGTGCCCGTCTCGAAGAGCAGTTTGTGGCACAGGTTGAAGATGTCCTGGTCTTCGGGCACGATAAAACGGGTCAATGGCTGGCTAATCAAAGCCCCGCGAGCCAGGCCCAACAGGCTGGCGGCGGTGAAATTGGCCTCCAGGGTCAGGCATTTCTCGCTGAGAGTGAGGTAGCCCACCGGGGCCAGGTCGTAGAGGTCGAAATACTTTTCCCGGGATGCTTCCAGTTCCTGCTTCGCCCGGTGCAGTTCCTCGTTTTGCATCTCCAACTCGATCTGGTGGAGCTGCAACTCATGCAGCAGGTGTCCCACATCCTGAGTCTCGTCCAGCCTGGCGGGTTGCTCCCGCAGCCGCTCCTCCGCCCGTGCGCGCGCGGAGGAAGAGCTAATCAGCGCCGACTTGCGGCGGTTCTCCCCGCTGGCCCGCACGCGTGCGGCAGAAGCGCGGCTGGTGCGGCGCGTCCCTGTTTTCATAACTTGTTAATCAAGCGCCAAAACGGCAGCAATTGCAGTAAAAAAATAGGGTTACTCTTGAGGCGCGGCTTGGGACTGGGGAACTTGGCAACGGTGTGCAAAACGCCGGTTAACTGATCCGAGGGCATGCAGGCGCATGCAAATGGTTGCCCGAGGTTTGGTCATCCTGCTAGGTTGCGGCATGCAACCACACGCGGCTCCAAGCGCCGAACCGCCCAGCCTGATTTACCAACTCCTTTCGATAGTCGAACGGATTGATTTGACGAAACTGTTCGCCAGGGAACAACCGCTGGAGGTGGAGTTGGGCAGCGGAGACGGTTCGTTCCTAGTTGAGCGGGCCAAAATGCATCCCAAATGCAATTTCATCGGCATTGAACGGCTACTGGGCCGCATGCGGAAGCTGGAGCGTAAAGGGAGGCGCGCCGGGCTGGCAAACTTGCGCGGAGTGCGGATCGAATCCTCATACTTCCTGGAATACCTGCTCCCGGCCCACTCGGCGACGGCGCTCCATATTTATTTTCCTGACCCGTGGCCGAAGCGGAAACATCGGCGGCACCGGCTGATCAATGAGCGTTTTCCGGCACTGGCCCGGCAAGCGCTCGCTCCGGGTGGCGTGGTGTACTTACGCACGGACGACGAGGATTACTTCGGGCAGATGGTGAGCACGTTCGCCGTGGCGCCTGGTTTCCGCGCCGTGGAGACGCTAGGTGAACTGAGCGCGCTGGCGACTGATTTTGAAAGGGATTTTCAGGCGCGCGGAATCAAGACGCTAAAGGCGGCGTATCGCAATGATGCTGCGTGATGGGTGATGAGCGGAAAGCAGCCGGCTGCCCTTTGGCAATCATCCGTTGTCGAACATCAGGTTCCAACGTCTAAAAGACTCAGACGTCAATCACGGGACCGCCGCCGTCGCGGTCCGCATCTTTCGGACGTCCACGGCGGACAACGTGGACACGGGAACCGCCAACGCCGGTCAGCGCGCTCAGCAAGACGGTAATGAGACTAATGATCAGAGCGCCCCAAAAGGCGGACCAAAAGTCGTCCACGCGGAAGTCGGGCTGTAGAAGATACCCGACGAGATAGAGCAAGAGAGCGTTGATGACGAGCCGGAAGAGGCCAAACGTAAAGATCAGCAACGGCAAGGTCAGCAGCGTCAGGAAAGGCCGCAGCACGGCATTGAGGATGCCAAGGAGCAGCGCAGCGACCGCCAGGTCGAGCGGTTTCGTGTAGTGAATGCCCTTCACGACATAAACCGCCACCAGCACGGCGAGCGCGCTGATAATCCAACTCTGGATGAATTTTTTCACAGGAACATTTTTTTGAAACGGATGGCGCAGACCCTCAGCATGTCAAAAAATGGCTCATTCTCCGGTCTGCACAAGGAGGAAGGTGGAGCCGGGTTCCACCCACATGTCGGCCTTTATGCCAGCGGGAATCAAACAGAATTGGCCGCTTCCTCTTTCGACAGAATTTTTGCCATCTGTGACCGTGAGCTGGCCGTCCACAATGGCAATGATCTTTAGTTTCCCCGGGGAGAATCCCATGAATTCGCGCGTTTCCGCCCTCAGAACGTCCACAGTAAAAAGCGGGTCTGCAACAAGGCGGCGCGTTTTCAGTGGGCCGGACGCAACGACGCCGCGAGGAGCCAGTTGCGGTTCGAAGTCGTTGAAATCAATACAGGCCAGTGATTCCGCAACATGCAACTCACGAGGCTTGCCGTCGAGGCCAACGCGGTTCCAATCGAACACGCGGTAAGTGGTATCGGAGTTCTGTTGAATTTCAAAAATCACGAGGCCGGCCCCGATGGCATGAACGCGCCCGCTGGGCAAGAACAGCGCGTCGCCCGGCTGGACACTCAAGCGGTGAAAGCACCCGGCAACAGTTCCGGCGCGGAGGTTCTGCTCGAACGTCGCGCGGGTAACACCTTGCGCCAGTCCGGCGTAAAGCTCGGCTTCGGGCGCGGCATCGGCAATGTACCACATCTCAGTTTTCGGTTCACCGCCGAGTTTTTCGGCCTGCGCAACCGGCGGATGCACCTGAAGGGAGAGTTTCTCCCGGGCATCGAGAATCTTGACGAGGAGCGGGAATCTGGCCGGGCGCGGTTCCACGAAGCCAAGCAATTCCGCCGCGTGGTTCCGCATGAGCCAATGGAGGTCTTTACCGGCCAAAGGGCCGTTGGCAATCACGCTGACGTCGCCCGGGCGGTCACTGATCTCCCAGGATTCTCCAATGGGCACGCGCGGGGGAAGCGGTTTTTGGTACAGACGTTCGAGATTACGCCCGCCCCAAACGCGCTCTTTGAAAACAGGATGGAAAGTTAAAGGGTAGAGCATTCTGGCGGCTCAGGACTGATGGTTGAGAAATCTCAACTCTCGACCTTCTCCACCGGGACCGGTTGTTTTTCGGCGAAATGGCCGAAAGCGCGAAATTTGGCATAACGCTGTTTCAAGCGGTCCGCGGCGGACATCTGCAAAAGCTGGTTGAGATGGCGGAGCAAGGAATCGCGCAGGGTGACAGCCATGACATCCGGGGCGGTGTGAGCGCCACCGAGGGGTTCAGGCACGACCTCGTCCACCAAACCCAACTCGAGGAGGTGCCTGGCGGTGATTTTCAGGGCTTCAGCGGCTTTGGGAGCGGCTGAGCGGTCCTTCCAAAGAATAGCGGCGCAACCTTCCGGGCTGATAACCGAGTAGTAGGCGTTTTCGAGAATGAGAACCTTGTCAGCAACGCCAATACCCAGAGCGCCACCAGAACCGCCTTCGCCAATAACCGTGGCGATAACCGGCATTTCGAACATCATCATCTCACGAAGATTGACCGCGATCGCTTCAGCGATATGACGTTCTTCAGCGCCAACGCCCGGATAAGCCCCGGCGGTATCTATAAAGGTAATGATGGGAAGTTGGAATTTCTCGGCCAATTTCATAAGGCGCAGCGCCTTGCGATAACCCTCGGGGTGCGCGGACCCGAAATTGCGCCTGATGTTCTCCTTGGTGTCGCGGCCTTTCTGCGTGCCGAGCACCATCACCTTATGCGGGCCAAGGCAGGCAAAACCGCCGACGACAGCCCGATCCTCGGCAAATAGACGGTCGCCATGAAGCTCGCTAAAACCGGTGAAGGCGGACCCGATGTAATCCAGGGTGAAAGGGCGTTTCGGATGACGGGCGATTTTGATGCGATCCCATGCGCTGAGGTTTGAGAAAATCTGACGCCTGGTTTCCTCGAGCTTTTTTTCGATTAAACCAACCTCCTCTTCCAAGCTCAGGCCCAGGGAATGGGTTTCGGGATGTTTTTTCAACTCCTCGAGCTTATTCTGCAATTCAACAATCGGCTTTTCGAAGTCGAGTTGGTGTCTCATCGGCTTAAATTTAGCGATTTTGGACGAGGCAGGCAACGTATGATTTGTACAGCCAAAGAGCCGGATTTGCATCCGGCTCTTTGTGGTGACGAGGCTTACACGCCTTCACCCAGGCGCTCAGAAGGGTAATGCGGCCAACTATTTGCTCGCTGTTCGAACCGCATTACAAGTAAAACCTCTATACTAACCCTAAACGAACAGCGAAGTCTTCAAACTCGCCCCATTTTATAGATACACCAACAACCCTGCCTGTTCAAAAATATTTCTATTTCAAAGAATGCTCCCGACCGTGAGACGACCACAACCGACCCGCCGGCACAGCCAGGACCTTTGCAAAGCAACCTTCCACCAGTTTGCCGGCCAGTCAAGTGGAGGAAACTCCCGGAGTAGCGGGCGATTTCAATTGATTGATATTTACTTCAGGGATTGGGGAATTATATTTCCCGGCACCAGCAGGCCGATGTGGCGGAATTGGCAGACGCGCTAGACTCAAAATTCCACTTTTGCTCGTTTTTCGAGGTCTCAACTCATCACTTAAGATAGCGACCATACCATTGCATTTATTGACTGAATTTGATTTTTAGCCATTCCGTTCAAACTCCCGTTGACCGCCTCGAAAACGATGTGACTCTAGCACAAAAACTAGCACGGGCGTTTTTTCAACTTCGGGCCGAAAATCAAATTTTTGAGTTCACAGACGCATTTCCCCTTGAATCTAGCGCGTCTGACTAGGTGGCTAATTTCTCGAAGCGTGATCGAAGGAGCGTTGCTGTTCTCCATTGCTCTGCGAATCTCTTAAGCAGTCGTCCGCGTTCCCGGCCTAAGGCGACCCGCCCCATCGCAAGACTTGTCGCTCAACTTCGCTTGCGCGGTTGATTGCAAGACTTGCTCCACCCATTTCCCTGGCGACCAAACTCCGCGACGCGCACCGCTCATCCCGAGCCGCACTCCATTCCGCCAGTTCGTTTCGTTGCGAATGAAAAGGGCCGACCGTCATTCGCAAAAGCCGATTGACCATCGGAAGGGTTTCTCCCGGGCGCAAAGACTTTCGGCCTGCCTCACTCTGATGCGGCCATGCCAAAAGACTTTGCGTCGACCCGATGTTAGCGCGACCAAACCAGCGTATCCGTTCTTCGAAACCCCTTTGGCGAATTCTCCGCCCGGTAACGCTGCTTTCGTCGCGGGGGGGTTCCTGTTCGCACGTCTCTGTAAATATCATCTGGCAATCGCCTGAAGTCCGCGCTAGAACATCTGCACCCCCCTGCTTCAAGGGCCAACTATGAACCGAATCTATCAAGGCAAAGTGACTGCCGTGGAGATCCCCGACGGCAATAACGAACAAGGCAACCCTCTCGACCAAAACGTTCTTTGGCGACACCACGAGTTGTTTCAGGACGCAGTGAATTATTACCTGGTTTGTCTGCTGGCTTTGGCGGGGAACCTATGTGCGAAGCAACGCGAGTTGCGCGAGCGAATAACAATGAAGCCAGAGGAGGGAAATGAAGAACCGCTCTATGTGTGGGAACGATTTCGGCGGCGCGGAAAATGGCGGCGCGGGTTGCGCGATTCGGTCGCGCCCTACTTGTGTCCGGGCAAAGTTGATGCATCGCCGGAGGAATGTTTCGCCGCCGCGCTGGCAGGAAATGAATGTGCGGCGACTGAGGGAGGGCGTAAGTTACTCGACGAAGGATTGCGTCAACTGTTCGACAAATGCACCGGATCGAGCGGATGCAAACAAGCCGCGCCCGTTTTCCTGCCACGCTTTTGCAAACCCTCCTACCAAGGAAGCTATGGCGAGGATACAAGCACGCTGGAACGTGAGAATAAAGCAGCCCAACTGCCATTTGTTCTCCACGATCCTGCGGTGCATGCAGACTCAAAGGCACTCAATAAATTTGATGTTCATTCCATCGCGCTTCCGAATGAGAAGAAGCCAAAGTTTGTTGGCACAGACGCCATAAATAAACTGCGCGGGATGGTGAAAGAGTGGCGCGAGCGTCAACCCGCAAATGAAGCGGATTGGGTGCGGCTCGAAGCCGCCATCGCAAAACTTCCAGCCAAATTGGAACTGCCAGGTTACTCCCCGGCAAGCGCGAAAAACGAAGTGAAGTTCCGGCTCTTTGCCATGTTCTTCTTCCGTCACGTCGAGCGGTCGGAGTTCACGCTCGGCCTACTTCGCACGACGACCCCAAAACCGAAAGACGACAAGTGCCCTCCAGAAGCAATGGCCGCTTCGGCAGGAGAGACTGACCCGATTCGCAGCGCACGAGGCCAGCGTGGGTTTATCTTCCGGGCCTTTACCAGTCTCGCGTGTTGGGGCGGCGATGGAAACGGATCGCCACAATGGATTCAGTTTGATTTCGCAGCTTTTGAAGAAGCTCTAAAAACACTCCATCAAGTGGACGACAAAGCCAAGGAACGTGAGGACGAACGTAACCATAAGCAGGGACGACACGATTACCAGCGCGGCAAGACAAAGAAATGGAAAGGAATCGGAAACGGGGAGGAAGAACCGCGTCCGCCAGTTCTTGCTGGCGACCCACGTATTAAGCGGCTTGAGGAACTTTTACGCTCTGACCTTGCTGACGAATACGCCATGAGTGAAGGCTTAGAGGTTCAATATGGTCTGCACCCTCGCACGATTCGTGGTTTTCGGGACGTGCGGAAAATGTGGAATGCAGCGTTGCAACCGGGACAAGGCTACAGCGTTGCGGCGCGGGAGCAGTTGTGGAAACTTCTCACCGACTACAAGAAGGAGAATGCCGAAACAATCGGCAGTCCGGTTTTGTTCGACGCACTCGTAGAAGAAGCAAACTGGATTATCTGGCGCGAACCCGATGCGGCGACGCTCCGCGTATGGCGTGAAGCTGCTAAATTACCGGAAGGCGCGGAGTTTTGTGCCGATCCGCTCCAAGCGCTCACAGACGAGCGCGAGCTGCTTGCCGACATCGAACGACTGCGCGAACCCATCCGCCTAACGCCAGCCGACCCGGAGCATTCTCGGCGACAGTTCTATTTCTCGGATGTGAGTGACCTGACGAAGAAAGACCGACTCCGCCACGACCGAAGCTATCTGGAAGCGGAGATTGCGGAGAAAGTGGATGGAAAATGGTTGCCGCGATGGGTGCGAATTCGCTTCGGAGCACCTCGTCTGTTACGCGACCAACTTAAATCCGACGAGGAGGGGCGCGAGTCCGCGTGGCAACAGGCGATGATGGCGGCGCTTGGTCTGAAGGCAGGACTGGTGAAGAAAAAGAAAGGCAAACTTTGTCTCGCGTCCTTTGCTGAATGCGCGGCAGTGGCGTTGATGCCGGAAGTCACGGCTTCGGGCGAGCGGCGCATTCTGCTCAATTTCCCGCTCACGCTCGAAGACGATACCGTGGCACGTCAACTCGGGAAGGCGGCGCGCTGGGATGCGAATCAGTTTGGCCCCAACTTCAAGAACTCATCCTGGCTTCGCTGGCCATCCACGCCAGATGCAAAGGCTCGGTCACGACCCTGGTGGGAAAGCGGTGAATCATTTCACTGCCTGTCCGTGGACCTCGGTCAGCGGGACGCAGGGGCTTTTGCACTATTGGAGGTCAAGCCCGGCAACGCACCCAAGCCGCAAAGCCGGAAGCTTGGAAATGCGGGCGGCAAGACGTGGTGGGCCACCGTTCGAGCGACCGGGATGCTGCGGCTGCCCGGCGAAGACGCCAAGGTGTTCCGCGACGGAAATCCGAAACCACAGGAGGAACTTTCCGGCGAGCGGGGACGCAATGTTGTGGTAGGCGAATGGCGAGAGACGCGCGAAATTTGCGCGGCGCTGGGCTTTCAGCCGAACAAACTGATCGGCACTGACGAACGCCGCTATTCGTTCCCGGAACTGAATCACGAACTTCTTTACGCCCTCCGCCGAGCGCAGGCGCGGTTGGCGCGGCTCCAAAGCTGGAGTTGCGTTGCCAACGAAGAACCGGATGAGAAGAAGCGGACGGCTTTCGAGAAACGCCAGACACGAATCAAAGAGCAGCTTGCCGAAGCCGTCGCCTCGCTCGCAGAAGACCAAATCGGTCAGGAGTTACCTGAACATCGAGCCTGGTTGTACGAAGTGAAGCCGCTCATTGAGAAAAAAGCATGGACTCCCATCGCCCAGCGCATCATTCAGGAAATTGAAAATGAGCGTGCCATCATTCAGCACGAACTCGTGCGCATCGCTGATCGCATCCAGCCCTTGCGCGGACGGCGCTGGGAATGGGTGCCACGTCCGAACGACGCGAAAAACTATATTCTCCAGCAAACCCAGCGCGGCACAGATGAACGGGAAAAATTACTCGCAGGACAGCGCGGCCTTTCGATGAAGCGTATCGAACAACTTGAATCTCTGCGCCAGCGATGTCAGTCCCTCAACCGCGCACTTCGCCAGGAACCGGGCAAACCGGCCAACCTTGGCCACAGCAAACGCGGCATCGAATTGCCCGATCCATGCCCGGAACTACTTGACCGTCTGGATGCACTCAAGGAACAGCGCGTGAATCAAACCGCGCATCTCATCCTTGCTCAAGCGTTGGGCGTTCGCATGCGTCCGCACGCGACAAGTGCTGCGGAGCGTGAGAAGCACGACATCCACGGCGAATACGAGCGCATCCCCGGACGCGAACCGGTGGATTTCGTGGTCATTGAAAATCTCAAATATTACGAGATGAGCCAGGGACGTGCACGCAGTGAAAACGCACGACTGATGAAATGGTGTCGGCGGCACTTACGCGACAAACTCATCCAGCTCTGCGAGCCGTATGGCTTGCGCGTGCTGGAGGAATGGCCAGCCGATACATCGAAGTTCTGTTCGCTCACCGGTATAGCCGGTTTCCGCGCCGTCGAGCTTACCCCGGAGGATGCAATGGAATTTCGTTGGAAAAAGCACCTTGACCGTCTCACCGACCCAGTACGCTTAAAGAAGTTGAACAAGGACGAGCGCGGAGAGAGCGAGCGCGTGAAAGCGTTATTCGATGCGCTCGAAAAACTCAATGCAGACTTGCTGAAAAATCGCCCAGCCCGTCCGAAGTGGTGCACTCTCCTTGCGCCCTCGCGTGGCGGTCCACTTTTTGTTCCAATGCGCGGCAAGCCATTCCAAGCCGACATAAACGCCGCCATCAACCTCGGCCTGCGTGCCATCGCCTCGCCGGATAATCAAGAAATCCATCTCCGCATCCGCAGCGAACGCAAGGGCGAGAAATTTTTCGTTCGCGCTCAAAACCTGCGCGAGAAAGCACGTTGGAACGCTGACATCCATGAGATAACGCCACCCAAGGGAAAATCCCTTGCAGGTCTGTTGGCTGAATCTAGTCCGTATTTCTATGCCGATACAGGTTCGATTGCAGAATTTGACCATGCGGAAATATCTGGCCGCCGTGGTTTCGCCAGTTCACGCGGAATTTGGGGAACAATCAAACAGAAAGACTGGCTGTGCGTCGGCAAGCTCAACAACGACCGACTGGAGAAGGCTGGTTTAGGTCGGTTGTTGGATGAAGATGAAGATGTCCCCAAGTAGTCGCCATGAGCGAAGCACCCATTCAGGTCAACGCCGGGCTGGAATCCCAGCCGGTGATGCCGGTGCGTCGTCTCAATAATTATGTCTATTGCCCACGCCTGTTTTACTTCCAATGGGTTGAAAACATTTTTCAGGAAAGTGCAGATACAGTCGCCGGTTCTCATGTGCATCGAAATGTGGATGCGCCCTCTCATTTGGATGAGGAAAAGACGAAAGCTCTTTCTGATAATCTTCCTGAAGGCGCGAAACTTCGCAGCTTGCGATTGGAGAACGAGACGATTGGCATCGTTGGCGTGATGGATTTGGTCGAGGGCGGACCGGACGGAGCGCAAATCGTAGATTATAAGAAAGGCTCGGCACGGCGGAATAGCGAAGGTGAACGCGAAGCACGCGAACCGGAATCCATTCAAGTCGGTGCTTACGCTCTGCTGTTGCAGGAACGCGGCGTCAAAGTTTCGGGCGCAGTGATTTACTATGCAGCGGATAAGAAGCGAGTGCCGGTTGAAATCAGCGAAGAGTTGTTGACCAAAACCAGACAGGCCATTGTCGATGCAAAAGCTTTGGCAGCTTCTGGCCATTGCCCGCCACCACTAAAAAATGATGCGCGGTGTCTTGGTTGCTCCGCATACCCAATTTGTCTGCCCAACGAATCGCTTTGGTGGGCAAAACGGCGTAAAGCAACCACACCGGAAGGCCAGCTTCAGTTCGGTTTCACCGGCCAATCGGAAGACGCCCTGCGCGACCGCATCCTGGAGGCGTTGGATTTTGCCGCCGAATCCACGGATCAAGAACCGACGTTGCAGCCGCCACGCCCCGGCGGCGACGACGGAGAGGTGCTGGTGGTCCAAACGCCCGGCGCACAAATCGGCCAGCGCGGTGATGAATTGATCGTAAGCGTCAAGGGCGAGGACGCCCGCAAAATCCCCGGCCAACAGGTGCGGGCGATTTATTGTTACGGCGCAGTGCAAATCACAGCGCAGGCCGCCGATACGTGTCTGGAGCTTGGCATTGATGTTTCGTATTTTTCACCGGCGGGACGGTTCATCGGTTTGTTGCGCGGATTGCCCGCCAGCGGAGTTGACGCTCGACGCGGTCAGTACCGGCTATTTGAATTGCCCGGCGTGCGATTGCAACTCGCGCGCGAAGTAATCCGCGCGAAAATTCACAACCAGCGCGTGATGCTCATGCGCAACGGCGAAGCGCCGGATCGCGTGTTGAGTTTGATGACAAGTTTTCGCGACGCGACCGAATCCGCGCGCGACCTGACGGAATTGCTCGGCATCGAAGGCAGCGCGGCAGCGCTTTATTTTGAGCAGTTCGAGTCCATGTTGAAACAGCGTGGCGACTCGAAATTTGACTGGCGCGGGCGCAATCGCCGTCCGCCGCGCGACCCGGTCAACGCCCTGCTTTCACTCGGCTATTCGATGCTTGCCAAGGAGTTGACGGGCGTTTGCCATTCCGTCGGGCTTGATCCCTTTCTTGGCTTCATGCACCAGCCACGCTATGGCCGCCCTGCCCTAGCACTGGATTTGATGGAGGAATTTCGTCCGCTGGTTGCCGACAGCGTTGCAATCAGCCTTATCAATCGAGGCGAACTGGGCCCGGAAGATTTCATCCGCAGCGCGAACGGAACTTTTTTGAATGACAAGGGCCGCCGGCCATTTTGGGAAGCGTGGTTTCGCCGGCTGGACACGGAAGTCAGCCACCCGGAATTCAGCTATAAAATGGCGTATCGCCGGATGCTGGAAGTCCAGGCGCGGCAGTTGTGGCGATTCGTACGCGGCGAGGCGTTGACGTATCATGGATTCACCACGCGATGAGCCGCATCCGCTACCTTGTCAGCTACGACATCAGCGAACCGAAACGGTTGAGAAAGGTGGCGCGCTCGCTGGAAGGTTTTGGCGTACGGCTGCAATACTCAGTTTTTGAATGTCCGCTGGACGATTTGCGGCTGGCAAAATTGAAGGCCGAGCTTCAGGACTTATTGAACCACGAGGAAGACCAGGTGTTGTTTGTCTCGCTCGGTCCCAGCGCGAACGACGCCAGCTTGATCATTGACGCAATGGGATTGCCCTACGAAGTGCGCTCGCGCGTAACGATCATCTAATTTTCAGGCTTGCAACTTTTCCCAAAAGGCATTGAATGACTCCTGGCTAAGGCCACCGACCACCTTTCTTCCGCCATTGGAAAGGCATGATTTTTGAAATCGCGAACGACTGCGCCTGATTGCGGTTGCGCGGTGCGAGCGCTGAAGTCCTGGCGCTCGACCGCAGGGACGCTCGCATTAAGTAAACGATTGAAAGCGAAGCTCTCACGCATGAACACCTGCCGACAAAATCATTTGGGAAGCCGCGAAGCCTTATCGCTCGCCAACAGCAGCGATTCGCAGCGAAGAATGAGCCTATCGGCAGGGGTGAGCTTCAGTCGGCGCGACTTCAGGAATCGTGAGGCGGAGGAGGGCGTCCTCGATGCGATTGAATTGGGACAAGCTTCAGTCGGCGCGACTTCAGGAATCGTGAGGCGGGCGGGGGAGTTGCTCGGTGAGCTTGAACCCGGTCGCTTCAGTCGGCGCGACTTCAGGAATCGTGAGGCGGAGGGTAAGCGCGATGCTCTTGGTGTTCTCAGATGAAGCTTCAGTCGGCGCGACTTCAGGAATCGTGAGGCGGGGCTAGGACGTAGCGGGTTTGGCGCAACCATATTGGCTTCAGTCGGCGCGACTTCAGGAATCGTGAGGCGGAACACCTACCTGACCAGCCTGAACACGTTTGGGGCTTCAGTCGGCGCGACTTCAGGAATCGTGAGGCGGTGGATTCCCCAGGCAATGACGCGCAGCCAGCAGAAGCTTCAGTCGGCGCGACTTCAGGAATCGTGAGGCGGGTCAGGTTGATGCTCACTTCTATCTTGCTAGGCATGCTTCAGTCGGCGCGACTTCAGGAATCGTGAGGCGGCCCCCATCGACTTCGAAGAAGTCATCATCGCCACGCTTCAGTCGGCGCGACTTCAGGAATCGTGAGGCGGATTTGTTTGCCTTTTTGGTTGTCTGTCTTGAATGCAGCTTCAGTCGGCGCGACTTCAGGAATCGTGAGGCGGAGCTGCGCGCCGTAACGGACGGAGGAGCAGTGGACGCTTCAGTCGGCGCGACTTCAGGAATCGTGAGGCGGAGGTCCGCCGTGTCGGTGATGTTATCATACTCCATGCTTCAGTCGGCGCGACTTCAGGAATCGTGAGGCGGGCATAAGCCGCATCCAGCTCCCTGTTCATTCGCCGCTTCAGTCGGCGCGACTTCAGGAATCGTGAGGCGGTTGCATGCGGAACGAACGCTTAATCGGGCCTTAAGCTTCAGTCGGCGCGACTTCAGGAATCGTGAGGCGGCTTAATCCCTTTCCTTCCCCATCTGTGAAATCTGGCTTCAGTCGGCGCGACTTCAGGAATCGTGAGGCGGGGTTGTGCTGTCATAGTGAATGTGACACCCTAACGAGCTTCAGTCGGCGCGACTTCAGGAATCGTGAGGCGGGCTACGTCGGCGTCGAAAAAGGCGCCGTATTTCTGGCTTCAGTCGGCGCGACTTCAGGAATCGTGAGGCGGAATTGCCCCGTCGCCCTTAGCAGCTTGATGATTTGGCTTCAGTCGGCGCGACTTCAGGAATCGTGAGGCGGA
>CAIQQM010000019.1 GCA_903873945.1 uncultured Verrucomicrobiota bacterium
AGCGTGGTCACCTGCCCTTCGAGGGTCTGTCCCTGAAACCCGGCGACGATTACAACATTCCCCTGATTCAGCAAGTCGTGAATTTTCTTCGGCGTGATGTTTTGAATCTTGGCCTTGGTGTGGACGCCATCCGTGACGATGCCCGCTTGCGCCCCGGTGAGCGAAACCGCCGGGACGCCGAGGGAGTGCAGCGCGATGGCGGTCAGGGCAATCGTGGTTTGCTCGCCGGTGGCCAGCAGCACGTCCATCTCGCGATCATTGGGCAAAGGCATGAGATCCTTGGCCAGCCTGATCAGATTGTCCGTCACGCCGCTCATTGCCGAGACCACGACAACAACCTTGTCGCCTTTGGCGTGGTACTTGGCCACGCGGGCCGCAACATTCCGGATGCGTTCGGTCGTGCCTACCGATGTGCCGCCATATTTTTGAACGATCAACATAACAATGGTTTCACCCGAAATTCTCCACCCGGATCATCACCGGGGCCGATTTCACGACCGGGAGCCGGGCGATTTTCTTCAGCGCGCTGGACACGGCCCCGTTGGGCGCATCGTGCAGCATTAAAATCAATGGGACGCTTGCGCCCTCGTGACCCTCGGGCTGGATCACGGAGGATATGCCGATTTTCGCCTCTCCGAAAATAGTGGCGACTTTCGCCAAAGTCCCCGGCACATCCTTCACATCCAACCGGACAAAGTAGGGAGATACCACCTCGTCGATGGACACCACCGCGCCCTTTCGTTCGTGCGGCACAAACGGCGGCACACGATGCTTCGTGCCGAACTTCAAATCCAGCGCCGCATCAGCCAGGTCGCTCAACACCGCGCTGGCAGTCGCGTCCTTCCCCGCTCCCCGGCCGTAAAATAAAGTGTCGCCCACGATGTCGCCCCGCACGAAAAGGGCGTTGAAAACATGGTCCACGCCCGCCAGAACGTGCTTGTTCGGAATCAAGGTCGGATAAACGGACACTTGAATGTGCGAGCCGGCTGCCGGGTTCCCGGATGGTCTCCGCCTGGCCTGCGGTCCATGGCGCTCGAACTTCTTGATGATTCCCAGCAGTTTGACGGTGTAGCCGAGTTGATGCGCAAATTGAATGTCCGCCCGTGTGATCGCGCGGATCCCTTCTACATAGATGTGCTTGGGGTTGACCCAGAATCCGTGGGCCAGCGACGCCAGGATGCCGATCTTGTGTAGGGCATCGTGGCCGTCAATGTCCAGCGACGGCTCTGCTTCCGCATAGCCCTGAACCTGCGCATCCCTGAGCACAGCCGCAAAATCAGCCCCTTCGTGCTTCATCCGGCTGAGGATATAATTACAGGTCCCATTGACGATGCCGTAGAGATGGGTAATGCGGTTCCCGACAAACCCTTCACGCAGCGCCTTGATGATGGGAATGCCGCCGCAGACACTGGCTTCGTAGTACAGGTTCGTCCCGTGCTGCTGGGCCGCGGCAAACAACTCTTCGCCATGCGCCGATAGCAGGGCCTTGTTGGCGGTGATGACGGGTTTGCCGAGTTCCAGGGCCGCGAGGATTATCGCGCGCGCCAGCGTGGTGCCGCCGACCAGCTCCGCCACCACGTCAACCTGCGGATCACGGACAACATTCTGCCAGTCGGTCGTCATGGCGGAACGCGGAATCGCATAGGGCCGGGACTCGTCAAAAGCCTTCACCGCAACTTTGCGGAGGCTGACTTTCACGCCGATGCGGGAAGCCATGAGCGGCCCGTTGAGCTGGAGCGCATGGAACACGCCGCTGCCCACAGTGCCGCCGCCGATCATGCCAAGATTCACCTGCTGCATATTAAATATAGAGATTGCCGTGATTTGCAGCCGGGGACAATTCATTTTTGCTGCCCGGTCGACAACTGGGGACGGCGGCGCCCAGATGGCAGCAGTCACGGGCCGCACAAACCCCTTTCTTGACTCAGAAGGCCCGCCCCTTATGATTCGCGGCACATTTTGACCGTGATCAACCGACAATAAAATTATGAGTAACATCTATGACATTCAGGCGCGTGAAATCCTTGATTCGCGTGGGAACCCCACGGTGGAAGTTGACTTAATCCTGGCCGGTGGAGCCGTGGGACGCGCGGCGGTGCCTTCTGGCGCCAGCACCGGGGAGCACGAAGCGCTGGAACTCCGCGACGGCGACAAGAAGCGCTACTTGGGAAAGGGCGTCACCCGGGCGGTAAAAAATGTGACGGGAAAGATCCTGCCCGCCTTGAGGGGCGTGGATGCGCTCGACCAGTTGACCGTTGACCGTATCATGCTCAAGCTCGATGGAACGGAAACCAAATCGAAGCTTGGCGCAAATGCGATTCTGGCAGTGTCGCTGGCGAACGCCAAAGCGGCGGCTGAAGCGCTGGGGCAGCCGCTGTTCAAATATCTGGGCGGGCCCAATGCGAAAGTTTTGCCCGTTCCAATGGCGAACGTCATCAACGGTGGCGCGCACTCGGATGCACCGATTGATTTTCAGGAGTTCATGATCGTGCCGAGGGGGTTGAAGTCCTTCTCCGAAAGCCTTCGCGCAATTACGGAGACATTCCACGCCCTGAAATCCGTGCTGAAAAAGAAGGGCCTTTCCACCACGGTCGGCGATGAGGGTGGCTTTGCGCCGAACCTCGCCAGCACCGAGGCGGCAATTGAGGTCATTCTGCAGGCCATCAAAGATGCCGGCTACCAGCCCGGCAAGGAGATCTTTCTCGCGCTGGACGTGGCGAGCAGCGAATTCTATAACGGCAACGGCACCTATACGTTCAAGAAGAGCAGCGGCAAAACGGTTTCGGGCGACGAGCTGATCGACTTCTACGTCAAGCTTTGCCGCAAGTACCCCATCGTCAGCATCGAAGACGGCTGCGCCGAGAGCGATTGGAAGAACTGGAAGAAGCTGACGGAAAAGCTGGGCAGCCAAATCCAGATCGTCGGCGATGATCTGTTTGTCACGAATGTAAAGTTCCTCCGAAAGGCATCGAAACCGGCACGGCTAATTCGATCCTCGTCAAGGTCAACCAGATCGGTTCACTGACCGAAACGTTGGACGCGGTGGAGCTAGCGCAGGATAACAATTATACGGTAATCATCAGCCATCGCTCGGGTGAAACGGAGGATTCTACAATTGCGGACATCGCGGTCGCAACCAACGCGGGTCAGATCAAGACCGGCTCGCTGAGCCGGACGGATCGCGTGGCGAAATACAACCAGCTATTGCGGATCGAGCAGATCCTTGGCCGGAACGCCGTTTACGGCGGCAAATTCTAAGCCGAAGCCGATCGAATCTGACAGGAATGGCCGCACTTTTTGGAGCGCGGCCTTTTTTGTTCGGTGCTGGCCAGCGCGGGCCGGGCAAGGCATCATTGGCTCATGGATCAGACAGCCGCTCTTCAACCCGCCATCCGCGTGGTCATGATGCCGCGCGACACGAATCCGCTGGGCACGATCTTCGGCGGCATCATCCTCAGCTACATCGACCAGGCGGGAACGGTCGAGGCCCGGCGGCATTCGGACAGGAACCTTGTCACCGTGGCCATGCACGAGGTTAAGTTCATCGCGCCGGTTCTTGTGGGGGACCTGGTGAGCTTCTATGCCGAGACCGTCCGGATCGGTACGACGTCGATTACCGTTCGCGTTACTGTTGAAGCCAGGCGTGGCATTCCGCCGCACGACGCCGTGCGCGTCACCCAGGCTGAGGTTGTGTACGTTGCCATTGGCCGCCGGGGCAAGCCGGTGCGCGTTCGAAGCTGAACGGCCGGTTTTCCTTGTTTCTAAGCCACAAACTCCAGCTCCGGGCGATGCGGAATCAGGCCTCGCTCAAAGCCGCGGCCAAGAAATCGACGAATCGATTCACAGCCCGGTTCGCCGTAATTGAGGGTCCAGTGATTCACGTACATCCCCACGAACTTGTCCGCTAAATCGCGGCCCATGTCGCGCGCATACTGGAGCGCGTGCTGCACCGCTTCGGGCCGGTGGTCGAGGCTGTATCGAATGCTCGCCGTCAAGATGCCGGATACTGTTTTGCGCACGGGCGGATCGAACCGCTTGTGGATCACATTGCCGCCCAGAGGCAGGGGCAAACCGCCATTCTCGCGGCCCCACCAAACGCCGAGATCTTCGCAAACCTGCAATCCCTCTTTCTGATAGGTCAGCTGGCCTTCGTGAATGATCAGGCCGGCGTCAGCTTGGCCCGAACGGACGGCCTCAAAGATTTTGTCGAAGGGAACCACAATGCAATCGAGTTCGGATTGCGGCTTGTCCAGCCACAACTGGAGCGCGAGAAAGGCGCTGGTCATCGTGCCCGGAACGGCGATTCTTTTGCGGGCCAGTTCCGCCTTCCCGAACTTTTCTTTCGCCACCAGGAGCGGTCCGTAGCCGTCGCCCATGCTCGCGCCTGTGGGCAGGAGGGCATACTGGCCGCTCACATAGGCGTAGGCATGGATGCTGATGGCCGTGATATCCAGCTCGCCGCGGGTCGCGCGCTCATTGAGCGTCTGAATATCCTGCAGGACGTGCTGGAACCGGAACCCGGCGGATGGAACCAGCCCCCGGGCGATCCCATAGAACATGAAGGCGTCGTCCGGATCCGGTGAGTGGCCCAGCGTCAGGGTTCTTTGCGACATGGGGGAAAGTTAGCCACGCCCTGATTGCCTGTCACGACGAGAAAGAAATCAGGCATTGGCCCATTCCTCTTGCCTTCACTTGGGCGCTCCCTAGACTCCGCGCGCGATGTTGAATTTGAGCCTGCTGAATCCGCAACAAAGACAAGCCGTGGAGACCACCCGGGGCCCGGTTTTGATTTTGGCGGGAGCGGGGACGGGCAAGACCCGCGTGATCACGTATCGCATCGCGCACATGATTGAACACGGGATCCCGCCCGGCAACATACTCGGGGTCACTTTCACGAACAAGGCGGCCCGGGAAATGCAGGAGCGGGTGGCGAAGTTGATCCCGAAGAAAGCCCGGAGCGCGAAACCGGAAGCCCCTGAGGAAGACCGGGAGATTCGCCCGACCATCTGCACCTTTCATTCCCTGTGTGTCCGCATTCTGCGCCACCATATCGAGAAGCTCGGTTACAAGCGCAACTTCGTCATTTATGATGAATCGGATCAAATCGGAGCCGTGAAGAAAATCATGGCTCAAATCTCGGCCAGGGGCGAGAAAACCGATCCGGCGGCGATATTGAGCCTGCTGAGCCGGTTCCGGAACGGCGGTGAGCGCGCGGCGGCGTTCGCTGACGAAAGCGTGCGCGCGATGGCTCAGCACATCCGTTCCCGCTACGAGTCCGCGCTGCGCGCCTGCAACGCCGTGGACTTCGACGATTTGATCCTGCTCACGCTGCGCCTGTTCACCGAGCATCCCGCGGCTCTGGAAACCTGCCGTGCCCGCTACCGCTACGTGATGGTGGATGAATATCAGGACACGAATGCCACGCAGTTCAATCTTGTCCATGCCCTCACGCGGGAGCACCGCAACCTCTGTGTGGTCGGTGATGATGACCAGAGCATTTACGGCTGGCGCGGAGCGGATATCTCCAACCTGTTGGACATGGAAAAGCATTATCCGGAAGTGAAGGTCATCAAGCTCGAACAGAACTACCGCTCCACCAACACGATCCTCCAGGCGGCCAACGCGATCATCAAACATAATGTTCGCCGGCGCGGCAAGAAGCTTTGGTCTCAAAAAGGCGATGGGCCGAAGATCACCCTGTGCGCGTTTCGCGACGATGAGGATGAAGCCCGGAGCATCGTTGACCAAATCGAATACGTGCGCCTGGCCCGGCGCATTCCCTGGGCCGGGCAGGCCATTCTCTTTCGCACCAACATCCAGTCGCGGGCGCTGGAGACCGCCTTGCGCCAGTCCGGAGTACGGTATCATCTTATCGGCGGCCAAAGCTTCTTTGACCGGCGTGAAATCCGGGATTTCCTCGCCTACCTGAAAACTTTCCTGAACCCAAACGACGATGTGAGCCTGCTGCGAATCGCGAATGTGCCCGCCCGGGGGTTGAGCGATGTGACGATGGAACGCCTGCTCGGCGCCAGCCACGAGCGGAAGTGTTCCGTGTACTCGGCAATGCAAAATCCGGCGGTGGGCGCGATGTTTCAAAGCAAGGCGCGCGAGAGCATTGAAAAGTTTGTGGCGTTGGTCGAGCATACCCGCAGCCAGCTTCACGTCGAAAGCCCGGCGCGTGACCCACGGGCGCTGCAAGCCTGGGCCGGCCGGTTCATCGACAGAATCGGTTACTTCGAGGAATTGCGGCGTTCCGAGAAGAGCGCCGAGGCGGTCGAGAGCCGGATTCAGAACCTCAAGGAACTGATGGCTTCAATCAACGGCGCCAATCCCGTGCCCGGTCTGCTTTTCAGCCGCTTGCAGACTTTCCTCGAAGAGATTGTGCTCGATACGGAGCGGGAGGAAGAATATGAGGAACCCGGCGAAGCAGTGACGCTGATCACGATGCACAGCTGCAAGGGGCTGGAGTTTCCGCATGTGTATATCGTCGGAATGGAGGACGGCTTGTTGCCCCACTCGCGTTCCAGGGCGGAAGGCACCCTGGACGAGGAGCGGCGGCTGTTTTATGTCGCGATCACCCGCGCGAAGGAAACCTTGACCATTGGGCATTGCGCCAGTCGCAGGAAATACGGGCAGCTCGCGCCCCGCCACCCTTCCCCGTTTCTAAAAGATTTGCCGCCCGAGCTTGTGGAGCACGCAGACGAAAAGTCCAAACTTCCCGTCCCCCCCGGATCCACGAAGAATATGTTCGCGGCGATACGTGATTCGCTCGGCTAAAGACGCAGCCCTGACAGCCGTTTTATGACCAGGCGGGCTTTCGCTGATGATTTGACCATCGCGCCGGTATGTCGCACTCTTTTCCCATGGCGAATAACTTTGGACATCTTTTCCGCATCACCACTTGGGGCGAATCGCACGGAGGCGGTATTGGCGTGGTGGTTGACGGTTGTCCGCCGCGGTTGAAGTTGACCGAAGCCGACATCCAGCCCGACCTCGATCGACGGCGGCCGGGCCAGTCAAAGATCGTCTCCCCGCGAAAAGAAACCGATACCGTGCGGATTCTTTCAGGCACTTTCGGCGGCCGGACTCTGGGCACGCCGATTTGCCTGTGGGTGAAGAACGAAGACGCGCGGCCGGAATCCTATGCGGAAATGGCCACGAAATTCCGCCCGTCCCATGCCGATTACACTTATCAGGCCAAGTTCGGTATCCGGAGCTGGCCGGGCGGCGGCCGGTCCAGTGCGCGGGAAACGGTCGGCCGCGTTGCCGCCGGCGCAATTGCGAAGAAAATCCTGCGCGAGCGCTACGGTGTCGAAGTGCTCGCCTATGTGAATCAGGTGCAGCGCATCACTGCCAGCGTTGATGTCGAAAAGGTAAGGGCGGCGGACATTGAATCAAATATCGTCCGCTGTCCGGACCAAACAGCGGCCGGGCGCATGATTCGGTTGATTGAAAAGGCGCGCAAAGCGGGCGATACGGTCGGCGGCATCATTGAAGGTGTCGCGCGGGGCGTTCCGCCGGGATGGGGCGAACCCGTGTTTGACCGGCTTGAAGCGGATTTAGCCAAAGCGATGCTCAGTTTGCCGGCTTCAAAAGGGTTCGACATTGGCTCGGGCTTCGGCGGGATTCTGCTCACGGGCACCCAGCATAACGACCCCTTCCGCGCCAGGGGCGGCAAGATCTATACGACGGCAAACCGCTCCGGCGGCATTCAAGGCGGCATTTCGAACGGCCAGACGATCTATTTCAGGGTGGCTTTTAAACCTGTCGCCACCGTCATGCGCGAGCAAGAGACGGTGGATGCTGTGTTCAAAAACACAACGCTGCAGGCTCGCGGACGCCATGACCCCTGCGTTTTGCCGCGCGCGGTGCCGATAGTCGAAGCCATGACGGCGTTGGTGCTGGTGGATCATGCCTTGCGGCAGAAAGCGCAGTGCGAATAAACGGGCGCGGCTCGCGGTTCGAGCATTCGGCATTTTCACCGGCCCAGCCACCACTCCACCAGTCGCTTTCCGCCAAAAATCCAAATGGCGGATGCCATCGCGATGTAGGGGCCGTAAGGCAGGCGGGACGACCAGGCCTGCCGTTTGAGCACAATCAGGGTGACGCCCACGATCGACCCAATCACCGAACTGAGCATCAATGAAAAGACGACCGCTTTCGCCCCCAGGAATGTGCCGATTGCGGCCATGAATTTCACGTCGCCAAGGCCCATCGCTTCGCGCGGCAGGATAATCTCTGCGGTCACCACCTCCATGTGGGGCACGTCGGCTGGGTTGAGTTTTTCATCCCCGATTTGCAGCATCGTCGGAGTCAGCCGCACCAGCACCTCCTTGTAGCACCGATCCGTCAATTCCACCGTCAACGCGTGTAATGCAATAACGTCCGACTCCCGGTAGAACAGTTCTTCGTAGGGAATTTCTTTGTCCGGGAGTTGCACGGTCGTTTCGGTGAAAAGGATCTTTGTCTGCGGCGGTAGGGCCACTTTTTGGCGGCCGAACAAAAGCTTGCCCATCCGCAGGATGAAATAGATGATCCCGGCGCCAATGACCGTGCCAAGCGCGCTCTGTATTACACCCCCGGCCACGGACTTCTGGCCGTGCAGCCCGGGCAGAAGGAACGAGCAGATGAAGCCCGCCGCAATGCCGCCGAGCGTGATTTCATCAGGAATGATAAAGTGTTCGAAATCGATGAAAGACGCCACGATGAGGCCGGAGAGAAAGGCGGCATAAACCAACGCTAACCAAACCGACGCATGGCCGAATGCCAGCCAGCAACTCACAAAAGTCAGGCCGGTCAATAACTCCACGAGAAAATAGCGGATTGAGATCGGCGCGCCGCAATTCCTGCATTTGCCGCGCAGATAGGCCCAGGTGAACAGGGGAATGTTCAAATACCACGGAATCGAGTATTTGCAATGTGGACAGTGGGAGGGCGGCGAAACAATGCTCTGGCCAAGGGGCAGGCGGTAGATGCAAACGTTAAGGAAACTCCCCACGATGGAGCCCCACACAAAAAACACCAATGACCAAAAATGAAACGGCACGGCGAGCCAGTTGCGGGAATCAAAGATCGGGTCAAGCATGGCGGGAAAAGATTCAGATTCTGGAAACCGGAGGGGACGCGCAGGGGTTAACCATAAATTTCCTTTTCCAGCGCCCGGCGCATGATGGCTTCCGGCGCATCCTGGCCGCTCCAGAGCTCCAGCGCTTTTACCCCTTGGTAGAGCAACATTCCGAAGCCGTTCGCTGTGCGACAGCCCGCGGCTTTCCCTTTCTTCAGCAGAAGAGTTTCAGCCGGCCGGTAAACCATGTCATACACCGCTCCCGTGCGGAGAAGCGAAAACTGCTTTGTATCCAGGGGCATCGGATCCTCCCGCTTAAGGCCCAAAGAAGTGGCGTTCAGGAGCAGATCGACTGAACTCGATGGATAACCAACCACCACATTGACCCGGGGATATCGCGTTTTGATTTCCCGGGCAAGAGCCCGGGCTTTGCGTTGCGTGCGATTGACCAGGAAAAGTGCGGCGACCTTTTCGGAAGCGAGTTTGATGGCGGCGGCCCGCCCTGCCCCGCCCGCTCCGAACAGCAGGACCTTCGCGCCGCGCGGTTCCAGCTCCAAATCTTCCTTCAATGCCCGTCCTAGCGCCTCGGCGTCGGTATTGAACCCGCAGGAACGAACCTTAGGCGGTGCTTCGGCAAATTCGACCAGCGGCTGCCACTTGCCAGTCTTGGTCCGGCCCTCGAAACGAACAGTGTTCACCGCACCCCAAACCCGCGCGGACTCGTCCAGCGCATCCACCATCTTCAGGGCAAGCAACTTGTGAGGCACTGTCAGATTAAAGCCGATGAAGTTCATGGCCTTCGCTCCCTCGAGCGCCGCGCGCAAATCCTTCTCGGGCACATCCAATGCCAGGTAGCGCCAATTCAGGCCAAGAGCGGCAATGCCGGCGTTCTGCATTGCGGGAGACGCCGAGTGTTTCACCGGATGGCCGTAGACCGCGCAATAGCGCGTGCTGGCATTTATTCGTTGTGAAAACGACCCGGACACGCGTTGTGTTATAGGCTAACTGAGTCCGAAGTTCAAAGCCCAAAGTTACGGTCCGGAACGTTCAGGCAGTGATTATTTGAGTCTGGGATAATGAAATCCAAAGCATTAATGGTGCCGATTCAAAACCGCTGCATCATTTGTGGGAATGCTCCACTGGCCTGAACCCTGCCTGATTTTTAACCCTGTTCCCGGCACACTTCCCGCACAAACGGATTCTCCTGTCCTTCCTGTTCCAGCGTCGTTTCAGGACCATGTCCTCCCAGCAATCGCGTCTCACCCGGCAGTTCCATCACCTTGCGAATGGATAACTCCATTTGCCTATGGTCCGAGTCCGGCAAATCCGTCCGGCCGATCGAGCCGCCGATAATCAAATCCCCCCCGACGAGAATCTGTTCTTTGGGGAAATGAAATACCACATGCCCCGGCGAATGGCCCGGCGTATGAAGCACAACCACCTCAAACGAGCCGATTCTGAGCTTTTGTTTGTCTGTGAGATGCGCATCTGCCTCGAGAGGCGCAATCACCAGCGGAAGTCCAAACAGTCGTGTCTGCACGTCCGGTTGCCGGGCCTTGGGCTCATCCAAAGCATGGATCAGGACCTTGGCGCGAGGGAAACGCTCCCTCACTGCGCTATGATCGGCAAAATGGTCGAAATGACCATGCGTCAGCCATAACCCTGTCACATCCCACCCGCGCCTAACCGCTTCGTCCAAAAGCGGCCGGGTCGTGTGGTCGGGCGCGTCAAATAGCACCGCCTCTTTTGCGGCCTCATCCGCAATCAGAAAGCAATTCGTCATCGCGATTCCACCTGTGTTCATTCGCACAATCATGGGCGCAATCTACCAACACCGTTGCCTCATTCAAAGCCCCACCTGCGCGCTCACTGGACAACTGTTCCCGGCTCAAAGTTCGGAGTTGCCGTGCCGTATTGCTGCCTGAAATCCAGCTTGATTTGCCAACAGTGGCCCTTACTTTCCTCGATTGAGCACTACGAAAACACCAGACAACAACCTGTCGGACATCCGGTATTCCGAACCTGCAACGATGACTTCCGCAAATACCGCTTTGCTCGCTCATCCGGATGATTTCGTGCGTCGCCATATTGGCCCCAGCCCATTGGAAACCCGCCAGATGCTTGATCTCCTCGGTTATTCGAGTCTGGAGGACCTCATCGATGATGCTGTGCCGGCCCCGATTCGCCTTAAGCGCCCGCTCCAGCTTCCGGCTGGCTGTGGAGAATTCGACGCGCTGGAAACCCTGAAAGCTATCGCTTCCCAAAATCAGGTTTATCAC
Source organism: uncultured Verrucomicrobiota bacterium (assembly GCA_903873945.1). GTDB lineage: Bacteria > Verrucomicrobiota > Verrucomicrobiia > Limisphaerales > UBA8199 > CAIQQM01. The sequence goes on from CAIQQM010000019.1 coordinate 11,344, forward strand.
TCGTTTATCGGCATGGGCTATTACGACTGCATTACGCCCCCTGTGATTCAGCGGAACATGCTCGAAAATCCCGGCTGGTACACCCCTTACACCCCGTATCAGGCGGAGATCTCTCAGGGTCGCCTGGAGGCCTCTCTGAATTTTCAGACCATGGTGATTGACCTGACCGGCCTGGAAGTCGCCAATGCCTCTCTGCTCGATGAAGCGACCGCCGCCGCTGAGGCCATGACCATGTGCCGCAGGCTCAAGGAAGGGCGAACCACTTTCTTTGTCTCATCCGAATGCCACCCCCAAACAATTGGCGTGTTGGAAACCCGCGCCGAAGCGCTGGGAATCAAATTGGTTGTCGGCGATTGGCGGACGTTCCAGTTCGGCGGTGAGGTGTTCGGTGCCTTGGTGCAATATCCTGACACATTCGGCGCAATCCATGATTACACCGGCTTTGCCGGGCTGGCGCATGCTGCCGGGGCGCTTGTTGTCGTGGCGGCGGATTTGCTCAGCCTGACGCTGCTGCGGCCGCCGGGGGAATTCGGAGCGGATGTGGCCTTGGGCAGCGCCCAGCGTTTTGGCTTGCCGCTAGGTTACGGGGGGCCGCACGCCGCATTCTTTTCCACCCGCGAAATCTTCAAACGCCAGATGCCGGGCCGCATCATTGGCGTTTCCAAAGATTCCCGAGGCCGCCCGGCGCTTCGGCTCGCGCTCCAAACTCGCGAGCAGCATATCCGACGCGAGAAAGCGACGAGCAACATCTGCACCGCCCAGGCTCTCCTGGCGAATATGGCTGCGATGTACGCATGCTATCACGGCCCCGCCGGGCTGAAGAAAATCGCCCAGCGCATTCATCTCCTCACAGTAATCCTCGCCCGGGGCCTCGCCCGGCTGGGATACCACAACGGGCAGCCGTCCCGCCCGTCCCTCTACTTTGACACGCTCCGGGTTGAACTCGGCGGCAAATCGTCCGCCGACATCCTGGCCCTCGCTGAAGCCTGCCGGATGAATTTTCGCCGTATTGACGAACATACGCTCGGCATTTCGTTGGATGAAACAACTTCGGAGAAAGACCTGGCGTGCATCTTCCGTGTCTTCAATGGCGATTCCCCTCCGGCTTTCAGCGTGGCTGAACTGGCCGCGGAAGTTGACCTGCCTTGCCCTGCCCCGCTGGCGCGCACCAGCGGGTTCCTGGCTCATCCGGTCTTCAACCTTTATCACTCGGAAACCGGAATGCTCCGCTACCTGAAGCGGCTCGAGTCGCACGACCTTTCCCTCACGACCTCGATGATCCCGCTCGGCTCGTGCACCATGAAGCTCAATGCCACGGCTGAGATGTTCCCGCTCACCTGGCCCGAATTCAGCCGGCTGCATCCTTTCGCCCCGGTTCGTCAGGCTCGCGGTTATCACGTTCTTTTCACCCAGCTCGAATCCTGGCTGGCTGAAATTACCGGCCTTACGGGTGTCTCTCTCCAGCCCAACGCCGGTTCCCAGGGCGAATACGCCGGGTTGCTTGTCATTCGCGCCTGGCATGCGAGCCGGAGCCAGGGCCACCGTAAAGTCTGCCTTATTCCCTCCTCTGCCCATGGTACCAATCCCGCCAGTGCCGTCATGGCGGGCCTTGGCGTGGTTCCGGTGGCCTGTGACTCGGAGGGAAATATTGATGTTGCCGATCTGCGAGCCAGAGCAGAGGCGCACAAGGCGGACCTAGCTGCCTTGATGGTGACGTATCCATCCACCCATGGCGTTTTCGAAGAATCTATAAAGGAAATTTGCCGGTTGGTCCACGCCAACGGCGGACAGGTTTATATGGATGGCGCGAACCTGAACGCTCAGGTCGGCCTTTGCCGGCCGGGTGATATCGGCGCCGATGTCTGCCATGTCAACCTGCATAAAACATTCTGCATCCCACATGGCGGCGGCGGGCCCGGCATGGGACCGATCGCGGTAGCCTCTCATCTGGTGGAGTTTCTGCCGGGTCATGTCGTAATGCCTGTCCGCGGCCAAAAACCTGACCACGCGGTCTCCGCGGCGCCGTGGGGCAGCGCGGGCATTCTTGCCATTTCCTGGGTTTACCTGGCCGCGCTCGGTGGCCCCGGTGTGACTGAAGCGGCCAAATTCGCCATCCTTAATACGAACTATATCTCGCGGCGCCTGCGGGATTATTTTCCGGTGCTTTACCGCGGCCACGGAAACCTCGTCGCTCATGAGTGCATCCTCGATCTGCGCCAGTTCCGGAGTGTCTCCGTCGAAGACGTCGCCAAGCGGCTTATGGATTATGGCTTTCACGCGCCAACCATTTCCTGGCCTGTGCCCGGCACCATGATGATAGAACCCACTGAATGCGAATCCAAGGCGGAGCTGGACCGGTTTTGTGACGCGTTGATCGGCATTCATTCCGAGATTGAGGCGATAGAATCAGGAACCGCCGACAGGCAAAATAACCTCCTGAAAAATGCTCCCCATACGGTCTCGATGCTCGCGGCCGATAAATGGGACCATCCTTATTCCCGGGAACAGGCATGCTTCCCGGCCAGGTGGCAGCGCGCGCACAAATTCTGGCCTTCTGTGGGCCGGGTTGACAATGTGGGCGGTGATCGGAACCTGGTTTGTTCCTGCGTCGGGATGGAAGAATATTAAGGTTGAACCGGCCCGTTGGACGCCGGGGAAAGCCAAATAAAAAATAGTCGAAATCCGCATTTTCTGCTAATACCAATCGGAGCCACGTCACGATGAAAATCACGGATGCCTTGCTGGCGGAACACCTGGTGTTCCATAATATGTTCGATCATATCGAGGCAACGGCGTCAGGAATTAAAAAACTGGAAGAGATCAAAACCGTGGCGGCGCTTCTGGAATCGCTGCTCAAGTCCCACTCGGATACGGAGGACGAGTTGTTTATCGGGCCGCTGGAACATTGCTTCGAGCAAATCGGCCAGCGGGACGCTTTTCTCTATGAACACCAGGAGATTGACGGCAACCTCCGGCTCGTGCGAAAAGCGAAGCAGCTCAAGCAGGCTCGGCGTCTGTTGCTGGCGGCCGTGGCCTACTCCCGCCAGCATTTTGATAAGGAAGAGCGTATCGTTTTTCCCATGGCGGAACGCATCCTGAAAAGCAAAACGTTGCTTTCTCTTGGACAAACGTGGATGGATCAAAGGACGCGTGTGGCTTCAGGCGTTGCGCGCACGATCAACGGTAAGTCCGAAGCAGCTTCCAGGCTCTAATACCCTTTCCCGCCCGGCGTTTGCCCCTCCTGTGGAAAAACCCGTGTTTATGCGAGGCCGACCTTCGGCTTCAATCCGTGGCTAAATTCCCTTTCCCACCTGGTCGGAAAAACCGTGCTTATCCCAGTCAGGGTCAAGGCCGAGGTCTTTGATCATCTGCAGGTCTTTTTCGACAGGTTCGTTCAGCGTGGTCAGGTAGTTGCCCGCCATCAGCGCGCTGGCGCCGGCCATGAACATCAGGCTTTGCGCGGTGCGCAGGTTTACCGAACGGCCTCCCGCAACCATGATCTCCTGTCTGGGCAGAATGAACCTGAAACAAGCAATCGATTTGAGAATCTCCAGCGGCGTCAATGGCTCTTGGCCTGCAAATGGTGTGCCCGCAATCGGACTTAAAATGTTGATGGGCACAATGTTCGCGCCCAGGGCCTTCAGTGCAAAGGCAAGATCGCACCGGTCTTCGCGCGTCTCACCCAGGCCAAGTATGCCGCCCGAACAAATCCCGATGCCGGCCTGCTTGAGATATCGGATCGTTTGCACCCGCTCCTCATACTTGTGCGTCGTGCAGATCTGCGGGAAGAATCGTTGCGAGGTTTCCAGGTTATGATTGTAACATTCCACCCCGGCTGCTTTGAGCCGGTCCGCCACCTTTTGGCTTCGTATCATTCCCAATGAAGCGTCCGGCCGCACCTTGCCGCTTTCCTTCAATTCCGCGAAGCGGGCGCAAAGCTCGTCCAGCACCGGCCCCTCCTGAAGCCCTCGCCACGCCGCGACCAGGCCCAACCCGGTGACGCCGTTGCTCTTTGCTTCATCTGCGGCCTTGAGTACCGCTCCGCTGTCAACCAGATCGTGGCGCGGCGTGTCCGTTTGATACGCGGCGGATTGGGCGCAAAACCGGCAGTTTTCAGGGCACCCTCCCGCTTTGATATTCACGATCGAGCATAAATGGATCTTGTTTCCCTTGAAATGTTCCCGAATGCGGTTTGCCCAGGAAAGCAAATCGAAAATATCCGCCGCGCCCTCAAGCTCGAACAGCCAGCGCGCGTCCTCGCGCGCAATGTCGCTGCCGGCCAGCACACGTCGGCCCGATTCCGCAATGCGCTCATGGTTGCTGGCGTCAAACGGTCGGGTATTCATGGTTGACAGCATAGCCGCTGGCGCGATTTGCGCAAGCGGCGACCAGTCAAAGTGGACTGGTGGAGTTGCAACCGTAGCGGCGTATGACCGGAAAAAAGGAAGCTTCGGCGCTTAACCGGTTGATGTCTCCCTTCATTTTTCCCTTTGATTGCAACAATGTGAAAAACATTGCTGCGCACATTCTCCGCAACTAACGTAAGCTGTGCCTGTTCGCCTGACCATTCTTGGCAGCGGTTCTGCCGGCAATTCCGCCTATGTGGAAACCGATGAAACCAGGATTCTCATCGACGCCGGTTTCAGCCTGCGTCAGCTTCGGCAACGCTTGGCAACCATTGGGCGGACACCGGAGAACCTGACGGGCATCCTCATCACACACGAGCATTCCGATCACGTGCAGGGCTTGGCGGCCCTCAGCGGGAAACTTCGCATCCCTGTTTATTGCAACCGGCCTACCCAGGAAGCCATCCAATATCAACTGCCGACCCGCCTCGAATCGCGCCTGTTCACGACCGGCTCGAGCTTTGAGATCGGGGAGATCTCGGTGGATTCATTCAGCGTGCCGCATGATGCGCAGGAACCGGTCGGGTTCATCTTGCGCACGACCGCCGGAAACATTGGATTCGTGACCGACCTCGGCCATGTCACCCGGTTGGTGCTTGAGCGTGTGCGAACCGCGAATGTGCTCGTGCTCGAGGCAAACCACGATGTCAAAATGCTGCAGGACTGCCCCCGCCGGCCATGGAGCCTGAAACAGCGCATTCTCGGAAGGCATGGGCATCTCTCCAATGAAGCGGCCGCTGATGCTGCCGAGAATATCATGTCGCCCGGCCTGCGCCGGTTGTATCTCGGCCACCTCAGCCGCGAGTGTAATCGCCCCGAACTGGCGTTCCGGACAGTGGCGGAGCGCCTCCACAAAATCAACGCCGCTCATGTGTCCCTGGAACTCACCTCTCAGGCGCACCCTTGCCCGACGCTGAGCCTGTAGCGATCCCGGGCCGGCGATGGACCCGCTTGTTATGTTGCATGTCGAAAAAATAGTGTCCCTCGATGTCCCGGAGCTTCTGCCCTACCGGACCATGCGCCGGCAATCGGAGCATAAAATGCAGGGAATATTCGTCGCGGAAGGGGAGAAGGTCGTGCGCCGTCTGCTGGAGAGCAGTCTTACGGTGGTTTCGGTCCTGCTGCCCGAAAAATGGCTACGCCTCCTCGAACCGCTGCTGCTCGCCCGGCCTGAACCGGTTCGGGTCTTTGTCGCGGAAAAGGAGTTGCTGGAAACATTGACCGGTTTCTCCATGTACCAAGGTTTGCTTGCGGTGGGCAGAATTCCACCCCGCCGGTCCCTCGAAGAAATCCTCGCGCGCGGCTCGCGGCCTCGGCTGGTGGCCGCGGCGGACGGGTTGTCGAGTGCGGAGAACCTTGGAGCCCTCGTGCGAAATTGTGCCGCCTTTGAGGCGCAGGCGTTGATTGTGGGGGAAACCTCCAGCAGTCCTTTCTTGCGCCGGGCGGTTCGCAGTTCGATGGGAACCATTTTCCAGCTCCCGATCGTCGAAACTCATGACCTGGCCGGGACATTATGCGGACTGCGTCGGCAGGGGGTTCGTTGTCTCGCCGCCCATCCGCATGTCAAAGGCCGGACATTGTCGCTCGCTGATTTCACCGGCGATTGCTGCATCGTGTTCGGCAGTGAGGGGTATGGTCTCTCCCCGAATGTTCTTGCGGCTTGCGACGAGGCCATTGCCGTTCCCATGCCGGCGACGGTGGATTCACTCAACGTCGGCAGTGCCGCAGCTGTTTTCCTTTATGAGGCCAGTCGGCAGCGCGGAAAAATGTGACAGCTGCCGCATCGTAGCCGCGGACGTCAGTCCGCGCTAATCCCCTCCCCTTCGCGTTCCCTGCGCTCTCCGCAAGAAATTCCCATTCAAAGTTCTGTAAAAAATCCGCGGCTAAATTTCTTTTCCCCGTCTGTGAAATCTGTGCCATCTGTGGCTAAAATTCCGGTCCTTCTTTCCCCACCCGTGTCCAATCTTGGGAAGTCGAACCTCGACTCTGTGCAATCTGTGAAATCTGTGGCTAGGTTTCCGTTACCGCTTTTCCCACATCCGTGTTTAATCCGTCTAAATTCCCTTTCCCCATCTGTGGCCATTCCGTCCGCCTTTTGCATCTTTCGCGGAAATGCTCTAAGGCCGAAACACTTGTAGATACACTTCCCGAATCGCGCGCCTCCAATGGTTTATGGCGTCGCGGAAGGATCCAATCGAGGCAAAGCCGCAACGCACGGAAACCCGGTAATAAGGCGCGGGATCATCGGGCAGCACAGTCTCCCCTTCGTAACTCCAGCGCCGCAGGATCCCCTCGACCCGCCGCAGGTTGCGGTAATTGTCGATGAGCTTGTCTGCCTCCGGCAATGTGCCGGCTTCGCGTCCCCGTTCGAGCGAGGTCATCGTGTTGGCCTCTTGCCAGCCGTTTTCTAAACATAGGGTCTGGGCGATGAATTCAGCGTCAATCAACCCTCCTCTCCCGGTCTTGATCGCCAGGTCGTCCTTGTCTGCCGGCGTTCGCTCCTTCTCGATCCTCATCCGCATCTGATGAATCTTTTGCTTCCAATCCGTGGTGCCGGCCGTCACGCGCGTGCCCGCCTGCCTGAAGTCGGTCATTGTCGCGGCCATTTTTTTGAATCGCTCGCCAAGTTGCGGGTCGCCGGCCACCGACCGCGCGCGCGTCAGCGTCTGTATTTCCCACAATTGGGCGCGATGCCGGTAGTATTCCTCGGAGCCTTCCAGCGTGTTGACCAAAGGACTCTTTTCACCATCCGGCCGGAGACGCGCATCCGTGTGAAACACCACGCCTTGTTCCGTTCGCCGGGAAAGCAGGTCCATCAGCTCGGCCGCCAGGCGCGCGACATTCGCCAAATCTTTCCTCTTCGAGTCGGCCACAAAGATGATGTCCAAGTCCGAGCCATAATCAATTTCTGCGCCGCCCAGCTTGCCCAGGCCGATGATCGCGAACGGCGGAGTCTTGACCCGGTTCCGCCGCATGACGACTTCCAGCGCATATTGCAGGCAGGCATCGGCCAGCGCCGAAAGCTCCGTCAAATACTGCTCAAAATCCGCCAGCCCCAGGATGTCGCGCAGGCCGATTCGCATTAGCTCAGCCTGGTGATACCGGCGCAACCAGAGGTGCTGGTCATCGTCACCCAGCCCGTGACGCAAATCCTGAAGGGTTTCCTCCGCAACTTTTCGCTGCCGCAGCCGGCCGCTGGTCACCAGCATATCAACCAAATCCGGCGTGCGAATCGCCAGTTCCGCCAGAAATTCGGAGCGGTCAAACAACAGCACCAGCAGGTCAAAGATGGCGGGGTTGCAATTCCACAGTTCGAATAGCGTCGAGCGCGCCCCGTAAGCGCTGATAAAACCATCCAGTCGCGTTATGACGCGATCGGGATCGGACAGGGTGTGGCGGGTGCCTTGCCCGTTCGTATCGCTCATCGTCGCGATGGACGGGGCCGCCGGCGTGGCTCGCGGGCGCGTGCCGGCAACCCCGGTTCCCGCCCCCGGGGCTGCGGCGTCCCCCTGCGGTTGGCAGAAACTGAACAGCTTCGGCAATAGTGCGCGTGCCAGGGCAATCGTGCGTGGCGAAACGTGAACATACCCCGGCCCCTCCACGAATTCCCGCATTACCCGAAAGGCCTTGTCCCGGTCCTTAAAACCATGTGCGCCCAGCAGCTCCTTCCACTCCGCTTCGGCGCCGTCGAACTGGCGGGGAAACGGCGAGGGAGTTTCAACTTCAGAACTGTCGGCCTTCAGCAACCTGTCGAAAATCCTGCGAACGTTGTCCGTGTGCGTTCGGTGCGTGGCTTCAAATTCTTTCAACGTGGCGAACCCCATCAGGCGCGCCAGCCTCTCCTGGGCGTGCCGATCTGTCGGGATGGTGTGCGTCTGCCGGTTGTCCTCCATTTGCAACCGATGCTCAACTTCGCGCAGGAAGCAATACGCCTCGGTCAGCAATCGCGATTCCTGCGCCGATAATAATTCATACTGGACCAGCTTTTCCAGACAAGCCAGCGTTTGCGGCCCCTGCAGGAACGGCTGCCGCCCGCCGTGCAGCAGCTGTAAAACCTGCGCGATAAACTCTATCTCCCGGATCCCCCCTCGCCCGAGCTTCACATTGCGCTCCAGTTCGCCGGGTTTCACCACCTCGTTTTCAATGCGGTCTTTCATCGCCGCGACTTCGCGAAAGACGCCCTCGTTGATCGAACGTGGATAACGGAACGACTGGATTGCCTCAAGAAACTCCGTGGCGAACCCCTCATCGCCCGCCGCGCCGCGCGCCTTGATTAACATCATTCGCTCCCAGGTCTGCCCCCATTGCGCATAGTGGTTTTCGTAGCCGGCAATCGACCGGCTGAGCGGTCCGGTTTCTCCTTCCGGCCTTAACCGCAAGTCGATGCGGTAAAATGCGCCGTCCGGCGTCAGGCGGGTAACCTCGGATATAAAGGCCTCCGCCAGGCGATTGAAAAACTGGTGATTGGTGAGGGCTGACGATGGCGCCTTGTTCTTGCACGGAGCTTCCTTGAATACATTCCCTTCTTCGCTGTATACAAAAATGACGTCCACATCGGAACTGTAATTTAGCTCCCTTCCCCCAAGTTTCCCTAGTCCGCACACGCAGGCGGCGGTGGGTTGCCAGTGCCCGTTCGCGTCCTGGTGATAGGGCTGGCCGAGGCGTTCCACCAGCTGCCGGTGGCAGACCTGCCAGACGCCGTCAAGACAGATGTCCGCCACGTCGGAAATCTCCCGCGTGATTTCCGCAACGTTCCCGATCCGGGCAAGATCGCGCGCCGCCACGCGCATCATCTCGCGATTCTTGAACTGGCGCAATTGTGCCAGCGCGGCCCCGTAATCACGCGCCTCCAAAAGCCGCTTCATCCAGGTTCTGGTCTCTTTGCTCAAACTCTCTTTCCGCCGTGGAAATGCCAGCAGTGTGGGTTCGAGCGAGCTTAGCCAGTCGGGATGCGCAACCAGCAAATTGCTCAATGCCTGGGAACCACTGAACAGGGCGGTGAGAATGCGGGCCTGTTCGGCGGAGCTTTTTTTCAGGGCGCTTCCTGCATCCGTGGCGCCAAGGAGCTCGACGAAATGCTTGGCCCTCTGCGGGCTTGCGCAGGCCTTGATGCTCTCAGCCCAAACAGGATTTTTCATAATGCAAAGAACTAGCGCGGCACGAATTCCAGCTGGACCTGCGTTCGCGCCGGCTCGGCGGAAGGTTTCAACCTGGTGAATAGTCCGCGCCAAAACCCGAATCCGTACAGGATATGCGTCAGCACGATGAGCGGAATCGCTCCCAAGCTCCCCGACATTTGTCCGCCGCATGCCAGGACCGCCCACTGCATGAGCACGGCCAGCCCATAGACCGCCAGGGGCGCCAGGCTGATCGATCCCGCAAAAAGGCACGCCGGCAGCAGCGCGAGTAGATACACGCAGAAGAGAGGTGGAACAAAATTCAGCGCCGAACCGGGAGTCGGATGCAGTCGGAATTGTTCCGCCCGTCCCCGTCCGTAGGTCATCAACATATTCGCGAATAACTTCAGGCTGGGTCGCGGCCGCCGGCGAACGATGACCTGCGGATCATAAATCAGTTTGCCGCCCCGCCTTTGCACCTCGTCCATCAGCGCGTTCTCCTCATTTGGGTAGAGGGCTTCGTTGAACCCGCCCAGCGCCAGTATCGTGTCCCGGCGCGCTGCCAGATTGCACAGAATAAGTTCCTTCTCGCTCGTCTCGCGCACTTGGCCCACCTGTGAATACCGCGCGCGGCTGGGCCCGAATGCCAGCCAGCTTGCCAGCACTAGGGCAAAACTCTGTTCCAGCCCCGGCGCATTGCCGGGACACAGATTGGGCCCCCCAACCATCTCCACGGATGGATCGCCGAAATGAGCTGTCACCCGCTTCAGGTTGCCCGCCTCGGGCGCCGAGTCGTCATCGAGAAAATAAATCAGTTCGCCCCGCGCGGCTTTCATCGCGGCGTTGCGTTGAACCGACGGCTGCCGGCCGCGCGCCACCAGGATTTCCAGCTTCTCCGCCGGATACTCCAGGGCGCGAGCGGCTGTGACCGCGTTGATTTCGGCCTGGTCCGGCCGCGCCGCAATCAGCACCGTGACGCTTGGCACCTTGTCGTTCACGTCGAAAGGCTAAAGTCTTGGATTCCAAGTTCAAAGTTCAAAGTATCGGGCAAATCGGGCAAAATGGCTTTGACATATGCGGCGGACTCTCTAAATTTCCGGCCGCTCCGGATGGGGTCGTAGCTCAGTTGGTAGAGCGCCTGAATGGCATTCAGGAGGTCAGGGGTTCGAACCCCCTCGGCTCCACCATCCAAACACAGCTGATTCTAAAGGGTTTTGTGAGGTTTTCCAAATAAGCAAGGTCGAGAATCAAATCCTCACTTGTTCATTGCTTGGTCAGTTTCTCGGGTGCCCTGCCCTCGTTCCAGCCTCAATTCCCGCCGCGACAATACCACCCACCCGATCAAAGTTGCTCCTGAGGCTCGTATTGAGGCTCACAGGGGCAAGGAATGGATCGTGACGGGGTTGTGAATAACTTTTAGTTGCAGTGTTTCCAGCCTCGGGAGCATAGTCGCGTTCCCTGCCGAATAACCCTAGACAACACAGTTAGGGCTAGGGCCGGTCCTCCTTACCCCCGGACCGGCCCTTCTTGCATCCTAGGGGCATCCTGGGAGAAACGGATCGCGCTTGCCATCCTCCTGCCCTTCGGTAATTGATTCAGCAATGGCCCGTGTGCAAAAAGAGAAAAGTAGAGCCAGCTATTACGCAAGACACAAGGCAGAGAGAATAGTAATCTGCGTCGCCATAATTCTGGTCGTAGCTTCGTTCCTTTTCCCCCCTTTTGGCTATACGCGGATAACCATCAAGCGCCTTTCTGCAGAAGGCGAGGAGATGGGAACAACGCTTCCACGAAGCGGGGACACTGAAACAATGCTTCCAAAAAGCAAGGGCTTGGAAACAACGGAGTGACGTGACTTCGCTTTTTCGGGCCACTTGCAGTGTTAGTCTGGGCCGGACGAAAGGACCAGACGATGAAAGGCAAACGATATACGACGGAAGACAAGATCCGGGTACTGCGAGAGGCGGACCGTGGCGAGAAAAGCAT